>NZ_JAMYOZ010000042.1:0-39410 GCF_040320095.1 Mesorhizobium sp. M0800
TTCCAAGGGGTGCACCGTGGAACGCCAAACGCTGCTTCACCCAAGCGGGCCACCGCATACCTTTGGTAGGATAAGTATCGAGCATTGGGGTTTCACCTCTTTAATTGCCCATACCTTCTGATGGGCGGTTGTGATCGCTAGCTTTGTCGCGAACTTTAAATATTTCTGCCTCGTCGGGCGGATGCAGCTCGAACCACTGCACGTCAAGTATATGTCACTTGGGGTTGGACTCACCAACATCAAGTCGCGAACGGTACCATCGCGCTTCCAGATGACTAGACGACGTTGCCCTTGGCATGCACCCGGTTTAAATTGAACCGCTACCCGATGCGCTTTAATCAGCGCTAGACGTCATGTTCCGAGGCAGGGAACGGTGGCCCGCCCTTTCGTGCGATTAAAAGACGAGGGTTGCTCGCGAGCCGATCCTCACGCACGGAGAGCGAGCCATGGGAGAGTATAGCGAAGCATTTGTCGCGTTTGATGTAGCCAAGAAGAAGCACGCGGTTGCGATCGCGGAGGGCGGCCGCACCGGCGAGGTCCGGTTCGTCGGCGAGGTCGAGAATAGTCCGGCGGCGATAGAGCGGACGATCAAGAAGCTGGGAAGAAAGTATGATCGACTGCACGTCTGCTTCGAGGCTGGGCCGACGGGTTATGGGTTGTGCCGGCAGGTCCGCGATCTTGGTCACGACTGCATGGTGGTTGCGCCGGCCCTGATCCCGAAGCGGCCGGGCGAGCGCGTCAAGACCAACCGGCGGGACGCGGTCACGCTGGCGCGACTGCATCGGTCGGGCGAACTGATCGGGGTGTGGGTGCCGGACGTAGTCCACGAGGCTGTCCGCGATCTGGTCCGAGCCCGCGAAGCCGCAGCCGACGACCTGCGCCGCAAACGCCAGCAGCTGCTCTCATTCCTTCTGCGCCATGGGCGGATCTACCAGAACGGCGGTCATTGGACATTGGCGCACCGGCGCTGGCTTGCCCGACAGAACTTCGAGCATACCGCGCAGCAGATCGTGTTCCAGGAGAAGATCGACGCGATCGAGGACGCGGCTCAGCGACTACACCGCCTGGATGAGCAGTTGCGCGCCGTCGTGCCAACTTGGTCCATGGCGCGAGTCGTTGAGGCCTATCAGGCCATGCGCGGCGCCTCGTTCCTGGTCGCACTGATATTTGCGGCCGAGATTGGGGATGTGCGTCGCTTCGATACGCCGCCGCAGTTGATGGCCTTTCTCGGCCTTGTCCCGGGGGAGCGCTCGACCGGTGACACGGTTCGCCGGTCGAGCCTTACGCTCGCCGGCAATCGACGCGCCCGCCGCGCCCGGGTCGAAGCGGCATGGACTTACCGCTATCCTGCCAGGGTCAGTGAGACCCTGAGGGTGCGGCTCGAGGGGCTGCCCAAGGCCGTCCGCGATATTGCCTGGAAGGGGCAGCTCCGGCTCTGCGCCCGCTATCGTCGCCTCAGCCCCGCCGGCAAGAAACCGCCGGTGGTCGTGGCTGCGATCGCACGCGAGATGGCCGCCTTCTTGTGGGCCATCGGCCGGGAGGTCGCGCCGTCATAGCCGGTCTCGACCCAACCCGCTGCACAGTGTTGGGGGTGGGGCCACGGTGGGGAACTCCCGTCGCTAGTTATGTGGCCAAGCCGATGCGCCCGACGCCCGCCCTCTAGACCGAGGACAGCCCCGAGACGAAGATACGGAAGGCCGGTACCCAACCCGCGGATGAGAGTCTGATCAACCGTCGTCTCTGAGCTCCACCCCCAGCCCTGTGCAGCTTCAGCCGGTGCGACTGCTTCGCAAACCTGCCAAGCAGGCGAGCCTTCTTGCCTTCAACCTTGACAGGGAACATGAGAGACTAGTTTCCGTCCATAAACGCCAACATATTGATATTGTTCTCGGAGTTTTGCGCAGGCCAGGCCCGGCGGTTTCAGGTACACTTTGGTCTCATGCCATTGATTCCAAAGCACAATCTGCAGCCGCCGGAGCCGACAATGCGCCAAGAACGCACCGTCCAAGCCAGATCCTATGAGGAGGGTGGATAGGGACCTGCGCTGTGGCAAAGTGCGGTTGCTTAAACACAAACACCCTACCTCTGGAGACAAGCATGACCGTTGCAGCTCACCGACCGAAAGCGCCGACCGCTATCCGCACCGATCTTGGCGCAATTTTCATCTCATTGGAATTGAGCCGCTCGAAATGGCTGATCACCTCCCTGTCGCCGGGTGGCGGGGAGAAGATGTCGAAACATATGGTGGCGACCGGCGACGTCGCCGGCATGCTGGCGCGCTTTGCCGAGCTCAGGAAAAGGCAGAGGCTCGGACCGGGCAGTGCTTTCCGATCATCGTGATCCAGGAGGCCGGGCTCGACGGCTTCTGGATCCATCGCGTGCTGCAAGCCGAAGGAATCGAAAGCCACGTCGTCGATCCGGCATCGATTGCAACCTCGCGCCGGCGGCGCCGGGCCAAATACCGACAAGATCGACGGTGAGGCGCTGGTCCGGGCGTTACTGGCCTTCAAGCGAGGCGAGCCACGGGTGTGTGCGATGCTCCGGGTGCCGACGCCCGAGGAAGAAGACCGTCGCCGCATCTCGCGTGAGCGCAAGGCCTTGACGAACGAGCGCGTGCGACACGTCAATCGCGTCAAAGGCCTGCTGTTCGCCCAGGGCGTGTCCGGCTACGAGCCGCTGCGCCGCGACCGGCGGAAGAGATTGGAGGCGCTCAAGACCGGCGACGGCCGACCCTTGCCGGCCCATCTGCAGGCGCAGGTCGGCCGGGAACTCGACAGGCTCGAACTGCTGCTCGAGCAGATCAAGGCGGTCGAGACCGAGCGCGATGCCATGCTCGCGGCCACGGAGGTTGTCTCGCCGGCACCGGCGATGCTGCTCGACCTGAAGGGCATCGGGCCGGAGTTTGCCGCTGTTCTGTGGTCGGAGGGTCCGCGTCTCTGGCTTTTGATGTCTTTCGCAGGCTCTTGCTTCTCTCCGGGATCGGCCCTTCGGCCCTCGCATTATGGGTTCAGAATGATGAAGTAGAACAATCTCATATACGTTCTGAGCGTTATTTACGATCGAACGGGAGAGTCAGCGAACTTACTTCACCATCGTCCCGTGAAGGGCACCTATCCGCCGGTTTGCGGATTCCGTTATCTCCTTCTTTTATGCCGCGCCGTTATCCGATTGGTTTCAGCCGGCAGCCGGCAAAGCATCCCTCGTCCAGCAAAATTCGGTGCCGTCACTCATTATGCGATGCATGATCACCGCCAGCCTGCGGGAGAGCGCAACAGTGGCGTTTTTCTTGCCGCTCCGTTTGGCGACATTCATCGCCCAGGCCTTCAGCCATGACCATTTTTTCACATTGTTCAGCAGGGTCTGGGCAGCTTCGTAAAGCAGCGCTCGCATCATTGCGTCACCGCATAACGAGACGCGGCCAACGCGTTTGCTTTCCCCCGACTCGTTGAGCTTCGGCGTCAGCCCCAATAGCCGACAGCCTTCGAGTTCTTGAACCGCTGTGGAATGTCGATGGTGCTCGTGAATGCCAGGGCTACAACGGCACCCGATATCGGGGACCGTCATCAGAAGCTGGCACATTTCATCGTTGCGCGCGATATCCAGAACCTTTTTGTCCAACCGGGCGAAACGCAGTTTACGCCTCACTGTCAGCAGCGGCTCCATGATCTCCTGGAGATCAGCCATGCCGTCGACCAGCTCGCAGATACGCTCCTCGAATTTGACCGCTCCAACGTTCCCGACCTTCAGCCCAAAATTGCGCAAAAGTCCGCGAATGTCGTTTTCAATGGCAATCGCTTTTCCCTGCAGTAGCTTGCGCGCCGTCAGCAGGGCTCGCCGCTTCTGGCTCGTCAGCGTTTTCACATGCACAGGACGGTATAGATTAACCCGCATCATCTGCGCGATGCCACGTGCATCGTTGCGATCGGTCTTGTTCGGCTGCGCCTTCATGAACGCCTTGACGTGACGCGTCTCAATGCAGATCACCGGTAATCCCCCTCTGGCCAAATCTTCGAACAGCCACTGCGACAGAGGCCCGGCTTCAAGACCCACCCGTTCGATCTGCCATGACGGGTCTTTCAAAACGGCGATCAGGTCATCGGGATGGCTGGGAACCTTCACCTCTCGGCAAATCTTATCCGTTTCATCGACAATGCAGACGGCGGTCTCTTTGACCGAGACATCGAGGCCGATATAATGTTGCATGCTGCGCTTCCTTTCTGATGCTTGTGGCTGTTGCAAAACATGGACCACGTTTACCATCGCTGCGAAGCGCAGCACCTCTACCATCCACTGCCGTCTGAAGGGTGAGGCTCAAGCCGAATACCCCATTTCATATAAGCATATTCGATCTTTTTGCCACGCACGAGATCGGCCACGAACTGAAGGCGATGTCGCACTGGCTGGACGAGCGCCGCGATCTGCTTGGCTTGGTGGCGCGAGATTTGGGTCGGCACGGCGTCAGGCCACCGGACGGCAAGGCCTACCTGCTGAAGCGGTCTTGCGTTGCGCGCTTCTCAAGCAATACCGGCAGTTGACCTATCAGGAGCTGGCATTTCATCTGGAGGACTCGGCATCGTTCCGGGCCTTTGCCCGCCTGCCGTGGTCCTGGAGCCCGCGGAAGTCGGTGCTGCAAAGGACGATCAGCGCGATCCGGCCCGAGACCTGGGAAGGGATCAATCGGGCGCTGCTGTCGAATGCCCGTCAGGCAAAACTGGAAGATGGTGCGGTCGTGCGGCTGGACAGCACTGTGACCTCGGCACTCATGCACGACCCGAGCGACAGCAGCCTGCTGTGGGACGCTGTGCGGGTCATGGTGCGCCTATTGAATTAGGCTGATGCCTTGGCCGGTGGCGCCGGCCTGGAATGGCGCGATCATTGCCGCGCGGCCAAGAAGCGCGCCCGCAAGATCCAGTTCACACGCGGCCGACACGACCGCGTCCAACTCTACCGTGAACTGATCGCGATCGCCTGCGCGACCTTGGCCTATCTGAAGCAGGCGACGGAACGATTGGCCATGGCGAGCACTTCGCTCGTCGAACTCTGGCAAGCCCAACTCTGTCACTATCGGCCGCTGATCGAGCAAATCATCGCACAGAATGAGCGGCGAGTGCTGGCCGGCGAGCAAGTGCCGGCCGGCGGGCATGATCCTCGACCTGGTGATCGAGGCGGGCAATCCGCGCGACAGCGATCGATTGCTGCCGATGCTGGAACGCCACATCGCCTTCTATGGTCACGCGCCGCGGCAGGCGGCGGCCGACGGCGGCTTTGCCAGTCGCGACAATCTGGCTACAGCCAAGACCTTGGGCGTTCGCGACATGGCATTCCACAAGAAAGCCGGCCCCAGGATCGAGGACATGGTTAGAAGCACAATTGGGTTTACCGCAAGCTGCGCAACTTCCGTGCCGGCATCGAGGCCGACATCTCATGCCTCAAGCGCGCTTATGGCTTGGCGCGCTGCACCTGGCGCGGCCTTGATCACTTCAAGAGCTACGTCTGGTCCTCGGTCGTGGCCTATAATCTCGTCCTCTTCGCACGCGTCTCAAACCGACCTGATGCCGAGCCATTGCGCGGGTCAGCAGCCCCGCCGGCAGGCGCCGGCTCCATAGCCATGACTAACTTCCGTCCGGCGAGTTCTTTCTGGCGCGATCCATGGGACTTCGCGTCGGCCCGGTACCGCAAACGACGTCCTTCCTGCGGCAAACCTCTGTAAACACCACCAAAATGGGCGTTTATGGACGGAAACTAGCTAGCGCCCGTTAAAGCGCATCGGGTAGCGGTCCAATTTAAACCGGGTGCACGCCAAGGGCAACGTCGTCTAGTCATCTGGAAGCGCGATGGTACCGTTCGCGACTTGATGTTGGTGAGTCCAACGCCAAGTGACATATACTGACTGCAGTGGTTCGAGCTGCGTCCGCCCGACGAGGCAGAAATATGTAAAGTTGATCGCGACAAGCTCGCGGGAGTGTGTTTTCCAAGGCCGCTGTCCTCGCCAAGTCGGAACGATCGGCGAAGTCGAAATCCCTCCGGTGCGGAAGGCCGCCTCAGGGTATCGAATCGCCTGCCATCTTCCCTTAGACGGGCTGCCTGAGCGGACGCCAGGGATTTCGAAAGCTGTCACAACCTCATAATCATGCAAGAGAAGGAAACACCAATGACACAGCCGCGATACGCCGCAGGCCTGCCGAGCGTAGGACTGACATCATTTCTTCGGGCTCCAGTCGTCGAGGAGTTCAGCAAGATCGACGCAGATATCGCATTCCTCGGGGTGCCCTACGATGGAGGAAACGGTTGGCGGCCGGGCACAAGATTCGGGCCCCGTGAAATCCGTAATCTGTCCGTCCGCTACGGCGCCTGGGGCGGTCACTCTTCAAATGGCTACTGGGACATCAAGGACAGACAGCGTTACTTGGACGGAATACGGATGGTCGATTGCGGCGATGTTGACATCGCCTTTTATGACTTTGACAGGAACTCGCGCCTTATCAGTTCAAGCATCGAAGCAATTCTCGATCAAAAGGCATTCCCCGTGATAGTTGGAGGTGACCATTCCGTCAGTTATCCGAATGTCCGCGCGTTCTCTCGCTTCGAAACGATCGACGTCGTGCACATCGACGCCCACATGGATTGGCGTGATGAGATCGATGGGGTCCGTCATGCCAACGCGATGCCCATGCGCCGGATCAAAGAACTGCCGTTCGTCCGAAACATGGTCCAGATCGGCATACGAGACGTTCGCACCACCGCCGATCAGGTGCGAGATGCAGAGGAAGCGGGCGCGATCGTTATTACCCGGGACGAGGTCCGCGATGAGGGTGTCAAGGGCATATTGGATCGCTTCCCTGATCTTGGAAATGTCTTTGTGAGCATTGACATTGATGGGCTCGATCCCTCGATTGCGCCGGGCACAGGCTCCCCAACACCTGACGGCCTCCTTTATCACGAAGTTCGCGGGCTACTCAGAGGCGTTGCCGCTACCAGTAATGTTGTCGGCTTTGACCTCGTTGAGGTGAATCCGATGGTCGATGAGGGCGGAAGGACATGCCTCTTGGCCAGCGTGATGATCTTGGAATTTCTCGGTTCGATTTTCGCCAAACGCCAGTCGGTCATGAAGTAAACGATTGATTCAGCTTTAAAAGGTAACCTTATGTCACGGCGATATAATCGCCAATCTGACCTCGGTCGGTTTGGCAACCTTCGTCAAATCTCCAGTTCGCGAAGATCTGTTGCAGGGCAGCGGCGACGTAGCGTTCCTCGGCATTCCTTATGACGGCGGTGTTGGCTACAGGCCCGGTACTCGGTTCGGACCCAACGCACTGCGTGAATACCGCAAGCGCTTCACATCATGGGGCGTCGCTAATGCACCTGGTTATTGGACTCAGACGCCGGGATCGAGGCAGAGCGGCTTCCGCTCGAGGACCGATCAGATGCTGCGCCTTTCGGTCGTGGAGATTCTGCCCGACTGCGGAGCACCGGAACAGTTCGATTGGAAGCGCAAGGAAACGGCTCTGTTTCTCAACTTCGACTGAACGCACAGCTTTGAAAGGCGGCCCGACAGCCATGAGCATCCGAACAAACTCGCGCCGCGCGCTTGGCGTGGTATCCGGCGGCGTACTACATCTTTCTAGCTTTAGGGCATATGCTAGCCGGCGCAGACGGCTATACGGGTCCCGACCTGGCAGCGAGCACGGCGGGCAACGGCCCGCCGAGACACGCGAGCTGCGATCAGTCGCCGAATGTGATGCACCGAAACCTGCAGTGAGGCGGCACCGACAAGGGCGATCCCCCGAATTCGGATCATCTCAAAACCAGATGCTCTAGATAGATAGATTATATTTGACGGCCGCTCGAAGTGCGAATGACGTCATGCAAGCAAAAGAGCAGAATGCGGAATCGGGAGGAACATCGTCTTTCTTTTGGGCGCAGAAAGCCAAGGACAAATCCCGATGTAAAGGTTAACGGTCGATGAGGAGGCAAAGGGATATCCCACGGCAGAAGGATTTGTAAGGTCGCTGCCGAGCCGTCTATTACTAGAGCATTGTAACCGTCAGCCGTTTCGAGCAGAACCGATCGTGAATTGCGGCTCTTGTTCCTACAAAAAGTTCGCAACTCGTGGGGTTCCACGGTTTGTGACTGGGCACAGGCGAAAAGCACTCGAGCGACTTCAAAAACTCTCAGGGCCATTCGGGACGAAAATTACGATTCAAGCGACATTGGCCTGACCACGGCACGCTACCGGATCCAATACAACTGCATTCTGTGATTGCAGCGCAAAGCTGCGTACGCCTTAAACGGAGGTTGCAATGACGAATAAACCGCACCTGACTTTTGATCTGAACATACCCGGCGTGAGCACCGGATATCTTGTGGTCCCCGAAGGGACTGATCACGAAACCCTTTCGCTCCCGGTCTTCTACTGCAACAAGGGGGAAGGGCCTCGCCTGCTTATCACTGGCGGGTGTCATGGCAACGAATTGGAGGGGCCCATTGTGGCCCGGCGGCTTGTTGATTGGCTTCCAAAGGCGCAAACCTGCGGAAAAGTTATCATCCTTCCCGAGCTCAATCCACTCGCGGTTAGGGCATGGACCCGTAATACGCCGGCTGATGGCCTGGACCTCAATCGAGTGTTTCCTGGCCGCGTGGAGGGGTCAGTAACCGAACGAATCGCGGACGCTGTTTCGCGTGTGTTGGTTCCATCTGTGGAAACAATTTTCGACTTGCATAGCTTTGGGCCAGATTGGGAGTTTCCGCCAGCGAGCATTACCCATCCGGTTGCCGACGCCGATCTGATGGCCAAGACACTTCAGATGACAGAGGCATTTAAGTTGCCTGTGACCTTGCTCTGGGAACGCGATGATACGCCGGGAATGTTCGATACCTTCGCACACAGCCAGGGCAAGGTGTTCGTTTGCGCGGAGTTCGGCGGTGGTACAGTCGGCGCCGTGTCGCTGTCGATCTATGAAGCTGGCGTACGCAATGCCCTCATTGCCCTCGGGCTTGTTGAAGGAAAAGCGGAGTTTCCAAGCTTCCGTCACCAGAAATCAGGTCAGACACTGGAAACACTCTCATCTGACTTTTTAATCTCGCCAGCACCAGGGATATTCGAGCCCCGCTGTGCGGCACTTGATATTGTCAAGAAGGGTGATCTTCTCGGCATCCTCCATTCGATGGACACGCTGTCGGCTGATCCCCAAATTATCTACGCACCTGCAGGGTCCACTGTCTGCGCCATTCGATCTGGAGCTCACGTGGAAGCCAACGAAAGGCTGGTCTATCTATCTCGGCCGCTAAAGCTTTCAGTATCCGGCAAGCAGCCGTCGTGACTTCAATCAAAAGGCGCTACAAAATGCCGCTGCGGCGTGGTATTGCAAGAAAGGCGATCGTTAAGCGAGCTTTTCTTGCAATTTTGATTTTGCATTTCCCTTGTATGACGAAGCGTGGATTCACTCGGTTTTAGCGGCGGTGAATCGAGGAGCGGCGACGTCGAGACCACGCGAGCGGCGCGAGAGCAGGATCTGTTCCGCTCCCGGCGGGATCAGATCATCAACATGAAGCACGAACTGGTGCGGCTGGCGCAGGCGATCGACTGGCCGCGCTTCGGTAGCAGGGATGCCGTCACCCGGGTCAGCCACTCGATGGCGCCGGGCGTGGCTTGCCAGGCTGGTCGTTTTCCTCAACGTCGTCAGCTGCCTCATCCTCGCCGCCCAAGGTGATATAGCCGTCCGGAGAGGCAACCAGTGGCTGCTTTCCGGACAGGACGCCGGGCACATCGCTGTTCGCGAGCCAGGCCTCCTCGGCCAGCTTTTCAGCGCCCGGATCGTTTCCGCGGAAGGCAAGAAGGGCCCGCGTGTAGAGCCATGCAGCAGCGCAATCGTCTTCGTACTGTTTGAGCAGCTTCTTCAAGGCCTTGATGTCGTCGCGTGCCAGAAAATGCCCGGCCAACACGTAGCGGATGCCTTGATTGTCATTGGGATTGAGCTCGAGCATCGCTTGATAATGGTCGATGGCCTCCTGATGCTGACCAAGCCGACGGAGCGCGGCAGCCAAGCCGGCCCGCGCCCGCATGTAGGGGCGCGTCTCGAGAAAACCCCAGAAGTGACCGGCATATTCCTCAAACCCTTCCGGTCCGAGCGGCACCTCACCCGCCGCAACGCCCTTCTCGTAGTAGTCGAGCACTTCCTCGACAGAGCCCGCCTCCTCTTCGGCCAGAAGCACATAGGCGTCGGCGCACAACGGCGATACCTTCAGCGCTTTCCTGGCCAGCGCGATACGTTGCTGCGACTGGTCGGCTTCCCAAGCCTCATACATGATGTCTTGCGCGGCGTCCGTCGGGTCGCTCCCACGCCCTCCGCCGAAAAGACCGGCCATGAACCCGTCCATGCCGCGCCGATCCCCGCATCGGAGGCAGAGCGCCGGCCTTATGCGATGTGCTGGATTTCGGGGCGGTCTTCTTCTTCCGGGGCTTTTTCGATACGGGCACGAACTTTTCCTTTCCGCTTCACGCCGCCAAGCGCTGTTCGAAGTCGATTCGTCGGCTGAGATCGGCATCGAGACGCCCATAGGGGGGTTGATGTGGCCGTGGATGGCCGGCGTCAGCCCGCGATGGTCGTCGGCCCATCCGCTCCAGCCACCCCGGTCGTCTTTTTGCCGAGATCGGCCAACGCGGCATAGATCGGATGTTGCACGGTCGTTCCGGCAAAACGGTGCAGGATTGCTTCGGGCTCGGCCGTGCGATGCCGCAGAGCGGCCGTGTATTTGATCATCTCATCGTACTGCTGCTCAATCAGCCGCCAGTCGATCGCCCTGCTGAGGATCGGCGCAAGATTGCCCAGCGCGCCGCGCAACCCCGCCTCCGGCAAATAGAGCTTCTGCCGGACGATCGCCTTCAGCCGTGGTGCCAACTCAAAGCCGAGCGGATGGCAAAAGGCGAACGCCACCTCACTCTGCCCGTGGCTGTCGACATAGTGGCGTTCGACGGTCATGTCGGTGCAGCGACGCAGCTCACCCTCGATCATCGCGCTCACCTCGGAAGACGAGCAGCGCTTGAGCTGGGAGTAAATGCAGGTCGCCTGCCGCTCCATGTGCCAGTAGATCATCACACCGCGACCCGTTGGAGCGGACATGCCATTCGGTCATCAGGTTCTGATCCCAGTTCTTGGAATCCGAGGCACAGGCCGTGCCCGCCTCGCCCCAGATGCGGGGGTCGCGTGTGGCCAGAATCGCATTCGTCACGATCGCGGCGGCCTCTTTGTGGATAAACAGGCGGCGCACATGCAGCAGATCGGCGTAGCTGACGTCCTCCGTCCCGGCGCTGACCCGCTTCAGACCGGCATTGGTGCCGAGGCCGTAGAGGCACAGAACCAGCCGACGACGCAGCGTATCGGGATCGAGAATGACTCTATCGCCGGAAGTAGAGAACTCGTTCAGAAAGCCGGTTCGCAGCGCGGTCTCCGTCAGCACGTCGATCAGATCCGTCATCGGCCACCGGCGTTCGAGCTCCGCCTTGACCGCCTCGAGATCGGGCGGCGCCGGCAACGGGTCGAACGGCGTGATCGAGGGCCTGTGCATCCTGGCTGCGGCCAAGGTCGCGATAATAGTCCGCGCGGCGCTCTTGAAAATCCTGCGGCAGATCCTCGTCCGGATTGCGGTAGCGGTCCGCTCCGACTACCCAGATCTCCTTGCAGCGTAGCCGTTCGCGCAGCGCCGTCGTGACGCAGATCTCGTAATTGATCCGGTTGATCTGAAAGCCTCCGGCGCTATCCTTCTCAACCACCAGATCGCGCCACTTGGCCGAGACAACGCCGTCGATCGGGATTTTGTCCTCGGGACGGATGACGCGGCGGCCGTGACCTGCCACGGGTAATTTCCTCCAGTTGGGATTAGAGTCCGGCCTCGTTTGAAGGACGGACTGATGAAGAGAAAGCGATTTACGGAAGAGCAGATCATCGCGGTTTTGCGCGAACACGAGGCGGGGGCGAAGGCGGGCGATCTGGCCCGCAAGCACGGGATCTCGGAGGCGACGCTGTATAATTGGAAGGCCAAATATGGCGGGATGGAGGTGTCGGACGCCAAGCGGCTGAAGGCGCTGGAGGAGGAGAACGCGAAGCTGAAGAAGCTGCTTGCCGACCAGATGCTGGAAGCCTCGGCGCTGCGCGAGCTTCTTACAAAAAAGTGGTAGGGCCCGTCGCCAAGCGAAGGCGTCGCGCATCTGAGGGCCGCCATGGGCCTGTCGGAGCGGCGGGCCTGCTCGATCGTCGCTGCCGACCGCAAGATGATCCGTTACCGGTCCTGCCGGCCGCCTGAGACGGAACTGCGCGGCCGCTTGCGAGACCTTGCCAATGAGCGCCGGCGCTTCGGCTATCGGCGGCTGTTCATCCTGCTCAGACGCGAGGGCGAGCCGTCGGGGACCAACCGCATCTATCGGCTCTATCGCGAGGAAGGGCTGACGGTTCGCATGCGACGGTCACGACGACGCGCGGTTGGCACCCGCGCCCCGGTTCTGGCCGAGGCAAGGCCGAACGCCCGCTGGTCGCTGGATTTTCCACGACCAGTTCCCCGCGGCAGGCGCTTCCGCGTGCTCAATCGTCGACCACATGACACGCGAATGCCTGGCGGCGATCGCAGACACCTCGATCTCGGGCCGGGGTGTCGCGCGCGAACTGACGAAACTGGTCGCCCGCCGCGGCAAGCCTGGCATGATCGTCTCCGTCTACGGCACCGAGTTCACCTCGAACGCCACCCTCCCTGATCCAAGGATCACAAGGTGGAATGGCATTACATCGCGCCGGGCAAGCCGATGCAGAACGGCTTCTGCGAGAGCTTCAACGGCCGGATGCGCAACGAACTCTTGAACGAAACCTTGTTCTTCGGCCTCGACCATGCGCAGACGACGATCGCCGAATGGGCGGACGACTACAACCGATCGCGCCCACATTCGGCGCTCGGCTACATCACGCCCGCGCCTATTCCGCCAATCTCACCGCAAGGGCGATCAGCTGCACAACCCCGACCAGCTCCGCCGATCGCCCGTTGCTCAACCCGCGCCATACGGCGTACAACCCGCCGAGACTCTAATTGCCGCTGGATGAAAATTCGGTGACAGGTCAGCCGTCATCGCGAAAGCGCTTCAGCCGATCGAGCGCCTCCAGAACCGGGCGGTGCCTGGCATTGTTGGATCGAAATTCCAGCGTCGTCAGCACCGCTAGCAACATCCGCCGATAATGTCGGGCATAGGAGGAGCGCAACGCCGCATGAACCCGCCGCTCGAACGTGCCCGCCGCCTTGTGCTCGCGCAAAATGGCGGAAAGCACGGGTTCGCCACCCACAGCCGGAAACACCACGTCACGCACGATGCCGTCGGGTTTTTCGGTCGCCGCTTCGGCGATCCGGATCAGCATAGTCTCCTTGCCATGAACCCGTTCTCCCGGGCGAGCGCCCTGACCACGGACCGCTTCGCCTGCGAGCCGACCTTGTGGACTACCTCCACCAGAAGATCGATGAGCCCGTCGGTGATCTCACGGCTCCGCTGCGCCAGGAAAACGGCGTAAAGCGCATGCCGCCGTCCTTGCGGATGCTGCCGCATCCGCCAGGCCGCCTCATTGGCTACCAGGACGGCGCAATGTCCGAGCGATCGGATTGTCGAAAGCGAGCGTCGTAGCCGCCGGCAGCGCCAGCGACCGCACGAAATCGAGCCGGCGCGCCGCAAGAAGGATGTTGTCAAGGTTGGGCTGGCCGGGGTCGGCCTTCAAGCTGCTGAAGCCGGACACCGGATCCGCGTCGGCCAGCGACGAATCCAGCCGGGCCTTCAACTCAGGCGACAGTGCCGCGTCGACAGCCGCCAGCACCTGATCCTCAAAGCGACGCTGCGCCGTAGCAACCAGCCGGTCAAGAGCCTCCCCTTCCGGACAGCCGACACGCTGCTCAGCAAACCATGCCGTCAACCGGTCGACCATGATCGCCGGCGACAATCCCAGCGGGCAGAGACCTTTCGTCGCCCAGCGCAAGGCACGATCCATATCCCGGCCGGTCGACTGCCGAATGCCGAGATATCTGAGCACCTCTGCGCGCTGCTGGCGACCTGTTCGTCCTTGCCAGTCGTAAGCTTCGATGTCGGTCAGCGACGTCCAGTCGCTGGGCCAGGTAGGCGAGCGCGCCACCCGGGAACTCAGCTGCTCCTTGCGCAAAGCGCCCGGCGCAGCCCTACATCTTGAGCTGCGCGGAAAAACCAAGCCGCGTATGGGGCAGCTTCGTTTCCAGCAAGCCCAATTCCTCGAAGCTAAGGCTCCACCAGGCCGTCAGACCGTCCGCCGCTTGCCAATCCGCGCCCATCACGCCCTCTGAAGCAACTCTATTCAGCCACCATGTCCACCCCAATGGGCAACGGTCAATTGCAAGGCGAGTTTCCACAATGTTCTCTACGTTGGCCAAATTTGAAACTATCGTGTAACTGGGCCATCTCAGTTCTCGATGGATATCATATCGAAAATATTCTTGTCAGTTGATCGGCCGATCGACACTATCCGCTTGGGTACGGATGCAATGATGCGCCGTCGCCTGCTCGGGTCTCGAACCTAATAGCGCTATCTGCCAGTCCCAATCTCAATGCGCGGGCTTGGCCCGTGTTAGCAATCAAAATCACATATTGGGGAACTTCATATGAACAAGCTTATAACGCTCTTTGCGACTGCAGCATCACTCATAGTCGCATCGGTGGTGCCATTCGGCCAGGCCCATGCGGGCGAAGTGCTAGACAAAGTGCTGCAGTCAAAGACGCTGACGGTGGCCGTGGGAACGGACTGGGGTGCGATCTCGCACTTGGACAAGAATCACGAGCTAGTTGGCTACGACGTCGATATCGTAAAGCAGATCGCAAAATCGCTCGGTGTGGAGCCGAAATTCGTTACGCCGAGCTGGGACGTCATCACTTCAGGCATGTGGGAGGGCCGTTGGGATATCGCCATGGGTCAAATGGTGCCGACCGAGGCTCGGGCAAAAGTGCTTAATTTCCCGGCTGTCAATATATGGGTACCCTCGGTTGCCGTCGTTCACAAGGACAGCAAAGCAACCCAGCCTTCGGACCTTGAGGGAAAGGTGGTTGGCGTAACAGGGGGCTCCTCCGATGCCGACTATGCCAATCATAGTCTAACGCCAGCCTGGACAAACGCCAAGCCCATTCAGTACCAATTCAAGGCTGGCCAGGTCAAGACGTACGGGACTGCCAACATTGCATATGATGATCTGCGTCTTGGCGATGGGGTTCGCCTGGATGCAGTTCTCACAGACGCCTTGAGCGCTCAGGAGGTAATCAAGGCAGGCTACCCTCTCAAGATTCTCAAGCCAGCGCTGTATTCCGGGCCTGGAGCAATCGCTATTCTTCGAGGCGACAAAGAATTCAGTGAGAAGATTGCAGCCGTTGTTAACGAAATGAAGGACGACGGCACGCTCTCTGAGCTTTCGAAGAAGTGGTACGGTGCCGATTACTCTAAGGAACAGTGAGTGAGTCACTACAGATGGGCGGCCCGAGTTAGCTTTCGTCGCTCTTCTTTCTGATCCGCTCAAGATTAAGTTTAGCCAGATGGCGAAGTTAGTGTAAACGTGCCATCGACGAGCATGGAGCGCCTGCTCCACTGTCGCTCGCATGAGTTTCCTTGGAGCCGCGACCAATGTCCGAGCAAGCTGCTAGATCAGGAGGGTCACCACCCTTGCCGTCTTTCCGGCGAACAGCAGGAGCGAGAAGCCGAATCGGTTTTCGTCCGCTGCATCTCCGATCGCGTCTGACTTTGCTCCATAGGAACGATTGAGGAGCAGGGCTCCCGCCGACTTGTTCAACAAGCCGCAGCGCGAACGCACCAGCCAATTCTCTCCGCGTTCAGAAAGGCAATCTGACCGCGGAATCTGGCCATGTCGGGGCTGAACTGACGATTTGTCGATGCACGTAAGGTGCTGCAGCGGTCAATCTCGAAATGCGATGATAGCCTTCGACGCTTTGTATTGGCGTCACCGAATCCAAGTGACCCGGACCTCAATTTTCAACGGCCAGCCAATAACGGTACGCCCCAATTCGAGAAGAATTATTGTGCTGATCAAAGCTATAATTCTTACGCCCGGAACTGCTGCCTTCTTTTACGATGACCAGGCTGCTATCCGGTCTGGTGCTGGCCACAACGGGTTTCTCTATGTGGGTGAACCGTTAACCCCGCGCTTCAAGTCTATTCGAGTACCCCGCATCGTCTCAGTATCGGCCTTGTGCGGACGATGCAATTGTCTGGGGCGACATGATGGCCGTGCAGTACTCCGGTGCGGGCGGGCGTGATCCGCTGTTTGATCCAGACCGGATTATGAAGTTGACCCGCGGCTTCTGGGAGCGGACGTATCAAAGTTTCGAGATGCTTGCACCAGCGCCTTTGCGTCCTTCGAGGGCAAGCGTCTGCCCCTGTCCATCGAGTATGGCGTCAGTCAAGCGCTGATAGCGGCAGCTGCACATGCTTCAAAAACCACAATGGTCGAGGTTGTATGCGCTGAATTTGAAATGCCGCTGCCGAACAATCGGGTTCCGCTATATTGCCAAAGCGGGGATGCTCGCGAAATCAATGTCGACAAGATGATATTGAAGTCCGTTGATATCCTCCCACATGGCTTGATCAATTCTCCGAGCAAGTTTGGGTCGGAGGGAAAACCTTCATTGAATTTGTGAAATGGGTTGCGAACCGCGTACGCGATATTGGTCATCCGGATTACCATCCAACATTGCATTTCGACGTATACAGATCAATCGGTCTGGAGTTTGGTCTTGATCCTTTGAAAGTGTCCGACTTTATCACTGAGGTCTCCGACGCCGTACCGGAATTCATCTTGAACATCGAATCGCCGGCTGATTTCGGGTCGACACAGGCGCAATTCGACAACTACGCGCAGATTGTATCGACGCTGGACGCCCGCGGTTCACATGCGCGCATCGTGGTCGATGAGCGATGCAATACGCTGGAAGACATACAGCTGTTCGCTGAAGCAAAAGCCACCCATCTCGTCCAGATCAAGACGCCCGATGTCGGCTCAATCGCCGACACTGCCCGCGCAGTTCACATCTGCAAGGAAAACAAAGTCGGCGCCTATGTCGGCGGAACCTGCTGCGAGACGGAAATTTCCGCACACGCAACGGTTCACGTTGCTATCGCAACGCAGGCAGACATGATGCTCGCGAAACCCGGCATGGGTGGTCGAAGATCTAACCATTGTTGGAAACGAGCAAAATCGCGTGCTGCCGTTCTCCAGCGGCGTCGAGCGCAGTCCCGAAACGTTGCGTAGAGCTAGCCTATGAGAAAGAGTCTCAAGGACATTACGTCCTCGCTGTCGAGCAGGCAGTCGCCGCTCCCTATGCATCCTCCCGTCTGGCCGATGCTGGTGCGCGGGTCATCAAATTGAGCGGCCCGAAGTTGACTTTGCTCGCAATTACGACAAGCTGGTGCGGGGGCAGAGTGCCTACTTTGTCTGGCTAAACAGAGGCAAGGAGTCAGTATGCCTGGATCTCAGATCTGAGGCGGATAGAGCTGTTCTGGAAGGGCTTATTGCCAAGGCAGATGTCTTCATTCAGAATCTGAAGCCGGGCAGCATCGACAAACTCGGCTTCGCTTCGGTGGATCTCCGCAGCCGTTACCCGCGCCTTATTCCCTGCGATATCTCCGGTTTCGGTGAAGGCGGGCCTTTTTCGCACCTCAATGCGTATGACCTCATCGTGCAACCCGAATCCGGCCTCAGCGCCATCACCGGCACGCAGGAGAGCCCAGCCCGCGTGGGTGTGTCGGTTTGCGACATCTCGGCGGGCATGACGGCACACTCCGCTATCCTTGAGGCACTTTTCAACCGAGAGCGGACGGGTGAGGGGCATCGATCCAGGTGTCGCTATTTGACGCCATTGTGGACTGGATGAATGTGCCGGTTCTTCAGCACGACTACAGCAATTATAGGACCGTTCGCGCCGGCGTAGATCATCCATCGCTGGCACCTTATGGAGCCTACCGTTGTGCTGACGGCAAGGATGTCATTTTCTTGTCCAAAACGATCGCGAATGAGTGAACTTCTGCGCAATGTTTTTGAAGAAGCCCGAGCTCACGCGCCAGCCCGGATTTGCCGATAACATGGAACGGTTTGACACACGCGGCAGGCTTGACGATATCATCCAGGCACGCTTTTCTCAGTTGTCCAGTGAAGAAGCCATGCAAGAGCTTGAAGCTGCAAGTCTGGCTTACGGCCGATTGCGCGACGTTCCGGCAGTCTCCAAACATCCGCATGTTCGTAGAGTTCCTGTGGGGACGCCTGAAGGCACCGTTGATGTGATCGCGCCTGCAGCGATCTTTGATTCCGAGCCACCCTCGTTCGGCCCTGTCCCTGCGCTCGGCGCTCACACCGACGGTGTTCGGGAGGAACTACGAGAGTAGTGCTCAGGACGTACAGGAAGCCACTTAAGCCATCTTCCGGAATCGGGTCCGAGACCGCGCGAGGTGCGGTTCAAGTCCATAGCAACAGGCACGATAACATGAACGCCGTTCCGCATTGGAGATCTCTGCTTTTCGTTCCAGCGTATAGCGCAAATATTGCATCGGCGCCGGAGCGAGGGGCTGATGGTATTATCCTCGACCTTGAAGACGCCGTTCCTGAAGGCAGTAAGCAGGAGGCGCGGCAACAGCTCTCCGAAAGTGTCGCCACAGTCCGACGTAACGGTGCATCCGCCTTGGTGCGGGTAAATCATGAGCTTTGCGCTCTTGCTGCTGACCTCGACGCATCCGTCATTCCAGGGGTGAACGCTCTCGTCCTGCCAAAGGTCGAATCGTCGGACTGGGTTAGGGAAGTTGGCGGTGCCGTCAATCAGCTGGAGCAAAAGCGGGGGCTGGCTGCGGGCCAGATTCGATTTCTTACTCAAATCGAGAGCCCGCGTGCCTTACAGCGTTTGCCGGAAATCGCATCGTCCGATCCAGGATGGCAGCCATGGCCCTTGGCCCAGAGGATTTTTGTTCAGCTGTTGGCGGTTCGCCCGAATTCGATCTTCTCTTGCAGCTAAACCTGGAAGTGTTGTTCGCTGCCCGGGCCGCTGGCCTGCTTCCGCTAGGCTTTGTCGGGATCATTGGTGAGTTTCGAGATACTGAAAAGCTCCAGCAAACCGCAACTCATGCGCGGCGGCTTGGTTTCGCTGGCGCGCTCGCCATTCATCCTGCCCAGGTGAAAGTTTTCAACGAAGCATTTTCGCCGAGTGCTGGCGAGATTGAATGGGCTCGGAGCGTTGCCGAAGCGGAGCGCGCTGCCTCCAAAGAGGGGCTTGGTGCTTTTGCGGTGGACGGAAAGATGATTGACCCACCCGTTATTCGGCGTGCTCATCAGATTCTGGCTCTATCCGGCAGATCTACTGACGCTGCCGTTGAGAACTGAGAGTCACGCAAGGAAATTCCGGTTGATCTTCGAACGCGTTTGCCATCTCGTTTCGAGATTGATATAAATTCCGGCAACGCATTCGACTGGACATCTTCGATCGGGGATATCAGGCAACTTCGGTATTTCGTCGGCGTAGTGGAGGCCGCCAGTCTTCTTAAAGTGGCACAGAGTGCGCTGAGCCTACACGTCCGGCAGCTTGAAGAGGGGTTCGGGACGCAGCTGCTGGTGCGTGAACGGAACGGCGTTAGAACCACGGATGCGGGGCAGAAGCTACTTATTCGGGCGCGGAATATCCTCAATGAAATTCTACTGACCGAAGCCGAACTCACGAGCAAGAAGGCGTCACCCGCCGGAGAGTTGACAATCGGCATCCCGTCTGGCGCGGCTCGTGTTATGAGCGGCCTGCTGCTGGAAGCGGTGAGGAACGATTTGCCTCGGGTATCTCTCAAGATGACCGAAGGAATGACTGGGCCTTTGGAAGAGTGGATGTCAGCTGGTCGATTTTCCTTGGCAATCCTCTACAGGACGGAGGAAAGCATCGGCCAGATGAAGGCGTTGGCATCGGAAGAATTCTGTCTCGTCGCGCCGCCGACCACCTTTCGAAGCTTCGATCAGACTTTCAGATTTGCGTTCATTCCCCTTGGCAGTGCCCATGCGCGCGAACAACGCAAGGCGCTCCGTAGCCGATGTCGTCGCACACCATGGCTGTATGCTGGATGTAAGGTTCGAGGTGGATTCGCTTTCCACGATTATAAACATGGTCATGGAGGGAAAGGCACACTCGATCCTCACACCCGCTGCTATCCATAAGGAAGTCTCTCAAGGCTTGGTTCAGACGACACAGATCGTTGATCCCGTTATAACACGCTCCGTTGTTCTCGCAGTAAACCCGAGGGACGATCGACGCTCTCGCCATCGAATCGTGGATGTCTTCTCACCACTTTCGATCAGCGGGAAAGCCGCTCTACAACGCCCAGCTTTTGCACCATCGGTGAGCCCTTCCGCCTCGCATATGAATTGGACCTATGCTGCGCGCTCGATCGCACTTGGCGTTCTGAGCGGCCGAAGGCCGCCCGCGAGGTCAGGAGGCTCGTCCCATGAGTAGATACCGGTGAGGTTGATGTGTTCCCAACTCAGTGGGGAAACGTGCTTGAGCAGGGCGTTCGGCATAATGTGCCCGCGCTGACGCAGGAGATGGACGGCGCGGTCAGATATACGGTATTCCAAATGGACGATCGCCGTGGACACCAGATTGAGGCCGGACGCGCGGAAAGCTTGGCTTTTGTCGAAGGAGCGATCGCGAATCTCACCGCGCTCGTAGAAGAAGATTGCGCGTTTGAGTGTGATTTTTCGTGGAACGAGGACCCTGTTTGAGGGGTGATTTTCGAACGGGGGTCTGACGCAAACTCGCTGCACCTTTGGCTCAGGTCGCGCCGACGAGACGCGCCTGGAGCCGATCGATCTTGGCGCGGCCGTACATTTGCCGCTTGATTAGTTTGAGCTTGGTGATCTGGCCCTCGGTTTGGCCGTTCGACCATGGGGAGATGATGGCGTTGCGGACTGCCGCGATGTCCTTTTCGACACCATTGGCAAAAGAGGCGACGAGGCTTGCCCTGGCGCGCTCGAGCCAACCATCCAGTCGTGCGACCGCCTTTGATCGGATCATCTGCTGAAAGTCTTCACCGCAATCACAAACGCGATCGCGAAGCGCCCGTAGAAGCGGTGAATCGGATCGCCGATCACCGGCCGCATGAGTTCGCCCATGATCGTGCCCGTCAGGTTGACCGCCAAAAAACACCGCGACTGCGAAGATCGAGGCGATGAACCGTGGTTTATGGACGAGAACCTAGGATTCAAGTATCCTGATAGAGCATGAGGAATCCGCTATGACATGGCGGCCCAGACTAAGCTGGGCCGTCTAGCTTGCGACCTCACTGTTCCTCAGTGTAATCTGCGTCGTACCACTTGATCGAAAGCTTGGAAAGCGTGCCATTGTCCTTCATTTCCTTGATGGCCGCCGCAATCTTGTCATTGAGTTCCTTGTCTCCAGGCAGAATTGAGATAGCTCCCGGCCCGTAATACAGCGCCGGCTCGAGTATCCTCAAGGGGTAGCCGGCCTTAATCGCGGCGCGCGCATCCGTGATGTCTGCGATGACCGCATCAAGACGAACGCCGTCGCCAAGGCGCAGATCATCAAATGCAATGCTGGTCGTTCCGTAAGTCTTCAGCTGGCCCGGCTTGAATTGATAGTGAACAGGGCTGGCGTTTACCCAACCCGGCGTAAACTCATGCTTGGCATACGCTTCAAACTCGCTGGCCGCTGTTAAGCCAATCACCTTCCCCTCGAGATCGGAAGGCTTCGTTGCCTTGCCGTCCTGGTGAACAGTGGCAACAGCTGGGCTCCAAAAATAGACAGCCGGGAAGACAAGCACTTCTGCCTTGGGCCTGGTCGGCACCATCGCGCCCATGGCGACATCCCAACGGCCCTGCCACTTGGCTCCGACGATGATGTCCCATCCCGGCGTCACGAATTCGGCCTCTACTCCGAGGTATTTTGCGATGCCGTTGGCGACATCAACATCATAACCAACGAGTTCCTGTTTGTCGTTCAAGTGGGAAAGGGGCCCCCAGTCCGTCCCAACTGCGAGCCTCAGCGTTTTTGTTGCGAGCACTTTTTCGAGTACGGCGCCGGCATTGGCCGGCAAAGCGATGGACGCAACTGCGAACGATGCTGCAGCTGCAATCATCCTTACAAACTTGTTCATGTGACGTTCCCCTGGATTGACAGTTGTGATTGTTGGTCCTTTCCCGCATTCGAGACTTGGGATTGGGGTAGGTAATGAGATGAGGGCCAGAGCCTGAGCAACTGCGAGCCGTCTTGCGCCATGTCGCCGCCCACAGTCACACTGTCGGATCGGTCCGCGAGCTGGCAAGAACATAATCGATACCCCATCCATCTAGAACTCAGATGGTTGAAAGCCGAGGTGCGGCAGCTGAACGGCCGTGGCCTCGGACGCGCAGAAGGCGTTCATCCTGAAGCAGGGAGGCCGACAGGATCCCCGTTGCGGAGATCTGCCGCCGGGCGGGATCAGTCAGGCCACCTAATTTCAATTGAAAGCAGAAATATGACGGGCTTATGTCGACGGTGCCCACGGCGGGTCTGCCGGGTTCTGAGTTCGACACCTCGACTTACCGCTACAAGTCCCGCCGCCGCGACCAGGCCGGAATCTCATTCTCCCGATCTCCGGAACTCCCCCACGCGCCGAACAGGACGCACCCAATTCCCAGAGTTGGAACTGCGCCGCGCCAGACTTTCCGATTTTCGCAAGGGATGAAACGCCGTAGTGAATATAATGGCTCTGTTGCAAAAGATCCGGGTGGTTGGGGAGGTCCCGTGTTCTCTGCCGTCACGCGGCCTGACCCTCAAGATTCTGAGCGAGCAGTGCTACTGCCTCCGTCAGCGCGCTCGGTCCGATGTCAAAAGCACGTTCAAAGATACGGGCCCCTCCACTGATGTCGCCCGTCAGGTTGAAAATCGCAGCCTGGCCCTTGCGCAAAGCCGGCATGACCTGGAAGCTTTTGATCGTCGCATAGGCCGTTTTTAGCGTCAAGAACCCTCTCACCGGTCTGATCAGCTGCTTCAGCTTGCCGTGATCAGCCTCAACAACATTGTTTTAGGTATTTGACCTGCCGATGCAGAAGCTCTCTCGGGCATTTGCCTTCGGCTTTCAATCGCGCGATGGCGATGCCATAAGTCGAAGCTTTGTCGGTGTTGATCACGGTTGGCTTTTCCCAGTCCTTCAGGCCGTTCAGGTCCTATCGAGAAAGCGCTTGGCCGCTTTGGCATTGCGGGTCGGGGGACAGATAGAAGTCGATCGTCTTGCCGAATTGGTATGCCCATTGGCCACGAACCTTCACATAGGTTTCTCAACGCGCCAACTCTTCGATTGCGGACGACGCCCGTGCCAGCGCAGCCGCTTTTCAACCTCGTGCGCGTACTTTTGTACCCAGCGGGTAAATCGTGGGATGATCAACGGCTACACCCCGTTCACCCATCATTTGCTCAAGATCGCGGTAGCTGACGCCATAACGCGAACACCATCGCACTGCCCAAAGGACAATCTCACCCTCAAAATGACGCCACTTGAAATCGCTCATCAAAAATCTCGCTGAAAATCTTCGGCGCTCTTTCCGGTATGAACGGATTTTTTGCAACAGAGCCTTTCTGCAAACCTTCCTTCCCGCCCTGCATGTCGGTGAGCCCTGACGTTCGAGCCTCTTGATCACGTGCATGGTCATGTCGCCTTCGGCAACTGCTGTCCCGTTTGACCGGCTTCGGTCCGACGTTCTTATGCCGATGCCATCTAAGGTCTAGATGGCCATGATCTCAATTCTGTTCTTGTTGATTCCTGGTCCGATGGAACAGGCTGAACTAAGCAAACGACATCTCGAACTAGCGCTCTCAGCTGCTGCAAAAAGGGCTCCAATTCGCATCTCAGGTGCGGGAATGAGTCGTGTCACCGACAGGGAACTTCGCATGTGCAAACTTAATCAACTCACTTCCTCATGGTCTCCGGACCAGCAAATCCAGTACTATCGCAACTGGGGCGAACATTCGCCTGTCCGCGTGGTGCCACGGGCTGACAGTGTCTATCCGCTCCCACCTGCTATTCATCAAATCTCGCCGCGGTGGACCTGGAAGGGCCAAGCCATGGACGTTGACACCTATATGAAGGCGCACCGAGCCTCAGGTGTCATCGTGCTCAAGAACGGCGAGGTGCTTCTGGAGCGCTATGGTCTCGGGCGCACAGCCGATGATGTCTGGCTTGCGCAGTCGGTGGGCAAAACAGTCACCGCCTTTCTGGTCGGCGCGGCAATTCAGGATGGCTACATAAGGAGCATGGATGATTTGGTCGCCGACTACATCCCTCAGCTTAAGGGTGGCGCTTACGACGGTGTGACTATCCGCCAGCTGTTAACTATGACCTCCGGCGTGAAGTTTGACGAGGACTACGTCAATCCCGACGGAGACGGCTCTCAGATCTGGGTGTGGCCGTTTGCGAAAGAGGATCCAGCCGCATATCTGGGCCGCCTGCCGCGAGCCGATCGCCCAGGGGCCAAGTTCGTCTACAACAACGGTGACGCCTTCCTGGCGGGCATCCTGGTGTCAAAGGCGACCGGCAAATACTTGTCGGCCTACCTCGCCGAGAAGCTCTGGAAGCCGTTCGGAATGGAAAAACCGGCCTATTGGGTAGTGAGTCCGTACGGTCTCGAAGGGGGCGACGGCACTCTCTCGATGACCTTGCGCGACTACGCCCGCTTTGGCCAATTTATGCTGGACGGCGGCAAGTCGAATGGGGTCCAGGTAGTGCCACTCGGCTGGGTGGCCGACGCCACCCGCGCGCAGGTGACCCTTCCTTCCGAATTCGAGGACGAGAACGGCGCAACGGACTATGGCTACTACTGGTGGATATACAAGGACGCATATGCGGCGCGGGGCCACGCGGGCCAGGCGATCTACGTTTATCCGGAGGACAACGTTGTGATCGCCGTCAATTCTGCCTGGCCCGAATCAGAAAAAGCTCGTGACCATTGGCAGGCGCTGTACGCTTTCGTTCAGGCGCTGCATGCAGCGGCGGTGGTGCACCGCTGAGCGGCGCCATCGCTGCCATGACCCGTTGGCACGTCGCCTGCAAAGGCCGCACCGCCCACCCGAGCCGACGGGTCGAGACATTGATCAGCATCAGGTTCATCATCCAGTGACCGAGCCGGTCTGCCGAAACCACACGATCCCAGCTCGTTATCGCCATCGTTTCGCCCGTCGACGGTCCTCACCCGTGGACGTTCGACCGCGACCCTGCCGCCTTGAAACCCGATCCGGCCGCGCGTCGAACTCCAGCGGTGCGCCGCGCGCTCCGGCGGGCCGGAAAAGGTCTGCTGAAAAGGATCCGGCGCGGCAGTCAGCCCGATCGCCGCGTCCGTAGAATGGGCCGCCGGCCCGGAGTTCCGCCCATTGGCTGCATCATCGTTTTGCGATCGCGAGGAACAACCGCATACAAGCATACGGCGCCTGATGGCGAACTCACTATGCCCGCAAAGCGCGAACATTGCTGTCGCGGATATGGACAAGGATGCGCTTCGCCGCTTTGCTCCGCATCAATCCCACTGCTCCAGCAGCCGACCGGCCGATTATCTCTTAACCATTAGGTGAACCGCGGGGCCGTGTCAGCTTCTGCGGAACTTCAAATGCCCCGTCACTGACGCACCGTGGACATGGATAACGCGTTTTGGCAAATCCACCGCGATCATCGTATCCCTCATTTCCTCGTCCTTCCGCTTCGTGGCTCATAGGCCACATACTCATGGCACTTTCGCCGCCAAGGGAGGGCGTCAACCAGCCCATCTCTGCTAAGCGACATCAGGCTTGATCCATCTCGCTTTAAGATGACGACAATATAAAAGCTATAATTGACTCAGATCGCCCGTCTGTTGATGGTCAATGAAAGACGCGAATGGTGCCCGCTCATCCCGCCATAATCGAAAGCACCGGCCAACAATCGAAAAGAAAAGTGAGGATTTAGCTATTGGTTCAGTTGCCTGTTCTGCGTGAAACAAGCGCGGCACAGGTTGAGATGACACGGGCCGAGCTATCCGGGATTCAGGTGGAGGGCGTTCAGCGAACCGAGGGGGTAGCTTTGGTGGAGGCGATAGCGCACAGAATCGGCGCGCCGGTCTTGCAGGTGTCGGACCTGAGGATTGTTTTCACATCCCGCGGAACCACGCTCCACGCCGTTAACGGCATCAGCTTTGAACTTCAGCCCGGCGAACTGCTTGGCGTCGTCGGAGAAAGCGGCTCAGGCAAGAGCGTTACGATGATGTCGCTCATGAAGCTTCTGCCGTCTCCGCCTGCCGAAATCGTGTCCGGAAGGGTGCGTCTCGGGCACCGGGATCTTTTATCGCTCGACCCAAGCGAAATGCGTAAGGTCCGCGGTGGCGAGGTTGGGTTCATCTTCCAGGACCCGATGACATCGCTCAACCCGGTCTTGAGGGTCGGCTACCAGTTGATGGAGCCGTTGCGCAAGCATTTCCGTCTCAGCCGTGGCGAGGCGCGCAAGCGTGCAATTGAGCTTCTCTCCCTCGTCGGCATCCCCTCGCCACAGGACAGGATAAACGACTATCCCCACCAGTTCTCCGGCGGGATGCGCCAGCGGGTGATGATCGCCATTGCACTTGCCTGCAAGCCAAAGGTACTCATCGCCGATGAACCGACGACCGCGCTTGACGTGACGATCCAGGCCCAGATCCTGGAGCTCGTCAAGAAGCTCCGCCGGGAAATCGGCATGAGCATCATCTGGATCACCCATGATCTCGGTGTGGTGGCCGGGATCGCCGATCGGGTAATGGTCATGTACGGCGGGCTCGTTGTCGAGTGCGCCTCTGTCGACGATCTCTACGCAAATCCCCGTCATCCCTATACACGCGCACTTCTGGAGACATTGCCGAGGCCCGACCAAGCGGGACAGGAGCGATTGAAGAGTGTCGTAGGCCAGCCGCCACACCTAACCGCCTTTCCGACGAACTGCCCCTTCGCGCCACGATGTCCGCATGTCTTCGATCGCTGTCGCGTGGAGAGGCCGCCGCTGATGGCGGTGCGAGATGGTCACGAAGCTGCCTGCTGGTGGGACGTAACTGAGCAGAGGCCGCGCGACGATGTCTGAGCCAAGTATCCTCACCAGAGAAGCACAGCAAAGCCGGGACGAAGTCCTGCTCCGCGTCAATGACCTGGCCGTGCACTACCCGACATACAAGGGTGTCTTCGGGCGCCAAGCTGGTGCCATCAGAGCGCTGGATGGTGTGAACCTTGAGGTCAGACGCGGCCAGACGCTCGGGCTTGTGGGCGAGAGCGGCTGCGGCAAGTCGACGACAGGCCGTGCCATCTTGCGCTTATGCGACGCTACCGGAGGCCGCATCGTGTTTGATGGCGAAGACATCACGCACCTAGAGGGCAACAAACTGCGCCGGATCCGCCCGCGCATGCAGATGATCTTCCAGGATCCGCAGGCGTGTCTCAATCCGCGCATGACCGTCGGCTCCATCATTGCCGAACCGCTGAACGAGCACGGCACACTGAAAGGCAAGGAAAAGGAAAACCGGGTTCACGGGTTGCTCGATTCCGTCGGTCTCAATCCGAGGTTCGCCAACCGCTATCCGCACGAATTTTCTGGCGGCCAACGCCAGCGCATTGGGATCGCCAGGGCGCTCGCGCTCAATCCGGACTTTATTGTCTGCGATGAGCCAATAGCCGCCTTGGATGTCTCCATCCAAGCCCAGGTGGTCAACCTCCTCAAAGACCTTCAGAGGCAGTTCTCGCTGACATACCTCTTTATCAGCCACGATCTTTCAATGGTTCGTCACCTCTGTGACAATGTCGCGGTGATGTATCTGGGCAAGGTAATGGAACTCGGCCCACGCGACCTCATCTACAGAGACCCAATACATCCCTACACGAAGGCGTTGCTCTCTGCGGTCCCAGTGCCGAATCCGAGGGTCGAACGTGCGCGCCACCGCATCATCCTGACGGGCGATGTGCCGAGCCCGGCCAATCCGCCTTCGGGCTGTCGATTTCGCACCCGCTGTCCGGTCGCGTTCGACCGGTGCACGTCAGAGCAACCGGCATGGCGAAAGGTGACCGGCGAGCGGTGGGTCGCCTGCCATAGAGCCGAGTGAAGCAGTGGAAGCGAGATCCCTATCAGGAAGTCTGCGTTAGCGCGTCGGCGATCACAAAGAGGACGGATTTGGTGAGGCAACAAGGCCGGAATAAGCCAGGCCGAGGTTTGAAAAAGAGGAGAACAACAGAATGTTGAGATTGACATCACTTCTAACGGCGGGGGTCACGGTGACCCTATTCGTCACGCCTGCATTTGCCGACCGTCGCACAGACGGCGCCGTGAACATCCTACAGTGGCAGGCCCCTTCGACGATGAACCCTTACCTGTCGGGAGGCGAGAAAGACTCCACTCCTGCCTCGCTGGTGCTCGAGCCGCTGGCAGGCTACGACCAGGACGGTGATCTGTACCCGCGTCTTGCCCAGGACGTCCCCACGGTGGCGAACGGCGGTGTGGCGAAGGACCTCAAGTCGATCACCTGGAAGCTGAAGCCGGACCTCAAATGGTCCGACGGTTCGCCGGTCACCTCGAAGGACGTGGTTTTCACTGCGAACTATTGCATGGCCCCGAATGTTGGATGCGGCGTCAACAGCTTCAAGGGTGTCGTGAAGGTCGAGGCGCTTGACGATCTGGCGGTGAAGGTCACCTTCGAGGGGCCGACGCCGATGCCCTACGGCCCCTTCGTCAGCTCGTGGTCACCGATCATCCAGGCGAAGCAGTTCGCCGACTGCCTGGGCGAAAGGGCGCAGACCTGCACGGAAGCCAATTTCTATCCGATCGGGACTGGGCCGTTTGTCATCACCAATTTCAAGGCAAATGACGCGGTTCAGCTAAAGGCCAATCCGAACTACCGCGATCCGAACAAGCCCGCTTTCGCCGAGGTCAACCTCAAAGGGGGCGGCGATGCCCTCGGCGCAGCCCGTGCAGTGTTGCAGACGGGCGAATATGACTACGCCTCGAATTTGCAGATCGCCCCGGATGTGCTGAGCGAAATGGAGAAAGGGGCCAAGGGCAATATCCTCTTGGCCTTCGGCACGTCAGTCGAATTCCTCTTTATGAGCCTGACCGATCCTTCGCCCAGTCTCCCGCCGGAGGAGCGTTCAACTGCGAAACATCCACACCCAATCCTCAGCGACCTTCGCGTCAGCAAGGCTCTGTCGCTGGCGCTAGACCGCGCGAAATTGAGCGAGATCGGCTACGGCTCCATGGGCAAGCCCACATGCGACTTTATTCCGGCGCCGCCGATGTTTGCCGTTGGCGATACGGGCTGCTTGGGGCAGGACATTCCGGGTGCCAAAAAGCTTCTTGACGAGGCGGGCTGGAGGCTAGGTCCGGATGGCTTCCGGGAGAAGGACGGCAAAAAGCTGAAGCTCACTTTGGTGACCACGACCAACGCAGTGCGCAACCAGTTCCAGGCGATCATCAAACAGTGGTGGCACGAGGTAGGCGTTGACGTAGAACTGAGGAGCATCGACGCTTCGGTCTTCTTCGGCAGCGATGCGGGCAATCCGGACACATTCCAGAAGTTCTATGCCGACGTTGAGATGTGGGCCGACTATGCTGGCGGGACCAATTTCGGCAGATATGTCGCAGCATACATCTGTAGCGCGGCACCGCGGCCGGACACGCGGTGGCTAGGGAGTAACATCCCGCGCCACTGCAACACGGATTACGACAGTCTAGTGACAGAGCTCGACAAAACCGCTGACGCCGAGCAGCGCGCTGAGATTATCAAAAAGCTCAGCACCATTCTAACGGAGAGTTACGCGATTATGCCGCTGGTTTGGCGCGGCGACGTCACGGGGGTTTCCAACACGCTGGCCGGTCTTGTCATGAACCCCTGGGATTCCAGGTTGTGGAACGCTCAGGACTGGTACCGCAGCAAGTGAGACTGCCTGCGCGTCGCAATGGCGCGTGGCTTTCCATCTCCCATGCCGGCCGCGAGCATCGCCCCGGCCGGCAGCAATAGGTGCAACGCATGCTCAAGTATGCCATCCGACGACTGCTTTTAGCGGTGCCGACCCTGTTCTTGATCAGCCTCGTAATCTTCTCGCTGCTCAAACTCGCGCCAGGCGATCCGCTATCACAACTGCCACTTACACTTGCGCCTGAAGTGCGCGCGAAGATGCGTGAAGCTATTGGTATGGACGAACCGCTGATAGTGCAGTATCTCCTTTGGCTGAAGCAGTTCTTTGTAACCGAGCCGCTGCATTGTTTCGACGTTGTGTTCGGGACGCATTTCTCGGACGGTACGCAGCGCATCATGTCTTGGCAAACGCGCGGTCCGGTCTTCAGCGTCGTCGCCGAGCGTCTTCCGCAGACGCTGTTGGTCGTCGGCCTCGCCTATTTCGTCGGCGTGCTAGTTGCTCTACCAATCGGTATCGTCTCGGCCTGCAAGCAATATTCCATCTTCGATCAGATTGGCACACTCCTGTCTTTGCTCGGTATTGCCGTGCCATCTTTCTTCTCCGGCGTTTTGGCGATCCTCCTCTTCGCCGTGTATCTCGACTGGCTTCCAACGATCTACAACACCAATCTCGCTGCCGACAACTGGAGTAGTTTCCTTGAACAACTCCGGCAGATGGCCATGCCCGTGATGGTGCTGGCGGTCCAAACTACCGCCTCCATCAGCCGCTATTTGCGCTCGTCGATGCTCGATAACCTCGGTCAGGACTATGTCCGCACGGCGCGTGCCAAGGGCATGAGCGAGAATGTGGTCGTTTTCATCCACGTGTTACGCAATTCGATGATCCCGGTTGTCACTGTCATCGCGCTCGGACTTCCAAGCGTCTTTGGCGGGGCCATCGTCACCGAACAGATCTTCAAGGTGAACGGAATCGGCGAGCTCCTGATCACTGCGATCTACGCCAACGACGTGCCGATGGTGCAGACGCTGGCTTTTATGTTCGCTGTATTGATCGTCGTCTTCAACCTGGTCGCCGATCTGCTCTACGGGGTACTCGATCCCAGGATTCGCTATGACTGAGCTGCTTAGCCACAACGAGCCGAAAGAAGCTGCCGAGGCGCTTGTTTCGGAAACACCAAATACCGACCCTATCGGCGGCGTGGAACCAATGTTGCTCGAGGCGCCGTCGCGCAATCAGTGGTGGGACGTCTGGGATCAGTTTAAAACCCACAAGGGCGCGCTCGCCGGGGGGGCTGTCTTCTTACTGATTGTCATCGGTGTTGTCTTCGGTCCCTTCGTTTGGCGCGTAAGCCCTACGTATATCGACTTCACCATTATGAATGCGGGACCAAGCTGGGCCCATCCGCTGGGCACTGACGAACTTGGGCGCGATCTACTCGCGCGAATGATAACAGGCGGTCGCATATCGATCGCCGTCGGCCTGACGGCGATGATCATCTCTATTTTCATAGGCACGCTTATCGGTGTCCTTACCGGTTACTTCAAATCCCTCGATGGGCCCCTGATGCGGCTCACCGATCTTTTTTTGTCATTGCCGGTACTCCCACTGCTATTGATCGCAGTGATGCTGTTCCGCGATGTGGTGGCAAACGTTCTCGGGCGCGATCTGGGGAGTTTTATGCTCATCGTGTCGATCACGGGCGTGACGAGCTGGATGCATGCTGCGCGCATCGTTCGGGGCGAAGTGCTGGCCGTCAAGCAGCGCGAATTCGTATTGGCGTCGCGCAGCATTGGCACCCCACCGCACCGGATTATCCGTCGCCATGTGCTGCTCAATATCATGTCACCGATCATTGTCTCAGCCACTCTCGGGATCGCCACGGCAATTATTACGGAAAGCACGCTGTCGTTTCTTGGCTTAGGCTTTCCGCCGGATTTCCCGACCTGGGGACGACTGCTCTATGACGGGATCGGATACATGCAGGTTTACCCGCATCTAGTGCTGTGGCCGGGGATTGCGATCTCGCTCACAGTCCTGAGCGTCAACTATATTGGCGACGGCCTTAGAGACGCGCTCGACCCACGACTGCGACGATGATTTACGTCTGGTACCAGAAACCACCCGACGAGAAGAACTGAGGCATTAACTAACCCATGTTAACCACCGGAAGCGAAGTTGCAATGCCGACGCAGACCCATGTGACTGACCCCAGGAGCCTCGAAGCCATCAAATGGCGCTGCATCGGACCGCCCAGAGGAGGCCGTGTTGTGGCGGTTGCGGGCGACCCCAACGATCCCATGGTGTTCTACTTTGGCGCCTACGCAGGCGGGGTGTGGAAGACGGTCGACGGCGGCATTTATTGGCGCTGCGTGTCCGACGGTTACTTCGGGAGCGCCAGTGTCGGCGCGCTTGCAGTCGCCCGCTCCGATTCGAATGTCATTTATGCCGGCATGGGCGAGACGACGATCCGCGGCAACGTGTCTTACGGGGACGGCATCTACAGGTCGACTGATGCCGGTCGCAGCTGGACTCATGTGGGGCTGAAAGAGACCCGCCATATTGGCAAAATCCGCGTTCATCCGCACGACCCCGACATCGTTTATGTCGCGGCGCTCGGCGACGCGTTCGGGCCCAGCGAAGAACGGGGCGTGTTCCGCTCCAAAGACGGCGGCAAGACTTGGCAGAAGGTCCTCTACCGCAATCCCGACGCCGGCGCTGTCGATGTCTCGATGGATCCTCACAATCCACGCGTCCTCTTCGCCACGACGTGGCAAACGCGACGGAGTTTCTGGAACCTAAATAGCGGCGGGCCCGGAAGCGGAATCTTTCGCTCGCTCGACGGCGGCGACACTTGGGAGGAGCTGTCCAAGCGGAACGGTCTACCGGGCGGGGTACTCGGAAAGATCGGTGTTTCCGTTTCGGGGGCGCTGCGTGGGCGCGTCTACGCACTCATCGAGGCAGAGGACGACAAGATCGGGCTCTACCGCACCGACAATTACGGTGACCGCTGGATCCATGTGTCGCGCAATCGCGACTTGATCCATCGTCCCTGGTACTACACCCATGTCTTCGCCGACACCGGGCACGCCGATACTGTCTATGTGACCAATTCGCGGATGTGGAAATCGACCGATGGCGGGGCGAACTTCACCCAGGTGACTACTCCACACGGCGACAACCACGATCTCTGGATCGACCCAGTCAATCCCAAGCGGATGATCGGAGGCAACGACGGCGGTGCCTGCGTAACCTTCAATGGCGGCGGGACTGGTCGTCGATTTACAATCAGAAGACGGCACAGCTCTATCGCATCGACATTGACGACCGGCATCCCTATCGGGTCTACGCCACCCAGCAGGACAACACGTCTATTTCGGTCCCGAGCGCCTCGGAATGGGGCGTCATCACCCTCGGCGACTGTACCTATCCGGGAACCGGCGAGAGCGGCTTCATCGCCGTCAATCCCGAGGATCCCGACATCGTCTATTGCGGCGCCATCGGCTACAGCCCGGGCGGAGCGGGAGCTCTGCAACGCTACGACCACCGCACCCGGCAGGTCCGCCTCGTCAATGTCTGGCCGGAAGCGTCGACCGGCATCGCGCCGAAGAATATGCGCTACCGCTTCGCCTGGACCTTTCCGCTCTCCTTTTCGCCGCATGATCCGAACGTGCTCTATGCCGGGGGCAATCGCGTCTTCCGCAGCCGCGACGAAGGATCGAGCTGGACCGCCATCTCGCCCGATCTCAGTCTCAACGATCCGGCTCGGCAGGACTATTCAGGCGGATTGACGCATGAAAACTCCGGCTGTGAGGTGCATGCGACGTGCGCCTCGGTCGTCGAATCCCAGCACCGCAAGGGCGAGATTTGGGTTTCCACCGATGACGGTCTCGTCCATGTGACGCGGAGCGACGGGGCCGAGTGGAGGAACGTCACGCCTGAAGCCATGCCCGAGCTAGCCTATGTTGGCTGCGTCGAGATCTCATCGCATGACGCCGATACCGTTTATGTAGCGGCCACGCGCTACAAGCTCGCCGACTATCACCCCTATCTCTTCCGCACCCGGGATGGGGGCAAGAGCTGGCAGTCGATCGTGGGCGATTTCCCGAAGGGCGAGATCACCCGTGTGGTGCGCGCCGACCCGGTACGGCCAGGCCTGCTGTTCGTAGGCACCGAGACGGGAGTCTTCCTCAGTCTCGATGACGGTGCGCATTGGTCGTGCATGGCCGGCGGCTTGCCCGTGGTCGCGGTCTACGATCTCAAGATTAAGGGAAGCGACCTCGTGGCCGGCACTCATGGCAGGTCCTTGTGGATCCTCGACGACGTGACGCCCCTGCGCGAGCTGGCCGTGGATCAGAAGGACGTGCTGTTGGTCAGCCCGCGCCCGGCGATCCGAACCAAGCTCAATTACTGGGCCGGTATAGGTTCCGCCAAGGCGGGCATGAGCTACTGCGAGGACATTGGCGGCGGCATGGAGGTCGTGGAGCTGGAGGACGGACGACGCGATTGCCTCCATCTCGACTGCGGCGAGAATCCGCCGAACGGGGCAATCGTCTATTACTGGCTGGCCAAGAAGGCGGAGGAGCCTGTCAAGCTCACCTTCCAAGACGCCACGGGCAAGACCATCGTCGCATTCTCTAGCGCCGACAAGGATGCGCCCTTTGATAAGAAGCCCGGCACGAAGGCAGGACTCAACCGCTTTCTGTGGGATCTTAGGCATCCGGGGCCGGCCAAGCTCGACCAGTCGCTGGTGACGCTGAAATATGAGCCTCTCGTGCCAGGCGGCAGCGATTCCAGCGGCCCGGCGGTGGTTCCCGGCAGCTACAAGGTTGAGCTGCAGACCAATGGAAAGTGCCAGACGGTCGACCTTACCGTGGTTAAAGATCCCCGCCTTGCCACGACGGAAAAGGACTTTGAGGAGCAGTTCGCGCTCATAGAACAGTTGGTCAGCAAGCTCTCGTCGCTCAATCAAATGGTCAATCGCATCCGGCTCCTGAAGCGGCAGCTCGCGGATATACAGAAGCGGCTGGGCAGTAGTGACGAATGGCTCGTCGAGGGCACGCAAGCACTGTTCGGGCGGCTCGAGGCAATCGAGGGAACGCTGGTCGACATCAAGCGGGAGACACCGCGAGACGTCCGCAACCCAGTTGGCTTGAATGAAACGCTGATCGGCCTCATCGACTTAGTCGCCATCGCAGATGCAGCGCCCACGGTAAGCGCACGGCACGGGTCGACAGCGAGATCAAAAAACTGGACCAGCTCGAGAAGGATGACGTTAATGCTCTCAATGTCGCGCTCAAGAGCGCCGGCGTCGAGCTGCTCGGGGCCCGGCAAGGCTTAGGTGTTACTTGAGGTTCGATATCGTTCAGTGAGCATTCATCCACGAAAGGAGAGACAGACATGGATTTCATCGAGCGGATTTTCGGAGTGGCTCCTGATGGAGGCGACGGCACGACCGAGTTACTATACGTCGCGAGCGCGCTTGCCGTCGCAGCGATCTTGGTGGGCCGCGGTTGGCTCCGCCGACGCGCCGCAGAGCGGCGGCGCTAATCTTCTCTTCTAGCGGCGAGGTTGTGTCCGGCTGAAGATTCTTCTCGAGCACGGAATGCCCCGCGCGCCGCTGAGGCCCCGGACGGACGATCAAGGCGGGGCCGGTTGTTCATTGCTGGCAAAAAGGAGCACGAATATGTTTTCACTGACCCAGGTGATCGGAGTAAGCGGCATGGCGAAGCGCGAGCTAGCGCCCTTCATGATCGCGTTCGTTGTCGCTGAGATGTTCTACAAGCTTGGTAGCTTCGCCTTAGAATGCCTTGCTTTCCTCGCCACTTGGTATTTGCTGAGCTACGCCTTCCATGGGTTGGTTCGGCGCGACCGCGGCTGACGTTTGACTCGGGTAAGATACGTGCTGATCGACCACAACAGGGTCTATGCGGCTTTAGCAGCCTGTCCGTCGTCGCTATATAAAATCAACAGCGATTGGATGCCACTTCGGTGCTTAAGATTTGACTGAAGAATAGCTTTGTTCGTTCGTGCCGCGGCTTGGTGAAGAAGTCGTGCGGTTTGCCCTCTTCGACGATCCGGCCCGCATCCATGAAGATAACAGTGTGCTGCAGAAGCACACAGGAGGGATGATCGAGATGATCTGAGCGTCTGTGAGCACAAGCTGCGGCAGCGATGAGGGAACGCTCCTCGGGATCGACTTTCAGGCTTTCAGGCGTAGGTCTCAAATCACTTCGAGCGGCTTCGCTTAAGAAGGCGTGGTCGTGAGCGTTGAAGCTAACAGTCGGGAGATACCCGAACGGATGCGCCTCCGAGAGATGTCACGTGACGACGCTTCATCGATGGGTTCATTTTCATTCGTAAATCGTCGTCAAAACCAGGGGTGTGTCGTCCCTCTGGGATCAGCCCGCCGGAAGCCTGGTGACCGGGCGGGCAGGCGGCGACCGGCGTTGAGGAGGCGTGGTTCGAATGCAGGCGCTGCCGCGGAACTGCAGGAACCAGTCGTTCCCGATGCCAAGGGAGAAGCACAAGCGGAGAAGACTGTGAGGCGAGAATACCGAAGCGGAGCACTGGGACGGACCGATCCGTATTAGGGACGAAGGCTCGTAATGGGGTTGGAGCGAAGGGAGCGGATCAGGTGGGTTGGCCATCGTCGCAACTGGCGACATGAGGACGGCGATGAACCAGCCAAACAAGCCATTCAACGTCGACAGGAGAGAGGTGTACGAAAGATATCTGCAGGTGAGATCCAATGGTGGCGCAGCTGGCGTCGACGGAGTGACGATGGAGCAGTTCGAATCCGACTTGGAGAGCAAGCTCTATAAGATCTGGAACCGAATGAGTTCCGGCATTTATTTCCCGCTGCCTGTTCGCGCCGTTTCCATTCCGAAGTAGAGTGGAGGCCAGCGGATCCTCGGGGTGCCTACCGTGGCGGACCGCATGGCGCAAACGGTTGTAAAGTAAGCGCGAATTTCCCCGCACCTTTTGCTGTTGAGTGCTCTGATGCATGAGGTGTCCACCAAAATAGGTGGACACCTTGTGATGGAAGAAGATGAGCAGAAACTGCGGGTGAGGCTTGTCGGTCGGGACGGGCGACGCCGATACGACCCGGCATCGAAGGACCGTCTTGTCTCGGCCTGTCTTGAGCCTGGCGTGTCGGTATCGAGGCTTGCGCTCGAACATGGGGTCAATGCGAACCTTCTTCGGAAGTGGATACAGAAGCGGGCGGAGACCCAGTCCCTCCCACAGCCCCCACCATCGGCGTTCATCCCGGTTCAGATTGAAAGCACTTCCGATCGGGCCTTGCTGCGACAGAGCAGCATGGCTGCGGTGGATTTGCCGGGGACTTGCGATGGGGCACGTAGGTCGGCATCGAAAAGGACAGCGCCTTTTTCCTCTCCAGCCAAGGTGAGCGCGTCGCTGCCGAACGGCGTGAAGTTGACGCTGGAATGCGGTGATGTGGATGCGTTGACGGCGACCATCGGAGCACTGGGGCATGTTCAGACTGGGCGCTGACCTGAAAGTCTACCTGCACCGCGAGCCGATCGACTTCCGGGCCGGCATCAACAGCCTTGCGGTTCTGGTCCAAGAGACGATGGCGCTCGATCCGTTTGCTCCGGCGGTTTTTGCGTTCTGCAATCGCCGTCGCGACCGGATGAAGCTCCTGTTCTTCGATCGGTCGGGCTTTGTGCTGGTCCTGAAGCGGCTGACCGAGGACAAGTTCCGGTGGCCGCGCCGGGAGGCAGCGGTGGTCACGCTTACGACCGAGCAATTGCACTGGATCCTCGACGGCATCGACATCGATGCGATGGTCCGCCATCCGGTGCGGCAATATCAGGTTGCGGGTTGAGGGCTCTCGAATTGAGCGGTTGACGTTGTAAAACAACGGATTGAGCCGGCTCTCGACGCAATCTTTCTGGCGGATTCCTATGGCTACAGACCCGGAAAATCGGCTCTCGATGCTGTGGGAGTCACGCACAAGCGCTCCTGATAATACGATTTTCTGGAGTTCGACATCAAGGGCTTGTTGGAGCGACTTTCATAATGCCCCATGATTCATGGCATGTGTTCGAAGAGGGTAGGATTGTGATCTATGGTCTTGATCCATAGACCTTTTCTCCGTCCGCGGATGACGTGCACGGATTCCAGTTCACCGCCTTTAACTCGCTGCAACAGACTTTGGCGGGAAGGCTCGAGAGTATCCGGCATGCATCGTGGCGATGGAGGCGTGCGGCAGTTCCCACCACTGGGCTCGAAATGATCCGGCTTGGCCATCAGCCGAAACTGATCGCACCTGGCTATGTCAAACATCAAGCGGCAGAGACCGAGGAGCAGCGGAGCAGCAGTACCGGTCGATCGTGTTTCGCACCCGTGAGCAGTTGGTCAATCAGCGCATCGAACTGGTCAACGCCTTGCGCGCGCATCTCTATGCATTCGGCCATGTTGCTGTGCAAGGGATCGGCTACGTGGGGCGCCTGGCACAGGTCGTCGAGGGCGAGAATACACATTGCCGGGTCTGGTGCGCGAGATCTGTTGCGCCTTGTTTGGACCAGATCGATCAGTTGACCGACCGGCTCGCCGCACTGAAGAAGAAGATCGACGCGCTGTCCAGGAAAGCTGAAGCATCGCGGCGATTGCAGACCATGCCTGGTGTCGGTCCCATCGCCCCCCTTGCCGTCGAAATCTTTGCGCCGCCGATGGAGAACTTCAAGTGCGGTCGCGATTTCGCCGCTTGGCTCGGGCTGGTGCCGCAGCAGAAGTCGACTGGCGGCACCCGACTGTATGGCATCGGGTGTAGGCTATAGGTGATCCAACGCGAGTTTGGAGTCGCCCCTAAAACCATACGGAAATGGGTGGAAGACAATCAACCTGGGACATGAGAACGCAAGGTCTTCACGGAAATCCGGCCAACGCCCATGCTGACTACGTCCGGAGGCGATGGCTTGAAGTTTGCCGCAACGCAACCCGGCTCTACAGAGAGGTGTGCGATCGCGGGTATCGCGCGAATGTAAAGATCCTTCGCGATTGGGTGAAGAAGGCTGCGCGACGGAATCCGCGCACCAGCATTGTCTCGTGCCTCACGCAAAGCTTCTGACGTACGCCTTCACCGCGGCAAACCGCTCGCCTCCTGACGCCGAAGTCGATAAACTTCCGCCGAACGAGCGAGCTTTTGTGAATGCCACTTCCTGGCCTTACCTGGCGTTGCTACTGCTGCCGGGCTGGCACGGCGCTTCCAATCCGAGATTTGCAATCGGGAACCGCTGCGCTGAAGCGGGTACGTCTCCTACCGGAACCGGCGCTCCATACAAGCGGCATACACCGGATAGGCGAATCTTTACATCAGCGGTCTGTTGTTAAATGCCGGCGCATCGTGTGACGCTGCGCCGGCACCCTGCTTAAGAAATTCAGCTGTTTACGAGCAGATCGCGCGACATGTTGCTCAGCGACTCCGCGCCATTTT
>NZ_JAMYOZ010000043.1:0-37761 GCF_040320095.1 Mesorhizobium sp. M0800
GGCGCCACATCGGCCACCTCGTTGAAACGATCGAGGCAACCGAATGCAACAACTACTTCGCAAACGCCGGCTACGCTTCCATCAAAACGTGAAAGGCTCTAGGGGTCAATATGACAGAACTGGCGGGGCTGACCGGTCTCGCGCGCAACACGCTTGCCGCCAAGTCCGGTGCGCGCAAGGTTGACGCCGCATTGGGTCCCATCGTCCGTATCCTGGCGATGGCCGGTGAGATGGCCAGTGATGAACATCGTGCGGCGATCTGGTTCAAGCATCAGCCGATCCCCGGTTGGGCCGGAAAGACCGCCTACGATCTGGTTCGCGAAGGCAAGACGGACAAGGTGCTTGCCTATCTGGAGGCAGTCCGCTCCGGCATCTATGCCTGAAACCAGGCTGACCCTGTGGCGCGCTTTTGTGCCGCGCTGGGCCGCTGTGAGCTGCTATGCTTCTTGCACGCGTTCGTATCCGGCCGCCTTCGCGGCCCTGACGAACTTGCGGTCAAAAGTCGCGAAGCCAGCGCAGTGAGCGGACTTGCCCAGATGCAGCGCATCAGCGAAATCCAACCCCTGTTCCGAGAGGTCGAGCGCGGACGACACGACCGCCCCGTCTTCCACCTCTACCGTGGGAAGCCCGCTAAACACCCGTAGCGTACGGGCGATTTCAAGCGGCGCAAAACCGTAGGCGCTGCGCAACACCCATTCGACTTCCAGCATCACCGTGAGGGCGACAAAGACCGGCTGGCTATCGATCAGCGCCCGGGCGCGGGAAGACTGCGACGGGTGATCGCCCGTCAGGTAGCGGACGATCAGGTTGGTATCAATTGCGAGCATGGCGCCGCCGCGCTTCGGCGAGCACGCCCGCGTCCATTTCCTCCAACGTCTTCGGCCTGCCGCTATAGCGCAGCGATCCAAACACGTCCTCTGGCCGCGTCTCGGCGAAGACTGGCGCAGGCTTCAGTAGCACGCCCTCCGGGGTATCCTCGACCAGAAGGCGTGTGCCGGCATGCCATTCCCTCCGTTTCCGGATCGCGCTGGGCAGGATGACCTGTCCCTTGGTCGAGACCGTAGTTACGAGCTTCTCTGCGGCAGCCATCTCGGCACGTCCTTAGGTGTAAGACGAATGTAAGATAGTCGAAGCTCTCGGCAAATTCAAGGCGCAAGCTACTCCTACTTAAAGCGATGACAAGGCAGTGGGCGGCGGGGATTGGTTGTTCCGGAGCGGCGATAATTCGGCGCCAGCCGCATCAAACCCTGGTGCCGCCGACTGTCATCTGGTTCATCCTGAGATGCGGCTGGCCGACGCCGACCGGCACGCCCTGTCCGGCCTTGCCGCACATGCCGATGCCGGTGTCGAGCTTCATGTCGTTGCCGATCATCGCCACACGATGCATGGCATCCGGCCCGTTGCCGATCAGCATGGCGCCTTTGATCGGTTGCGTCACCTTGCCGTTCTCGATCATGTAGGCTTCGGTGCAGCCGAACACGAACTTGCCCGAAGTGATGTCGACCTGGCCGCCACCGAACGACACGGCATAGATGCCGTTCTTGACCGAGGCGATGATCTCGTCCGGCTCCATGTCGCCTGCTGTCATGTAGGTGTTGGTCATGCGCGGCATAGGCTCGTGCGCGTAACCTTGGCGTCGCCCGTTGCCGGTGGCTTTCATGCCCATCAGCCGGGCGTTCTGGCGGTCCTGCATGTAGCCGACCAGCTTGCCATCGTCGATCAGCACGTTATGGGCCGATGGCGTGCCCTCATCGTCGACGGTAAGCGAGCCACGCCGCTCGGGCATGGTGCCGTCATCAACGACGGTGACGCCTTTCGCTGCCACCTGCTGGCCAAGCAGGCCGGCGAAGGCCGACGTCTTCTTGCGGTTGAAATCGCCTTCCAGCCCGTGGCCGACGGCCTCGTGCAACATGACGCCCGGCCAGCCGCTCGACAGCACGATGTCGAAAGTGCCGGCAGGTGCTGGAACCGCTTCGAGATTGACCAGCGCTTGCCGCAATGCCTCCTTGGCCGCGTGCCGCCAGCTGTCCTCGATCAGGAATTCACCAAAATCCTTGCGGCCTCCCATGCCGTAGGAGCCGCTCTCCTGGCGGTCGCCGTCGCCGACCACCACCGACACGTTGATCCTGACCAGCGGACGGATGTCGCGCACCATCTGGCCGTCGGCGCGCACGATCTCGACATGCTGCCAGGAGGCGGCGAGCGACGCCGTCACCTGCCTGACGCGCGGATCCTCGGCCCGCAGCCATGCATCGATTTCCTGAAGCAGCTTGGCCTTGGCCTCGAAGGAAGGCGAGGGGATAGGGTTTCCGTCGCCGTAGAGATGGCGGTTGGTGCGGGCAGGCGCTGCGGCAAGCGTACCGGAATAGCCGCTCTTCACCGTCGAAACGGCATCGGCGGCGCGCAGCAGCGAGGCTTCGGAGAGATCGCTGGAATGGGCGTAGCCGCTGGCTTCGCCGGCGACGGCACGCAGGCCGAAACCCTGGTCGGTGTTGAAATTCGCGGTCTTCAGCTTGCCATTGTCGAACATCAGCGATTCGCTTTCGCTATATTCGAGAAACAGTTCGCCGTCGTCGGCGCCGTTAATAGTCTCGGCAACGATTTGCTTGATGCGATCGTCGGAAATGTCAAATTGGCCGATCAGGCTGTTCATGGCAGGTCCATTCGCAGGAGGGTTGTTTCCCACGATGTAGGCGCGAAGGCCCGCACAGACAATCTGAAATGAGATTTGCCGTGACCTCGGCCGGTCAACATCACTGGATCAGCTACAAGACCCAGTCTCAAGGCAGGGCGGCGAAGCCGTCGGCGAAACCCTTGAGGTCGACGGGAATGCCGATGCCCTCTTCCGGCGTCTGGAAGACGATGAAGGTGGCGGACGTACCGGTCTTCAGCGTGTCGAGCAGCGGCTTTTCCAGGATGACCTCGGCATAGCAGCCGTCCTGGAAACAGCGCACGAAATAGGCGCGGCCGATATCCTTGCCGTCGACATTGAGGCCGAGGCCGTTGGGCAACAGCACGCCGAGCGGCGCCAGCACACGCAGGATTTCGGCCTTGTTGTCGGCTGTGCGCAGCACGACAACGGAAAGACCCATTTCCGGACGGTCCTCGGCGACGACGTTCTGCATCATCACGCATTGTTCGGATGTAGCACCGGCGGGCGTATCGCAGATGATCGACCACGCCCCATGCGTTGACTTCACCGTGCCGCTTGGCTGCGCGGCATTGGCCAGGCCGGCGCCGGACAAGGCTATTGCGGCGGCAACAAAGATGACCTTCGCCAAGGTTCTCGAAAGCCAAGGATTCATGACGGCTCCATTGCGAATCACGGCACTTTAAGCCGCACTAAACCCAAGTAAAGGACGAGACCCCGGCGATCTGCCCCGACACAGGCAACAATGCGCTTTTCCGTGCCAATTTCGCCCTAATTGCGACGGTTCCGCGCGCCGCGCGGCTCATTCTACCCGGATGCCGCTCTGGTGATTCGCGGCGAGCCGTCACCGCACGAAGCCAGCGCCGCGCTTGCGCGCAAAAATGCCGCACGGGTTCCGGCGCTCCTTTCTTGCGGAGGCAAATAGAGTATGGTTTGAACCAGCCTTGAATTGTCCGGGATTCCCGTCCCGGCATTGTTCGACATTCTTGCGGTCCGATCGCGAGGAACTGGGAGATGACGAGGGCGATGAGAAAATTCCTGGCAACCGCCAAAATCGTAGCTAGTGCCGCCGCCACGTTGTTTGCCGCTGCATCCGCTCATGCAGCCCAGCCCCAACCTTGGGAAACCAGTTTTCAGCCTCCGGCAACCGACATTATGCGGCAGATCGAGTGGTTCGGGAACTACTCGTTCGCGTTCATCATTGTGATCACCGCCTTGGTGCTTTTCCTGATTGCCTACTGCATTTTGCGGTTCCGGGCGAGCGTCAACCCGACGCCGTCGCGCACCAGCCACAACACGCTGATCGAGGTCATCTGGACTGTCGGTCCCGTCGTCATCCTGCTCTGTCTCGCCATTCCCTCGTTCCAGCTGCTGACCGCGCAATACACGCCGCCGGAAGAAGCCAAGCTGACCGTCAAGGCGACCGGCAATCAGTGGAACTGGGACTACGAATACCAGGTCGACAACACGCTTTCCTTTAATTCCGCGATCCTTCAGGATGCCGACAGGGCTGCTGCCGGCAAGGAAGATCGCGCCGCGTATCCGCGCCTGCTCGCCGTCGACAATGAGATGGTGGTGCCGGTCAACACCATGACCCGGGTGCTGGTGACGGCGACCGACGTCATTCACGCCTTTGCCATGCCGTCCTTCGGCATCAAGACCGATGCGGTGCCGGGCCGCATCAACGAGGTCTGGTTCAAGGCGGACAAGGAAGGCCTCTATTACGGCCAGTGCTCGGAACTCTGCGGCAAGGACCACGCCTTCATGCCGATCGCCATTCGCGTCGTCTCCGATGCACAATACAAGAACTGGCTGGCGGCAGCCAAGACCGACCTTCCCGGCGCCAACAAGGCGCTGATGGCCGAGGTCGATGGCACGAACAAGGTAGCGGCCGCCGGCAATTGATGCCGCGACCAGAAAAGATTCAGGGAACGGAGCCGACCATGGCGCACGCTGCAGCTCACGACGACCACGACCACAAGCCGTATCATGGCTGGGTCCGGTGGGTGTATTCGACCAACCACAAGGACATCGGTACGCTTTATCTGATCTTCGCGATCATGGCGGGCTGCATCGGTGGCGCCTTGTCGGTCGTCATGCGCATGGAATTGCAGGAGCCGGGCATCCAGATATTCACTGGCCTGGCGCAGATGGTCTACGGCATGAATGGCGACGCCGCCATCGACGGCGGCAAGAGCATGTACAATGCTTTCACCACCGCGCATGCGCTGATCATGATCTTCTTCATGGTGATGCCGGCGCTGATCGGCGGCTTTGCCAACTGGATGGTGCCGATCATGATCGGCGCGCCGGATATGGCCTTCCCGCGCATGAACAACGTTTCGTTCTGGCTGCTGCCGCCGGCTTTCATCCTGCTGATTTTCTCGGCCTTCGTCCCGAGTGCGCCCGGCGCCTACGGCGTCGGCGGCGGCTGGACGCTTTATCCGCCATTGTCGACATCGGGCCAGCCCGGACCGGCCATGGACCTGGCGATCCTGTCAATCCACATCGCCGGCGCCTCCTCGATTCTTGGCGCCATCAACTTCATCACCACCATCTTCAACATGCGCGCGCCCGGCATGACCATGCACAAGATGCCGCTTTTCGCCTGGTCTGTGCTGATTACCGCCTTCCTGCTGCTTCTGTCGTTGCCGGTGCTGGCCGGCGGCATCACCATGCTTTTGACCGACCGCAATTTCGGCACCACCTTCTTCGCCCCGGACGGCGGCGGCGATCCGATCCTGTTCCAGCACCTGTTCTGGTTCTTCGGCCATCCGGAGGTCTACATCCTGATCCTGCCGGGTTTCGGTATCATCAGCCATATCATCTCGACCTTTTCGAGGAAGCCGGTGTTTGGCTATCTCGGCATGGCCTATGCGATGGTTGCCATCGGCGCGGTGGGCTTCATCGTCTGGGCCCACCACATGTACACGACGGGCCTATCGCTCGACACCCAGCGCTATTTCGTCTTCGCCACCATGGTCATCGCGGTGCCGACGGGTGTGAAGATCTTCTCGTGGATCGCCACTATGTGGGGCGGGTCGATTTCGCTCAAGACCCCGATGCTGTGGGCGATCGGCTTCATCTTCCTGTTCACTGTTGGCGGCGTCACCGGCGTGCAGCTGGCCAATGCCGGCCTCGACCGCCCGCTGCACGACACCTATTTCGTGGTCGCGCACTTCCACTACGTGCTGTCGCTGGGCGCGGTCTTCGCGATCTTCGCCGGCTGGTACTACTGGTTCCCGAAGATGACCGGCTACATGTATTCGCCGGTGATCGCCAACACCCACTTCTGGGTCACTTTCGTCGGCGTCAACCTGGTCTTTTTCCCGCAGCACTTCCTCGGTCTCTCCGGTATGCCGCGTCGTTATATCGACTATCCGGATGCCTTCGCCGGCTGGAATATGGTGTCGTCCTACGGCTCGTACATCTCGGCTGTCGGCGTCGTCATCTTCCTGTTCGGCGTCTTCGAGGCGTTCCAGAAGAAGCGGGTCGCCGGCGCCAATCCTTGGGGCGAGGGTGCGACCACGCTGGAATGGCAGCTGCCTTCGCCGCCGCCGTTCCACCAGTGGGAACAGTTGCCGAAGATCAAATAGGCGGTTGCCTCCTTAATACGGAACCGCCGGCCGGCCGGCGGTTTTGGCCAACGGAATGATGGACTTTAAGTACGCATGGCCCTTGCCGAAGACAGACTGATTGACGAGCCGGGCTTCCGCATGTCGGAAGCGACGGCGGGCGATTTCTTCGCCCTGCTGAAGCCGCGCGTCATGTCGCTGGTGGTGTTCACTGCGTTTGTCGGCATGGTCGCCGCCCCGGTGACCATCAATCCGCTGCTGGCGGTGATCGCGATCCTGGCTATTGCCATCGGCGCCGGCGCCTCCGGTGCGCTCAACATGTGGTATGACGCAGACATCGATGCGGTGATGACGCGCACCGCCGGCCGTCCCGTGCCGGCCGGCCGCATCCGGCCAGGCGAGGCATTGAGTTTCGGGCTGGTGCTGTCGGTTCTGTCGGTGATGACGCTCGGCGTGCTGGTCAACTGGTTGGCAGCATCGCTTCTGGCCTTCACCATCTTTTTCTATGCGGTCATCTATACGATGTGGCTGAAGCGCTGGACGCCGCAGAACATCGTCATCGGCGGGGCTGCCGGTGCCATTCCGCCGGTCATAGGCTGGGCGGCGGTAACCGGATCGGTCAGCCTCGAAAGCTTGGTGCTGTTCCTGGTCATCTTCCTGTGGACGCCGCCACATTTCTGGGCGCTCGCGCTGTTCAAGTCGGAGGACTATGCGAAGGCAGGCATTCCGATGATGCCGAATGTCGCCGGCCAGGCCTCGACCAGACGCCAGATCTTTGCCTATGCGCTGGTCCTCGCGCCGGTTGGCGTGCTGCCCTGGGTTCTCGGGTTCACCACGCCGGTCTATGGCATCGTTGCATTGCTGCTCGGCGCCGGCTTCGTCTGGTATGCGTGGAAGGTGCTGCAAATGGCCGATGACGATCGGGCGATGAAGCCGGCCAAGGCCTTGTTCGGCTATTCGCTGCTCTATCTCTTCGCCATCTTCGCCGCCTACCTTGGCGATTGTGTCGTCGAGCGCGCGCTGACCATTGGTGGAGCATGAGCATGGCCGAAAAGAAGCTTGAACTGGTCACGCTGACCGAACGTCAGCAGAAGGCCCGCCGCAATCGCTCGGCCGCAATCGGTTTCGCGCTGGCGGCGCTGGTCGTCATATTCTACGTCGCGACCATCGTGAAATTTGGTCACAGTTTCCCCGGCTCGATGTGAGCTCACAATGACCAGGCAAACAGTCACCGATCCTACGAAGAAAAACACGAACCGCGTCGTCGCCGGCGTCTGCATCGCGTTTTTCGGCGGCATGATCGGCATGGCCTACGCCGCGGTACCACTCTATGCGATGTTCTGCCAGGCGACAGGCTACGGCGGCACCGTCAAACGGGCGACCCAGCAATATGCCGATCGGGTGCTCGATCGCGACATCACCATCCGCTTCGACGCCAACACCGCCGGCGTTCCCTGGCAATTCCAGCCGGTCGCCCGCTCGATCACCATCAAGATCGGCGAAACCGCCGAGGCGCATTTCAGCGCGACCAACAAATTCAACCGTCCCATCACTGGACGCGCCACCTTCAACGTGCAGCCGGAACTGGCCGGACCTTACTTCAACAAGGTCGAGTGTTTCTGCTTCACCGACACGACGCTGAAGCCGGGCGAGACGCTGGACATGCCGGTCGTCTTCTATGTCGATCCCGACATCGTCAACGCGCCGGAATTGAAGGATCTGACGACGATTACCCTGTCCTACACGATGTTCCCGGTCGACAAGACCAAGCCGGTCGCATCATCGGTGCCGGCCGACGGCCGCCGCAACAAGATTTCAGATACCGAAGCAAGCCTCGGGGGTTGATATGGCAGACGCACACGCAAAACCACAACATGACTACCACCTTGTCGACCCGAGCCCGTGGCCTTTCCTGGGCTCCGTCGGGGCGCTGGTGACCGCGTTCGGCGGCGTCTGTTACATGCAATATCTCAAGGGCGGCGATTTCCCGATCTTCGGTTTCAACATCGCCAATCCATGGCTGTTCTTCATCGGCCTGCTGATCGTCATCTACACGATGTTCGCCTGGTGGTCGGATACGATCAAGGAGGCGCATGAGGGACACCACACCCGTGTCGTGTCGCTGCATCTGCGCTACGGCATGATCATGTTCATCGCCTCCGAGGTGATGTTCTTCGTCGCCTGGTTCTGGGCCTTCTTCGACGCCAGCCTGTTTCCTGGCGAGGTCCATCAATACGCCCGTACCGCCTTCACCGGCGGCGTCTGGCCGCCCAAGGGCCTCGAGGTTCTCGACCCCTTCCATCTGCCGCTCTACAACACCGTCATCCTGCTTCTGTCGGGGACCACGGTGACCTGGGCGCACCACTCGCTCATCCACGGCGACCGCAAGGGCCTGATCAATGGCTTGGTGCTGACCGTCGGCCTCGGCATGCTGTTCACCATGGTGCAGGCCTACGAGTACATGCACGCGCCGTTCGGCTTCAGGGATTCGATCTACGGCGCCACCTTCTTCATGGCGACCGGCTTCCATGGTTTCCACGTCATCATCGGCACGATCTTCCTGTTGGTCTGCCTGATCCGCGCCATGAAGGGCGACTTCACGCCCAAGCAGCATTTCGGCTTCGAGGCCGCCGCCTGGTATTGGCACTTCGTTGACGTGGTGTGGCTGTTCCTGTTTGCCTCGATCTACGTCTGGGCATCGAACGGCGCGATGATCGAACCGCACTGAGATCGAGCTGAGGAAATCGACAAGGCGGCTGCGGCGACGTGGCCGCCTTATCTTTTGCGGCAAATGCTCCTAGGATGACCTCATGAGCGACGACAAGGCGATCTGGCCACCAATCGATCCGATCTCGGCCGGCTTGCATGGCCGCTGCCCCCGCTGTGGCGAGGGCAAGCTGTTCTCCGGGTTCCTCACGGTCGGTGATCGCTGCTCCAATTGCGGCCTCGATTATTCCTTCGCCGATGCCGGCGACGGGCCGGCGGTGTTCGTTATCCTGATCATCGGCTTTATCGTCGTCGGCCTGGCGTTGTGGATGGAGGTGACGCTCAATCCGCCGCTCTGGCTGCATCTGCTGCTGTGGATTCCGCTGACGCTGGTGCTTTGCCTGGCGGCGCTCCGGCTGATCAAGGGCGTGCTGCTGACGCTGCAATACCGCAACAAGGCGGCCGAGGGCCGGCTGGACCGCGGCGAATGAGCGAGGCATCCGGTTCGGTGGCCGGCCGGTCGCGGCCGAAGCGCGCATTGGCACTCGGCCTGGGTATCGTCGTGTTTTTGATCCTGCTGGCGCTCGGCACCTGGCAGGTTCAGCGCCTGCACTGGAAAGAGGGCCTTCTCCAGACGATAGACCAGCGCACCCATTCGGCGCCTGTGCCATTGGCCGAGCTCGAAAAGCGGTTTGCTGCCGCCGGCGACGTGGACTACACGCCGGTGACAGTGACCGGCACTTTCCTGCATCAAGACGAGCGGCATTTCCTCGCCACCTGGGAAGGCCAGTCCGGTTTCGACGTCTTCACGCCGCTACAGCTCGACGATGGCCGTTTCGTGCTGATCAACCGCGGCTTCGTGCCTTACGATTTCAAGGATCCAGCCAAGCGGCCGCAGGGGCAGGTAACGGGCAAAGTGACGGTGACGGGGCTCGCCCGCAACCCGCTGCCGGCCAAGCCCTCGATGATGCTTCCCGACAATGATCCGCAGAAGAATATCTTCTACTGGAAAGATCGTGACGCGATGGCCTCGAGCGCCGGCCTGCCGACAGGTGCGGCGCTGGTGCCGATCTTCATCGATGCGAACGCCAGGCCCAACCCCGGCGGGCTGCCAGTTGGAGGTGTCACCGTCATCGACCTGCCGAACAGCCATCTGCAATATGCGATAACCTGGTACGGCCTTGCCGCCGCCCTTGCCGGCGTCCTGATCTCCTGGCTCCGCCGCCCGGCGAAAGACCAATGATCGCCGCCACTACCCTTGACAGGGCAGGGCCGCGCACCTCATTTCGCGCCTTGAGCTCAGAAGTCATAGTCCGATCAACCGGCCTACAATCAGCGTAAGATGCAATCATGCTTTACACAAAGCCGCCGCTGACCATCCGGCTCTGCCAGCCTCGCGGTTTCTGTGCGGGCGTTGACCGTGCCATCCAGATCGTCGTGCTGGCGCTGAAGAAATACGGCGCGCCGGTCTATGTCCGCCACGAGATCGTGCACAACCGCTACGTCGTCGAAGGGCTGCAAAGCCTTGGCGCGGTGTTCATCGAGGAGCTCTCCGAGATCCCGCCCGAGCATCGCCAGAGCCCGGTCGTCTTTTCGGCGCATGGCGTGCCGAAATCTGTGCCGGCCGACGCCCAGTCCCGCAACCTGTTCTATCTCGACGCGACTTGCCCGCTGGTCTCGAAAGTCCATAAGCAGGCGATGCGCCATCAGCGGCTTGGCCGCCACGTGCTCTTGATCGGCCATGCCGGGCATCCGGAGGTGATCGGCACAATGGGCCAGTTGCCGGACGGCGCGGTCACTCTGATCGAGACCGAGGCCGACGCCGCAAGCTTCGTGCCTGCAGACCCGCAAGCGCTCGGCTTCGTCACCCAGACGACGCTGTCGGTCGAGGACACCGCCGGTATCATCCGCGCCCTGCAGCAGCGTTTTCCCGAGTTGCACGCGCCGGCGGCGGAATCGATCTGTTATGCCACCACCAATCGCCAGGAAGCGGTCAAGGAAACAGCGGCCGGCGCCGATCTCTTCCTGGTTGTCGGCGCACCTAACTCCTCCAACTCGCGGCGCCTGGTCGAAGTGGCCGAGCGCGCCGGCGCCTCGATGTCGCTTCTCGTGCAGCGCGCCTCCGAAATTCCGTGGAATGAGATTGCCGGCATTTCGACGCTCGGCCTGTCGGCGGGCGCCTCGGCGCCGGAGATCATCGTCGACGAGATCGTCGATGCGTTCAGGCAGCGCTTCGACGTGACCATCGAGCTGGCCGTGACGGCGACGGAGACGGAGGACTTTCCAGTGATGCGGGTGTTGCGCGATGTCGAACTGACGGCTGCCGACATGGCCTTCGTCAACGGGGCCGCGTAGCAACGATGGCGGTCTACACCGACGTCAACGAGGGCGAGCTCGGCGCATTCCTCAGGAACTATCCGGTCGGCGACCTCTTGTCCTACAAGGGCATCGCCGAAGGCACCGAGAACTCGAATTTTCTGCTGCACACCAGCAGCGGCTCCTACATCCTGACGCTTTACGAGAAGCGCGTCGACAAGGCTGACCTGCCGTTCTTTCTCGGCCTTATGGCCCACCTCGCCAGAAAGGGCATTTCGTGCCCGCTCCCGGTCACCGGACATGATGGCGGTGTGATCGGAACACTTGCCGGCCGGCCGGCGGTCATCATCACCTTTCTCGAAGGCCTGTCGCTGCGGCGGCCGACGGCTGCGCATTGCGGCGAGGTCGGCAAGGCGTTGGCGGCACTGCATCTCGCCGGCGCGGATTTTCCGATGACCCGCCCCAACGCCCTTGCCATCGATGGCTGGCGCAAGCTGTGGAATGCCGCCCGCGCCCGCGCCGACGAGGTCGAGCCGGGACTGGCGGCCGAGGTCGATGCCGATTTCGCCGATTTCGAGCGGAACTGGCCGAACGGTCTGCCGCAAGGCATCATCCATGCCGATCTTTTCCCGGACAATGTGTTCTTCCTCGGCGAGAAACTGTCTGGGCTGATCGACTTCTATTTCGCCTGCAACGACCTCTACGCCTACGACGTTGCCACGTGCCTGAACGCCTGGTGCTTCGAGAAGGATTTTTCCTTCAATCTGACCAAGGGCACGGCGCTGCTTGCCGGCTACCAAAGCGTGCGGCCGTTGAGCAGTGACGAGAAAGCTGCGCTGCCGATGCTGGCGCGCGGCTCGGCGCTGCGCTTCATGCTGACCCGGCTCTACGACTGGCTGACGGTCCCGGACGGCGGGCTGGTGATGAAACGCGACCCGACCGAGTATATCCGCCGGATGCGCTTCCACCGGGCGATCAACTCTCCTTCCGAATATGGACTGACATGACCAAGCGCGTTGAAATCTTCACCGATGGTGCCTGTTCGGGCAATCCCGGGCCTGGCGGCTGGGGCGCAATCCTGCGCTTCAACGGCGCAATCAAGGAGCTCCATGGTGGCGAGGCTCTGACCACCAACAACCGCATGGAGTTGTTGGCGGCCATCTCGGCGCTCAATGCGCTCAAGGAGCCCTGCGCCGTCGATCTTTATACCGACAGCAACTATGTCAAGGACGGTATTTTCAGCTGGATCGACGGCTGGAAGCGCAACGGCTGGAAGACGGCCGCCAGGCAGCCGGTGAAGAATGCCGAGCTGTGGCAGCAGCTCGACGCTGCGCGCAACCGCCACCAGGTCACCTGGCATTGGGTCAAGGGCCATGCCGGCCATCCTGAGAACGAGCGCGCCGACGAATTGGCGCGGCTCGGCATGGCGCCATTCAAGACGAAGTCGGCGAAACCCGTGCTCGCGTCCGTGCCGCCGAAGGAAGGCACCCAGTCCAGGCAATCGGCGGCCAAGAAGGTTCGGCGCTCGACCCAGAGTTATTGATCCGGTTGAACTGGCGTGTCAGCGGATCAGAAGGGCGGTGCCGAACAGTCCGATGGCAAACACCGTATGCGACACAAGATTGAGGGCGCGGACCTGCATCGGATTCGGCCGCTTCGAAGCGGCCCAGCCGGCGCCCATGCCGGGCGCCAGCAGAAACCACCCGGCGCCGACGGTGACGATGCCGAGCATAAAAGCCGGCAGGAAGGTCGGCGCGGTGAGCCAGGCCGTTCCGGCCAGCACGACCAGTATGACGCCGTAGACGATGCCGACAGCATAATGAAAGGCCCAGCCAAGTACTGATTCATGCGGGTAGGGCGAGGCCTCGCCAATGTCGTCATGGAAGACCTTGCCTTCCCTGAGATGCCAGACCCAGCGGCCGACCAGCCCCCAGTTCGGTCGTGGTTGGGCAAAGGCCTTGTTCAGGAAAATCGCCCAGACATCCATAAGCGCGGTTGCGCCGATGCCGATCGCGACGCTGCGCCACAAGATGTCGGACATAATCGAGGTCCCCAAAAGCAAGCAGTCCCGAAGGGCCGACACATGGCCCCGAAAACCGGGTCGGCTTTCGGAAGAATCATGCGCCGATGCAAAAGTCAGCGTCCTTTGGACGCTGAGCGCTCGAAGGCGCCCGCCGCCGTCCCAGGCCTATGCTGTCGCCAGGACGGAAAGCTGTCCGAGAATGTGAGCCGCACCGGACTCGTCGACGCCGGGCTTTGTCTCGACATTGAGTGCGGTGACCTTGCCGTCATCGACGATCATCGAAAAACGCCTTGAGCGCAGCCCCATGCCGCCGCTGGAGAGGTCGGCGTCGAGGCCGACCGATTTGGCGAAATCGCCATTGCCATCGGCAAGATAAAGGATTTTGCCTTCACCGCCGCTGAAGCGGGCCCAAGCCCCCATGACGTGAACATCGTTGACCGAGACAACGGCGATAGTGTCGACGCCGCGCGCCAGGATGGCGTCGTAATTATCCAGGTAGCCGGGCAGATGATTGTTGCTGCAGGTCGGCGTGAAAGCGCCTGGAACGCCAAACAGCACGACCGTCTTTCCTGAGAATATCTCGCCCGCCGTGATCGGCTTTGCACCGTCGGCGGTCATTGTCTTGAAGGTCGCATCGGGCAGTTTGTCGCCAACGGAGATCGTCATGATGGTCCTCGCTTGGAAATGGAAGGGAGTGTCCTTGCGATACCGAATTAAGGCGCGCCCGGCAACCGTCCAGACGTTGGCATCACGGAAAAGGCAGCAGGCCTTCGACCGCGCCAGCCGCACTTGTCAGCGTGTAGTGCAGGCCGCCATCGGTTGGCGTTGTCGACGGCCTGTCGAGGATCGGCACAGTAAAGATCAGCTTGCCATCCTTTTCGCTGCGTGCCGGGGCACCGAACATGTAATCGCGTTCGCCGGCAACGAAGAAGTCGGCGCCCTCGGGGCTGCCTGGAAAGCTCGCTTCGACAATCAGCGTTTCGTGGTCGCCCGGCAGTACGTTTATGCCGAAATCGGGCGTTGCCGTGGCGGGCAGGGTGGCAAGGCCTGCCTTGACCAGTGCCGCGTCCTCGGCGTTGTCCGGATCGGCGCCGGGATCGACGGTCAGCCTTGTCTGCACCGGGATGCAGATGGTTTCGCAAATGCCGAGGAAGATGTCCGCATCGATGACGGCCGGTTGGCCGGGCGCGGCAAGCGTGAACGTCACCGGCAACGAAACCGGGTGGTCGTAGCCGGCCCATTTGCCATAGCCGTCGTCATGGCGCTGCGGCGGCGGAAACGAAAGCGTCGCGTCGGCAATGTTGGTGCTGGCCGAGACGTCGATCTGTGGCGGCACGCCCGCATCGCCCGGATCGCGCCAATAGGTTTTCCAGCCGGGCTTCAGCGCAATGTCGAGGACGCCCTGGAGACGTCCGGCCTCGTCGGCTTTGCCGCTTGTTACCAGCCGCACCCTGCCGCCTTCGCTGTTGTACCAGGCCGACGAGGAGGCTGAGGCGGGGAAGCCGGTCGCCGATCCAATGGTCACACCAAGCAGCAGGATTTTCAAGCTTTGCATGGCGATGATTTGATCGTCCGTTGATGGCCGCACAATGATTTCATGACGCCGCCGGCATCATATTTGCGTGACCTTCGGCTTTTGAGCCTGATCAAATCGGGCGCCGCCCATCTTTTCGACGCCCCGGAAACGCGTTACGCTGTGGCCATGGATTTGTTGCGCCATAAAAGGACGGCCGCAGGACCCGGCTTTCTCGACGATCAGTTCCTGATTGCCATGCCTGGCATGAAGGACGACCGCTTCACGCGCTCCGTCATCTACATTTGCGCGCACAGCGACGAAGGCGCGATGGGGCTGATCATCAACCAGACGCAGCAGATGCTGTTTCCGGACCTGCTCGTGCAACTCGGCATCATGAACGAGCTGGAGGCAATTCGCCTGCCGCCGCCGGCGCGCGACTTTGTCGTGCGCAATGGCGGACCGGTGGATCGTAGCCGCGGCTTCGTTCTGCATTCGGGCGACTACCGGGTGGAATCCTCGCTCGCCGTGTCCGACGATGTCTGTCTGACCGCGACCGTCGACATATTGCGCGCCATCTCCTCCGGCCGCGGACCCCGGCGGGCTCTGATGGCGCTCGGCTATGCCGGCTGGGGTGCGGGCCAGCTTGAAAACGAGATCGTCGAGAATGGCTGGCTGACTTGCCCGGCAAGTGCCGAGCTTCTGTTCGACGCCGACATCGACCGCAAATACGACCGGATCCTTGCCTCGATCGGCATCGATCTCGCGCATCTCAGCCTGGCTGCCGGTCACGCCTGAACCTCATTACGTCCTGAAACTTGTCACGCTTGGGTCAACGGATACTGTTCCTTCAGCGTCTTCAGCACCTGGTCGCCGGGCATCGGCGCGCCGAACATGAAGCTCTGCACGTATTCGCAGCCCATCTGCCGCAGCTCCAGCGCATCGCTTTCGTCCGAAATGCCTTCGGCAACGACCGACAGGCCGAGCTCATGCGCCATGTTGACCATTGATTTGAGCAGCACCGCGCGTTTCGGCGTCGCGTCGTCGACGAAGCTCTTGTCGATCTTGATGGTGTCGAACGGAAAGCGCGTCAGATAGGCCAGCGATGAATAGCCGGTGCCGAAATCATCCAGCGACAGGCCGATGCCAAGCTGCTTCAGCTTGGTCAGCACATGGGCGGTCTGCTCGGGATTGTCCATCACCAGCGATTCGGTGAGTTCGAGCCGGAAGCAGCGCGGTTTCAGGTTGGCTCGTGCGATCACCGAGCGGACGTCGCTGACCAGGTCGCGGCGGATGAGCTGGCGGCTGGACAGATTGACCGAGACCGACAGCGGCGCATCGCCGATCTGCTTTTGCCATCCCGCCAGGTCTTCGGCAGCCTGCTGCATGGCAAACAGCCCAAGCTGCACGATCAGGCCGCAGTTTTCGGCAACCGGAATGAAATCCGCCGGCGGGATCATGCCGCGCCGCGGATGGTCCCAGCGCAGCAGCGCTTCGAAGCCTGCGACGCTGCCGTCCTCCAGCCGCACGATCGGCTGGTAGGCAAGCGTGAATTCGCGTCGTTCGATGGCGCGGCGCAGATCGGACTCGAACTGCAGCCGGTCGGTGCCGACGGTGCGGAAGGCGGGACGGAACGGCTCGATCCGGTCGCCGCCGAAGCGCTTGGCCTGATGCATGGCAAGCTCGGCATCCTTGACCATGTCCTCGGCCGAGGTCTGCGTGGCGGTCCAGGTGATCAGCCCGATCGAGGCCGTCAGCACGATCTCGCGCTTGGCGAAGGTGATCGGGTTGTTGATGGCGTGCTTGATGGCATCGGCAATGGCCGCGATGCGGGCCGGATCCTGCTCCGACAAAAGCATCAGCGCGAACTGGTCGCCGGCAAAGCGCGACAGCGAATCCTTCGGCTTGAGCAGTCGGTGCAGCCGCCGCGCGATAGTCAAAAGGATGGTATCGCCGGCCGAGATGCCGAGCCCGTCATTGACCTGCTTGAACCGGTCTATGTCGATGACGAAGACGGTCGGGCGCACCTTCTCTTCGGTGCGGGCAATCGAAATGATCGCCTCCAGCCGGTTCATGAACAGCTCGCGGTTGGGCAGGCCGGTCAGATTGTCGTGCACGGCGTCATGCAGCAGCCGTTCCTCGGATTTCTTCTGCTCCGTCACGTCGACCATGGTGCCGACGCAGCGGATGACCTCGCCGTCCGAGCCGATCACCGGCCGGGCGCGCAACGAAAACCAGTGATAGTGCCCGTCGGCGCCGCGCAGGCGAAAGTTTTGCGACACCCGGCCGCGCCGGTGCTCGAGCACCACGTCGAGTGTCGTGCGAAACGTGTCGCGGTCGTCGGCATGCAGCACCGGCAGCCAGTTGCGGGCAGGGCCGCCGAGGCTGTTGGGGGCAAGACCGAGCTGAATGCTGACGTCGGGACGAGTGACGACGCGGTCGCGCAGCACGTCCCAGTCCCACACAGTATCGCCCGATCCGGCAACCGCCAGCGCCTGCCGCTCAAGGTCGGAGAACAGGCCCTGATGCAGCGCGCCGCCGGCAAAAGCGTGCTGCATCACGGTGAAGCCGATCAGCAGGATGATGAGGATCAGCCCACCGCCCAGCGCCGGCTGAGCGATATCGTTGTCCAGCATGCCGGTGATTGCCATCCACGATCCGCATAGCCACAGCAGAACCATCACCCAACTGGGCACCAGCATGATGGCGCGGTCGTAACCGCGGATACCGAGGAAGATGATCAGGCCGAGCCCGGTCAGCGCGGTGGCGGCGAAGGACAGCCTGGCAATGCCGGCGGCAACCGCCGGATCGATGATGGCGACACCGGCGATCAGCACCAGCCCGAGAATCCAGACCAGTGCGCCGTAGCTGAAATGGCCGTGCCACCGGTTGAGGTTGAGATAGGCAAACAGGAACACCACGAAGGTCGCCGCGAGCGCCACCTCCGTTCCGGCGCGCCACATCTGCTCATTGCCCGGTGAGATCTCTATGATCTTGTTGAGAAAGCCGAAATCGACGCAGATATAGGCAAGCACCGCCCAGGCTAGGGCCGCCGTTGCCGGGAACATCGAGGTCCCCTTGACGACGAAAAGAATGGTCAGGAACAGCGCCAGCAGGCCGGCGATGCCGATGACGATGCCACGAAACAGCGTGTAGGAATTGACCGAGTCCTTGTAGGATTCAGGATCCCACAGATAGACCTGCGGCAGCTTGGGCGAGGCGAGCTCGGCGATGAAGGTAATCACCGTTCCGGGGTTCAAGGTCACCCGGAACACGTCGGCGTCGGGGCTGGTCTGACGGTCGAGCGCAAAGCCTTCGCTGGGCGTGATCGCAGCGATACGGGTCGAGCCGAGATCCGGCCAGAACAGGCCGGAATTCACCAGCCGGAAATGCGGTGCGACAATCAGCCTGTCGAGCTGCTGGTCGGTGGTATTAGCGAGCGCGAACACCGCCCAGTCACCGGTCGAGCGCGCATCATTTGCCTCGACCTCGATGCGCCGCACGATGCCGTCCGGGCCTGGCGCGGTCGACACCTGAAAATTCTCGCCCTGGTTCCGGTAGATCAAGACGGCCCCCGAAAGATCGAGCGCAACGTCGTCGCGGGCGATCTTGATCGGTTCTACGGCAAACGCCGAGGATGCCGCGCAGAGCGTGACGATTGCCGCCAGCATAAAGGCAAGCAGCGACCCCTTGCGCAGAAAATTCGTCAAAATCAGCCCTTTGTTCCAACGCCCGGCGGATCGTCCGCGATTCGGGCGTATAGGTAATGGTCCTGCCAGATGCCGTTGATCCTGAGATAGGATCGTAGCAGTCCTTCGCGCCGGAATCCGGCTTTTTCAAGCACGCGGATCGACCGGGCGTTATCGGGGATACAGGCAGCTTCGATCCGGTGCAATCGCAGCGTTTCGTAGGCGAAACGCGTCACCACTTTGACGGCATCGGTCATCAGGCCGCGTCCGCTGAAGCGCTCGCCGATCCAGTAGCCGATATGGCCGCTTTGGGCGACCCCGTGGCGGATATTGCCGAGGGTGATACCGCCGGCCAGCTTGCCGCTGCTTTTCTCGAAGATGAAGAAGGCGATCGCCGTCCCCTGCGCGTAGTCCTCGCGGTAGCGCCCGATACGATGCCGCCACGCCGTGCGGTCGAGTTCGTCAGGGGTCCATCGCGGCTCCCACGGCTCAAGAAAAGCGCGGCTTTCACTGCGCAGCACCGACCACTCGCGATAGTCGTTGGTCAGCGGTACGCGCAGCGTGACAAGCTCGCCCTGAAGTGCCGGCAGGTCGCGGCGAAAGAAAGGGAGCGCGAACACGACGCTCGAATAGGCTTAGACGGCAAGCTTACGGGCAGTGGTCTGCGTGCCCGAAAGCGAATCAAGGATTGCCTCATAGGGCGCGAGCGTACCCACCGGCCCGACGGCTGTAAGCGTCGGCTTGGTCGAAAAAAGCCGGGACGACAGATCCGTCAGCCGCTCGACAGTCAACGCCGCCAGCCGCTCCATCAGCTCTTCCTTGGCGATCGGCCTGCCGAACAGAAGCAACTGCCTGGCGATCTGCGAGGCGCGGCTGGCCGGGCTCTCGGCCGACATGATCAGCCCGGCGCGGTATTGGGCACGCGCCCGGTCAAGCTCCTCCTGCAGGATGTTTTCACCGGCCTTTTGCAGCTCGTCGATGATCACAGGCACCAGCTCGGCAATATCGCTTTGTCCGGTCGCCGCATGGACCCCGAAGACGCCGGTGTCGGAAAAACCCCAATGGAAGGCATAGACCGAATAGCACAGGCCACGTTTCTCGCGGACTTCCTGGAAAAGTCGCGACGACATGCCGCCGCCCAGGATCATCGACAGGACCTGGGAGGCATAGAAATCGCGGACGTGATAGGCGCGGCCCTCGAAACCCAGCACGATCTGGGCGTCCATCAGGTCGCGGTCCTCGCGAAAATCGCCGCCGACATACTGCGCATATTGCGGGATGGTGCCGTCGGCCTTGCCGCGGAAGCTGCCCAGACGCTTTTCGACCTCCCGCACGAAATCGTCGTGCTTGATATCGCCGGCCGCCACCATCACCATGTTCTCGGCGCCGTACTGTCGTTCGATGAAGTCGTGCAGCTGCTTCGAAGTGAAGGATTTGACGGTTTCCGGCGTGCCAAGAATCGAGCGGCCGATAGTCTGGTGGCGGAAGGCGGTCTCGGTAAAGTGATCGAAAACGACGTCGTCGGGCGTATCGTGCGCGGCGCCGATCTCCTGCAGAATCACATGCTGCTCTCGTTCCAACTCCTGCGGATCGAATTCGGATTCCTGCAGGATGTCGGAAAGGATATCGACGGCCAGCGGCACGTCGTCGCTCAGAACCCTTGCATAATAGGAGGTCGTCTCGACGCTGGTGGCGGCATTGATCTCGCCGCCGACGTCCTCGATCTCCGAGGCGATCTCGAAGGCGCTTCGCCGCCTGGTGCCCTTGAAAGCCATGTGCTCGAGCAAGTGCGCCATTCCGTGCTCTTCGTCACGCTCGTTGCGTGCGCCCGACTTGACCCAGGCGCCAAGGGCAACAGATTCGAGGCTTGGAAGGGTTTCGGTGGCGACTGTCAGGCCGTTCGACAGACGGCTTACCTCAACACCCATATGGCAATTACTCCCTAACGCGCCGCCCGCGTGTGGCGGCCGAGATAATCTTCCACCATTTTCAGGTCGGATGGAAGTACCGTGTATTTTTCCTGGGCGCTCATCAACCCGCCTAGCCATGCAGGCAGGGCAGGCGACACGCCGCTGGCGGCTTCGACGGCGGCGGGAAACTTTGCCGGGTGCGCAGTGCCCAGCACCACCATCGGCACCTCACCCGCAGCCTTGCCGGCGGCCACATGCACGGCCGCGGCCGTATGCGGGTCGAGCAGATAGCCGCTCGCCGCAAGTGTGGTGCGGATGGTGGCGGCGACCTCGTCCATGGTGGCGCGGCCGGCGTCGAATTCGGAGCGGATCTTGGCGATTTCGCCGGCCTCGATGGTGAAGGCGCCGGACTGCTTGAGCCCGTTCATGTAGCGCCGTACGGTCGAGGCATCGCGGCCGGACGCTTCGAACAGCAAGCGTTCGAAGTTCGAAGACACCTGGATGTCCATCGAGGGCGACGTGGTCGAAAAGACCCCCTTCATGCGGTATTCGCCGGTCGCCAGCGTGCGCGCCAGAATATCGTTGTCGTTGGTGGCGATGATCAGCCGTTCGATCGGCAGCCCCATCTTCTTGGCGGCATAGCCGGCGAAGATGTCGCCGAAATTGCCGGTCGGCACGGTGAAGGAAACCGCCCTGTCGGGCGCGCCGAGCGACAGCGCGGAGGAGAAATAATAGACGATCTGGGCCATGATGCGGGCCCAGTTGATCGAGTTGACGCCGGACAGCGATACCCGGTCGCGAAAACCGTGGTCGTTAAACATGTCCTTTACCAGGCCCTGGCAGTCGTCGAAATTGCCTTCGATCGCCAACGCATGGACGTTTGCGGCGGTCGAGGTCGTCATCTGCCGCTGCTGTACCGGCGAGACGCGGCCGTGCGGGAAAAGCACGAAGATGTCGGTGCGGTTGCGCCCGGCAAAGGCATCGATGGCTGCCCCTCCGGTGTCGCCGGAGGTGGCACCGACAATGGTGGCGCGCTGGTCGCGCTCGGCCAGCACATGGTCCATCAGCCGCGCAAGAAGCTGCATCGCCACGTCCTTGAACGCGAGCGTCGGGCCGTGGAACAGCTCGAGCACGAAGCTGTTCGGCCCGGTCTGCACCAGCGGGCAGACGGCCTCATGGCGGAAGGTCGCATAGGCTTCGCGCACCAGCCGTTCGAACACCGGCGCCGCGATCTCGCCGCCGAGGAACGGCGACAGCACACGGATGGCAAGATCGGGATAGGCAAGGCCGCGCATGGCGCGGATCTCGGCTGCGGAAAAATGCGGCCAGGCGCTCGGCAGGTAGAGCCCGCCGTCGCGCGCCAGTCCGGCCAGCACCGCGTCGGAAAATCCAAGCGCGGGCGCTTCCCCGCGGGTACTCACATATTGCATCGTCACGTTTCCATTGCTGCCGGGAATTTTCGCCCGCCGCGAGGTGGTGGATTTCTGCGCAGGCTCAGTCGCATTTTTGCCGCGCGGTTGATATACGTCACCGGCTTTGCGAGAGGGAAGTGCAGTTCATGGCGTTTCATTCATTCAACGGTCGTTTTGTCGCGGGTCTGGCGCTCGCCGGCTTTATGCTTGCCGTCGCAGGTTGCCAATCGAGCGACAATGGAATTCTCGGCTTCGGCAAGAAGGATACGACACCGCCACCGCCACCCGATCCCAAGGTGCTTTCCAGCCAGCTGCAGGCCTATTGCCCGAAAGTGACGTTGCGTGACGGCACCGCCTTCTTCAATACCTACGCCAAGAGCGGTCCGAAGCCGAAGAAAAAAACCGATGTTGCCGCCGAGGAAGCCGCCCAGCCGGCAGCGGACGCGGCAGGCGTCGATCAGCCGGACGATTCCGCCAAGATCATCTATCAGGCTTCGATCACCGATGTGACCCGCGACTGCAGCCGCGCCAACGGCTCCTTGTCGATGAAGATAGCCGTCGCCGGCAAGGTCGTGCCTGGCCCGATGTTCACCCCGGGCACCATCACCATGCCGATCCGCATCGCGGTGATGCACGGCACCGAAGTTCTCTATTCGCAGCTTCACTCCTATCAGGTCCAGGTTACCGATCCTTCGAGTGCCACGCAGTTCGTCTTCACCGATTCCAACGTCGTCGTTCCGGAGCCGACGGCGAAGGACTACCAGGCATATGCCGGGTATGACGAGGGCGCTCCGAAAGTAGCGACAGACAAGCCGAGGAAGAAGAAAGCCGCCGCGACCAACTAAGCCGCTGCATTCGCGCCACGGCGGTTGGAGGCGGCCTCTCAGGCGTCCGCCGACCATTCCGACAGCGCGGCGATCACGCTTTTCAGTTCCGCCCAGCGGCGGATGACCGTTTCCGCGCCGGCCTCGGTCAGCGCATCGGCGTGGCCGGGATAGCTGTGCGCCGCGCCGGTGAAGCCGATGACGCGCATTCCCGCCGTCTTGGCGCCGGTGACGCCATGCACCGAATCCTCGATGACAAAGGTGTTCGCAGGATCGGCCTTGAGCTTTTCCGCGGCGAACCGAAACACGTCCGGCGCCGGCTTGGATTTCCCGGTCGGGGTTTCCAGCGAGGAAAAGATACGGCCGGCAAAGAACGGCAAAAGCTGCACCTTCTCCAGCATGAATTCGATTCGCTCCGAACGCGAATTCGAACAGACGCAGCGCGGCACTGCTACCGCGGCGACAGCCGCGTGCGCCCCGTCGATGGCACGCACGTCGCTGCGCAGCCGACGATCGACCAGCTGTTCCTCCTTGTCGATCAGCGAGGCCTGGAACGGGATCCGGGACTTTTCCTCGACCCGCATCACGATGTCCTTGAAAGTCAACCCGGCATAGACCTCGGAAATCTCCTCGGCCGATATCTCGTAGCCGGCCGAGGTCAACAACTCGGCATCGATCCGCGCGGCGATGATTTCGGAATCGACGAGCACGCCGTCGCAATCGAAGATGACAAGGTCTGGCTGGGGCATGGTGATCCGGAAAGCGGGATGAGGGGAATGCCGAGGGCCCTTTGGTCCAAACGGCTCAGGCGGCGCGGCATACACCAACAGGCCGGGCTTCGCAAATTCGGCGGACTGCTTCACTGAATATTTACGCTGATCGGTAACCATAACGGACAGTAAACAGTAACGCGTGCCTTGGGTGTCACAATGTCTGCCGTGCGTCTTCTCGACGAGCTTTCCGATGCTCCCCAGCAATCCGAGTGGCTGGATACGATCCTGAAGGGCGACTGCGTCGCCGCGCTCGAACGGCTGCCGGAAAAGTCGATCGACGTGATCTTCGCCGATCCGCCCTATAATTTGCAGCTCGATGGCGATCTGCACCGGCCCGACCAATCCAAGGTCGATGCCGTCGACGACCATTGGGACCAGTTCGACAGTTTTGAGGCCTACGACGCCTTCACCCGCGCCTGGCTGCTGGCGGCGCGCCGTGTGTTGAAGCCCAACGGCACGATCTGGGTTATCGGCTCCTACCACAATATTTTCAGGGTCGGGGCAAAGATGCAGGACCTGGGCTTCTGGATCCTCAACGACGTCGTCTGGCGCAAGACCAATCCAATGCCCAATTTCCGTGGCCGCCGTTTCCAGAACGCGCATGAGACGATGATCTGGGCATCGCGCGACCAGAAGGGCAAGGGCTACACTTTCAACTACGAGGCGCTGAAGGCATCGAACGACGACGTCCAGATGCGCTCGGACTGGCTGTTTCCGATCTGCACCGGCGGCGAGCGCCTGAAGAACGACAATGGTGACAAATTGCATCCGACGCAGAAGCCGGAAGCGTTGCTTGCCCGCATCATGACGGCATCGACCAGGCCGGGCGACATCGTGCTCGACCCGTTCTTCGGCTCAGGTACCACCGGGGCTGTCGCCAAGCGGCTTGGCCGCCACTTCGTCGGCATCGAGCGCGAACAAACCTATATCGATGCCGCCATGGAACGTATCGATGCGGTCCGGCCACTGGAAGGCGCCAATTTGACGGTACTGACCGGCAAGCGCGCTGAGCCGCGCGTCGCCTTCGTCACGCTTCTCGACAATGGCTTGGTGGCGCCAGGCGCCACGCTCTACGACGCCAAGAAGCGCTGGGCGGCAAAAGTGCGCGCCGACGGCACGCTGGCCATCGGCGACAGTGCCGGGTCGATCCACAAGATCGGCGCCGAGGTGCAGGGGCTGGACGCCTGCAACGGATGGACCTTCTGGCATTATGAGCGCAGCGGCGGCCTGACCCCGATCGACGAGCTTCGCCGCATTGCTCGGCTAGGCATGGAGCGGGCGGGCGCCTGACGGCTTCCGAGTTGCGACAGATCGGTTAATGCGAAGGCTCAACCAACTCCTGTAACCGAATTCAAATCACGCTTTGATCCCCAGACGTTCAAGGTCCGCCTTGAGCGTCTTGGCATCGGTGAACAGCACCGACTGCCAGCCCGCCGCCTTGGCGCCGTCGACGTTCTTCTGGCTGTCGTCGATGAACAGCGTCGCTGACGGTTCGAGGCTGAACGCGGCGACGTGGTGGTCATAGATGGCGCGATCCGGCTTGATCTGGCGGATGTCGCCGGAAACGGTGACGCCGCGCGGCCGATTGAGGAAATCGAAGCGCTCGCGGGCCTCGGCGAGCGTATCCGCAGCGAAATTGGTGAGCATCGTCACGTCATGGCCGCTGTCGATTAGGCCGATCATGATGGCGACGCTGTCCTCATAGGCGTGAGGCACCATCTCGTGCCAGTGCCGGCGGAAATTGCGGATATTTTCGGCGTGCTCGGGATATTGCGCGATCGCCAGCGCTTCGGCCTCTTCCCAACTGCGGCCGCGATCCTGCTCGATGTTCCAATCATGCGTGCAGACATTGTCGAAGAACCATTTCCGTTCGTCGGGATCGGGGATCAAGCGACTGAAGGGCAGGTCCGGATCATAGTGGATCAGCACTTTGCCGATATCGAAAACGATGTGGCGGATTTCAGTCATTCTTCTCTCTTTCAACGCGGCCGCTGCTTTTTCGTCGCGCCCGGTATCGCCGCTTCGATTACCTTTTTCATGACGCTCGGCAGCGCTTCCCCGGAAATTTCATGGGCCAGCGACCAGAAATGCCCGACCGGGGCGGCACTGTCGGTGTCCGCCTTGAACACGTCGAGTTCAAGCGCAAAATGGGTGAAGACATGGCCGATGCGTCCGGCCTGCCGCCAGTTGCCGGGGAAGGGGGCTGCCGCTTCCGTGGTGGCGCCGTCTATGCGCGCCGTCCAGCCGGTCGTCGGCACCTCAGTCATGCCGCCGAGCAGGCCTTTGTCCGCGCGCTTGCGCAGAAGGATGGCGCCGTCGCACCTGACGGCAACGAAGGCGGCACCGCGGCGTAAGGGTCTTTCGGCCTTGGGCAGGCGGACCGGAAAGCGTTCGGGGTCGCCCGAGATCGTGGCGCTGCAGTCCTCGCGAACGGGGCACAGCATGCAGCGGGGCCGGCGCGGCGTGCAGATCGTCGCGCCCAGATCCATCATCGCCTGCGCGAAGTCGCCGGGCCTTGTCGGGGGAACCATGCGTTCGACCTGGCCGCGTATCTCGCCCTTGGCTTCGCCCAGCGGCGTGGCGATCGAAAACAGCCGTGAGACGACCCGTTCGACATTGCCGTCGACGACCGCGGCTGGTCGGTCGAAGGCGATCGCTGCGATCGCCGCCGCCGTATAGGCGCCGATGCCGGGCAGTTCCTTCAAGCCGGACTCGCTGTCCGGAAAGCGGCCGCCTTGCCGCGCGACGAGATCGGCACAGGCTTTGAGATTGCGGGCGCGCGAATAATAGCCGAGCCCGGCCCAGGCCTTCATGACGTCTTCGGTCGGTGCCGCCGCCAGCGCCTGGACCGTTGGCCATTTCTGCACGAACGCCCGGAAATAGGATTTTACCGCCTCGACCGTCGTTTGCTGCAGCATCACCTCGGAAAGCCAGACCAGATAGGGATCGGGCCGCGCCCCGCCCGCCAGCGCGCGCGGCGAAACGCGCCAGGGCAGGTCGCGGTGATGCGCGTCGTACCAGCCAAGCAGCCGGGAGGCGATCTCGACATTGTCTCCGGATACGGCCTTGCGGGTCTGGTCGTGCAGTGCCATTGATCGAGGGTCGGCCCTAATCCATTGGTGCTGAAGCTGGAGAACGCACATGGCAGGGAAAAGGCCCTTCGGCAATCCCGTTCCGGTGAGCGATCTCGCAACCGAGATCCTCGACCCAGTGCTGCGCAAGCGGGCCGGTATGTCGATCGGACTGGTCCAGTCATGGGAAGAAATTGCCGGGCCGCGGCTTGCCGGCCGCTCGCGCCCGGAAAAGATCCAGTGGCCGCGCCGCATGCACGAGGACGATCCTTTCGAACCGGCGGTGCTGGTGATTGCCTGCGAGGGTGTGGCGGCGCTGCATCTGCAGCACGAGACCGGCGAGATCATCAACCGGGTCAATGCCTTCCTCGGTTTCAATGCGATCGGTCGGATCAAGATCGTGCAGAAGCCGGTAATGGCGGGCAAGGACAAGCCGAAACCCAGTTTGCGGCCGCTGACTGCGGCCGAGAAAGCGAAGCTGTCGGGCACCGTTGGTTTGATCGAGGACGGCGGGCTGCGCGCCTCGCTGGAGCGGCTTGGCGCCACCATTCTCGGTCAAAAGAAACCGTGATCTCGCGCTATCGTGATGGTATGCCCGGATTTGGCGATTGGAATAGGGGCGGTAATGCCTTAATTCGCGCCAACTCTCGCTTTTTGTAGACTTTGCATTGCAAAATCCAACTATTGCCAGGTGATTCGTATGATCCGTTCCTTGTCCCGCAGAAACCTTTTGACTTCGCTGGCCGCAATACCAGCGGTGGCGCTGCTTGCCGCCTGCAGCGACTCGGGCGAGAAAGCCGAGGCGCAGGATGTGACGCCTGCGGCTCCGGAACCTGCGAAGCCGGCCGCTCCGGCCGCCGCGGCGGCGCCGGAGGCTCAGGGCACGGTCGATATGGCGGCACTGCTGAAGCCCGGCGCATTGCCCGACATGCAGCTCGGCAAGGACGATGCAAAGGTCACTATCGTCGAATATGCGTCGATGACCTGCCCGCATTGCGCGCATTTCGCCGAGACCACTTTTCCGGAGCTGAAGACGAAATATATCGACACCGGCAAGGCCCGTTACATACTGCGCGAGTTTCCGTTCGATCCCAGCGCCGAGGCCGGTTTCATGCTGGCGCGCTGCTCCAAGGACAACTATTTCCCGATGGTCGACGTGCTGTTCAGGCAGCAGGCGAACTGGGTTGGTGTGAACAATACCAAGGACGCACTGCTGCAAATCGCCAAGCTTGCCGGTTTTACACAGGAGTCCTTCGAGGCCTGCTTGACGGACCAGAAACTTCTGGACGATGTGAGATCTGTCCAGAAGCGCGGCGCCGACGAATTCAAGGTCGATTCCACACCGACCTTTTTCATCAACGGAAAGACCTACAAAGGGGCGATGTCGATTGCGGAAATGTCGGCCATCATCGACCCTCTGCTCTGACGTTTCGGCAGCGCCGAAGCGGCGTAGCTTCGGCGTGCGCACTTCTTTGTCTTGCCGCGGGTTCTCCTTGCAAAACCGCGGCACAGTTTTGCGAAACTTGGCTATGGGCCGGCGCGAATGAAGTTCTCGCGCCTTCGCCTCCTCGGCTTCAAATCCTTCGTCGAACCCGGCGAGTTCGTCATCGAACGCGGCCTGACCGGCATCGTCGGGCCGAACGGCTGCGGCAAGTCGAACCTGGTCGAGGCGCTGCGCTGGGTCATGGGCGAAAGCTCCTACAAGAACATGCGTGCGTCCGGCATGGACGACGTCATCTTTTCCGGCTCGGGAACGCGTCCGGCCCGCAACACCGCCGAAGTCACGCTGTTCCTCGACAATAGCGACCGCACCGCGCCGTCCGCCTTCAACGACGCCGATGAGTTGCAGGTCTCGCGCCGCATCGAGCGCGAGGCCGGCTCGCTCTACCGCATCAACGGCAAGGAGGCTCGCGCCAAGGACGTTCAGCTGCTGTTCGCCGACCAGTCGACCGGCGCCCGCTCGCCCTCGATGGTCGGCCAGGGCCGCATCGGCGAGCTGATCCAGGCAAAGCCGCAGGCGCGCCGCGCGCTGCTGGAGGAGGCGGCCGGCATTTCCGGCCTGCATACGCGCCGCCACGAAGCCGAGCTGCGGCTGAAGGCGGCGGAACAGAACCTCGAAAGGCTTGACGACGTCGTCGGCGAGCTGGAGGGTCAGATCGAAAGCCTGAAACGCCAGGCCCGCCAGGCCTCGCGCTTCAAGAACCTGTCGGCCGACATCCGCAAGGCCGAAGCGACGCTGCTGCATCTGCGCTGGACGCTGGCCAAGACGCAGGAAGGCGAAGCGCGTTCGGCGCTGGCGATTGCCACCGCGCTGGTCGGCGACCGTGCCGCCGCCCAGATGGCTGCCGCCAGGGAACAAGGCATCAACGCCCACCGGCTGCCGGACCTGCGCGATGCGGAAGCCGCTGCCGCCGCCGCCTTCCAGCGTCTATCGATCGCCAAGGCGCAGATCGAGGAAGAGGCAGGCCGCATCCGCGCCCGCCAGGCTGAGCTCGACCGCCGACTGCAACAGCTCGATGGCGACCTTGCCCGCGAGGAGCGCATGGTCCGCGACAATGCGGATATCCTCGAACGCCTCGCCGCCGAAGAAGCCGCGCTCAACGCCGAAAACGCCGGCGCCGCCGAGCGCGAGGCCAGCACCCGCGCGGCTTTCGAGCAGGCGGCATCGACGCTTGCCTCGAGCGAGGCCAGGCTCGCCGCGCTGACCGCCGAACGGGCGGAGGCTGCCGCCTCGCGCAACCAGATCGAACGGACGCTGCGCGACACCGCTGAGCGCCGCGACCGCTTTGCCCGCCAGCTTGCCGATGTCGACCGCGAACTGTCGGAGATCGTCTCCAGGGTCGCCGGCCTGCCCGATCCCGCCGAGAAGCGGCTGCTGGTCGATCAGGCGCTGACGCTGCTCGAAGAGGCTGAGGCAGCCGCCATTGCCGCCGAACAGGCGGTCGCCGAGGCGCGTGCAGGCGAAAGTGCTGCCCGCCCACCGGTTCAGGACGCAAAGGCCGAGCTGGCGCGGATCGAAACCGAGGCCCGCACGCTGGCCAAGATCCTCAACGCCGCCAGCGGCGATCTATTTCCCTCGGTGCTGGAGCAGATCAGCGTCGAGCGTGGCTACGAGACGGCGCTGGGTGCCGCGCTTGGCGAAGATCTCGACGTGCCGCTCGACCGCAGTGCGCCGGTACATTGGGGCCAGAGCGAAATCCAGCCCGCCGACGCCGCATTGCCCGAAGGCATAAGGAGCCTCGCCAGCGTTGTGCGTGCGCCGGCACAGCTGGCCCGCAGGCTGGCCCAGATCGGCATTGTCGAAGCCGCCGACGGAAGACGGCTGCAGACGCTGCTTGCTCCCGGTCAACGGCTGGTCAGCCGCGAAGGCGCGCTCTGGCGTTGGGACGGCTTCACCGCCAGCGCCGATGCCCCGACCGCCGCCGCGCAGCGGCTGGCGCAGAAAAACCGGCTGGCCGAGCTCGATGCCGAAGCAGTCCATGCCACGCGCACCCTGCGCGAAGCTGAACAAGCCCTTGCCCAGGCCGAACAGGCGCTTGCCCAGGCGAGCGAGGCCGAACGCAACGCCCGACAGGCCGGGCGCGACGCCCAGCACGGGCTCGACGCTGCCCGCAACACGCTGGCCGAGGCCGAAAAAGCCGGCGGCGAACTGTCGAGCCGGCGTGCCGCACTTGACGAGGCGCGCGCACGCATTGTCGACAGCCATGAGGAAACGGCGGCGGCATTCGACGAGGCGGAAATGCTGCTGCAAGACGCGCCCGATCTCGGCGACCTGCAGTTGCAGCTAGAGCAGTCGGCGGCCAACGTCGCCCGCGACCGCGCCGCCCTTGCCGATGCGCGTGCCGTTCACGAGGGCCTGAGGCGGGAAGCCGAGGCACGTGCGCGTCGGCTCGATGCCATCGGCGTTGAACGGTGCAACTGGGTCGAGCGCGCCGAAAACGCCTCGACGCAGATCGCGGCGCTCGGCGAACGCAAAGCAGAGGCCGAGGCCGAGCGCGAGCAACTGGCCGACGCCCCCGACGAGATCGACGCCAAGCGGCGCGCCCTGCTGTCGCAACTCGCCGAGGCCGAAAGCCTGCGCAAGGCAGCGGGCGACCGCTTGCAGGAAGCGGAGAACCGGCAGTCCGAGCTGGACAAGGCTGCGACCGCTGCCATCCAATCGCTCGCCGAAGCGCGCGAAACGCGTGTTCGCGCCGAAGAGCGGCTGACCGCCGCCGACGAGCGTCGGCTGGAAGTCGAAGCGCGCATCCAGGAAACGCTGAACACGCCGCCGCATCTTGTGATCCGCCACACCGGCCTCGAACCCGACAGCCCGATGCCCGAAATGGCCGAGATCGAGCGTCAGCTCGACCGGCTGAAGGTCGAGCGCGAACGGTTGGGCGCCGTCAATCTGCGCGCCGAGGAAGAGCAGAAGGAATTGTCGGACCGGCTGGAGACCATCGTCTCCGAGCGCGACGACATCATCGAGGCGATCCGCAAGCTGCGGCAGGCGATCCACAGCCTGAACCGCGAAGGCCGCGAGCGGCTGCTCGCCGCATTCGATGTGGTCAACGGCCATTTTCAACGGCTGTTTTCGCATCTGTTCGGCGGCGGCACCGCCGAGCTGCAACTGATCGAGTCCGACGATCCGCTCGAAGCCGGGCTCGAGATCCTGGCGCGACCGCCCGGCAAGAAGCCGCAGACGATGACGCTGCTGTCCGGCGGCGAGCAGGCATTGACCGCGATGTCGCTGATCTTCGCCGTGTTCCTGACCAACCCGGCGCCGATCTGCGTGCTCGACGAAGTCGACGCGCCGCTCGACGACCACAATGTCGAGCGTTTCTGCAATCTGATGGACGAAATGGCCGCAACCACCGAAACGCGCTTCGTCATCATCACACACAACCCGATCACCATGGCGCGCATGGACCGGCTGTTTGGGGTGACCATGGCCGAACAAGGCGTCAGCCAACTGGTGTCGGTTGACCTGCAGGCGGCCGAAGCCATGCGCGAGGCAAGCTGACGCATCAGCTTAATGGTGGTCTCCACCTCGGCTTTCGACTATAGCACGACAAAATGGGCCGGATCTGCCGCTCCAGATACCGGCCCGGCTATGCGCGTGGAGAAGCTTGTTGCCTATACTTGTCACCGGAGCCGCGGGATTCATTGGCAGCCACGTTTGCCACCATCTGCTCGACCGGGGAGAAGCGGTCGTCGGCGTCGACAACATGAACGACTATTACGACCTGGCGCTCAAAAAGGGGCGGCTTGCCCGCCTTCTGCCCCATAAGGATTTTTCGTTCCACCAGATCGATATTGCCGAACAGGGCGCGCTTGCAGCCGCTTTGGCCGGGCAAGGCATCGTTAGGATCGTGCACCTTGCAGCGCAGGCAGGCGTGCGCCACTCACTCGACAATCCGCGGCTCTATATCCGCTCCAATGTCATGGGCCACCTCGAAGTGCTCGAATTCTGTCGCGCCGAACCGGCATTCGAGCATCTGGTCTATGCCTCGTCGAGCTCGGTGTATGGCGGCAACCGCAGCGTGCCGTTCAGCGAAGCCGATCAGGTCGACAAGCCCGTTTCGCTTTACGCTGCCACCAAGAAAACCGATGAGTTGATGAGCCACACCTACGCCCATCTGTTCGGCATACCGCAGACCGGCCTGCGGTTTTTCACGGTCTACGGTCCCTGGGGCCGTCCCGACATGGCCTATTGGATGTTCACCCAGGCGATGCTCGAGGGCAAGCCGATCCGGGTCTTCAACAATGGCGAAATGTGGCGCGATTTCACCTACATAGACGATGTTGTGAAGGCGGTTGTCGCCGTGCTCGACAAGCCGCCGGCGGCTGACGTTCCGCCGAACAGGCTCTACAATGTCGGCAACAACCGGCCGGTGCGTCTGGGCGACTTCATCGACATTCTGGAAAGGCTGCTCGAGGTCAAGGCAATCCGCCACAACGAGCCGATGCAGGCGAGCGACGTCGAGAAGACTTACGCCGACATGACCGCGCTGGAGCGGAATTTCGGCTTCAGGCCTAGCGTTTCGATAGAGGACGGGCTGAAGAAGTTTGTTGACTGGTACCGGCCGTACTCGAAGCAGTGATTTGCATCGCTCGCCGTGACGCCTTCAAGCGTGACACCTGGAGTGGGGCGCAAGTCGGTCCGCAAAAGCATCATTTTGTCCTAACATCCTGTTAACCACATGCTCGCTGAAAAGTATCCGATTAACCTTTGAGGCGCTTATGACCGCTATGTTTCGTGGCTTGCTGTTCAGTATGAGCTGTGTGGATGTGCGGATTCGGGGGCTATTTCGGTTCAGTCCGGGATGCGGAAGCTTTGCTTGCGCGCATGACGTCTGCGATCGCCCATCGCGGGCCGGATGAACAAGGGAAATTCGTAGCGCCCGAGGCTGGACTTGGGCATGCGCGGCTGTCGGTGATTGGAATTGGTGATGGCCAGCAGCCGATGTCCGACGAAACCGGCAATTTGACGATTGCGTTCAACGGCGAGATCTTCAACTACGTGGAATTGCGCGAAGGGCTGCTGGCCAAGGGCCGACGCTTCCGCACATCGAGCGATACCGAAGTTCTCCTGCAGCTGTATGACGAGATGGGCGAAGACTGCCTGTCGCTCCTGAACGGTGATTTCGCCTTCGCGATTTGGGATAACCGGCGGCGGCGGATGGTGCTTGCAAGAGACCGCATGGGTGTTCGGCCGCTGTTCTACACCAGCAAGGACGGGGTGCTCTACTTTGCGTCGGAGATAAAGGCCCTGCTGAAGGTACCCGGCGTCTCGGCCGAAATCGATCCGATTGCACTCGACCAGATCTTTACGCTGTGGGCGCCGATCGCTCCACGCACGGCTTTCCGCAACATCCACGAGCTGGAGCCGGCAAGCGTGATGATCGCGACACAGGGGCAAGTCACGGTCAAACCATATTGGCACCTAGACTACCCGTATCCGGATACGCCATCGAAGATCACCAATGAGGACGACGCGGCCGAGGAACTGCAGGCCCTGTTGACCGACGCGGTGAGGCTTCGCATGCGCGCCGACGTGCCGGTCGGTTCCTACCTTTCGGGCGGGCTCGATTCATCCCTCGTTTCGGCACTCGCGGCCGGCATGACCCCTCTTAAGCTGCAGACATTTTCCGTGACGTTCGACAGCGCCGAGCATGACGAAAGCGCCTTCCAGACCGAAATGGCGTCGGCACTTGGCACGCAGCATCGAACCATTGCGTGTCGTGCCGGCGATATCGCCGGTGTGTTTCCCGAAGTCATCCGCTTTACCGAGCGGCCGATCATCCGCACGGCCCCGGCTCCCCTCTATCAATTGTCCGGCCTCGTTCGCCAGGCCGGTTTGAAAGTGGTGCTGACAGGCGAAGGCGCCGACGAGGTCTTTGCCGGTTATGATGTCTTCAAGGAAGCGCGGGTTCGCCGTTTCTGCGCGCGACAGCCGGCATCGCGCATCAGGCCACAACTGTTCCGCAAGCTTTATCCCTATCTGCCGGGCCTGCAACAGCAGTCCGTGGAGTACCTGGCTGCGTTCTTCGGAACCGGCAGCGCTGCCCTGGACGATCCGCTGTTCTCGCATCGGCCGCGTTTCAAGACCACATCAGCGGCGAAGATGTTCTTTTCCGGTGACCTGCGCGCGACATTGAAGGGGTATGACGCAGCCGAGGACCTGGCCAGCCGGTTGCCTGAGGCATTTTCCCGGTGGCATCCGCTGCATCAGGCGCAATATCTCGAAACCCGCTTTCTCCTGCCGGGCTACATCCTCTCTAGCCAGGGCGATCGCATGGCCATGGCGCACGGTATCGAAGGGCGTTTCCCCTTCCTTGACCATCGCTTGGTGGAGTTTGCGGCCAGACTTCCGCCGGAGATGAAGCTGAAGGGACTGGTGGAAAAACACATATTGCGCAAAGCTGCCAAGCACCTGCTTCCGACGGCCATCCGCGAGCGCACCAAACAGCCTTACCGGGCACCGGAAGCCCGCTCCTTCGTTGGAGCGGGAGAACTGGACTACGTACGCGACTCACTGAGCGAAGCGAGCATCGCCGCCGGCGGACTATTCAACGCCAAGGCGGTGGCGAACCTGCACGAGAAATGCCGCTTGCAGCCAGCGTCCGGATTCCGCGACAATGCAGCTTTCGTCGGCATTTTGTCGACGCAACTGTGGCAGAAGATTTTCACCGGCGAAAAGGTCGGTGCAGCACGAGCGGCCTGAGAAATCGAGGGAATGAAAAATCATGGTAGCAATCAAGGACAAGGTCAAAACCTTTATCGTCGACAACTTCCTGTTCGGGGACACGTCCTACGAGCTTGCAGACTCCGTATCACTGATCGAGAACGGCATCATCGACTCGACGGCCGTGTTGGAGCTCGTGGCATTCATAGAGGATGATTTCGGCATAGCGATGGTCGATGCCGACATCGTACCGGCCAATCTGGATTCGATTGACCGCATCTCAGCCTTCATCAAGGCAAAGGCAGAAGCGCTGGCAGCGTAGGCGCCATCGGCGAGGAGCGTCCGTGCGGATCGAACATTTTCTGACGGCGAAGGCCGCTGCCCATCCAGCCAAAACGGCATTGATCACCGAGCACAAAAGGCTGTGCTATGAAGAGCTGGACGATCTTTCGAGCCGTCTGGCCGCCGCCCTTTTCATGAATGGCGTCAGTCGCGACGACCGGGTCCTTATCTTCATGGACAATTGCTGGGAGGCTGCGGTTTCGATTTTCGCAGTTCTTAAAGCAGGCGCGACTTTCAGTCCGATCAACGCATCCACCAAGGCCGAAAAGCTGGCCTACATCATCGCCGATTGCGACGCAGCTGCGATCCTCACGCAAGCAAAACTGATGCCCGTGGTCGCCGAGGCGTGCGGATCGTCCGGCAAGACCGGCATCTTCGTGGCCTCCACCGTTGCTGCCGATAACCAATGCCCGGCAGGGGCCACATCCCTGGCGGATTGCTTGACGCTCCAAGCCAGGGAGATTGACCATCGCGGCATTGACGTGGATCTTGCTATGTTGATCTACACCTCGGGCTCGACCGGCCGGCCCAAGGGCGTGATGATGACGCACCGCAATTGCGACGCGGCGGCCGACTCCATCACCAACTACCTGCGCAACTCGCCCGACGACATCATCTTGAATGTTCTGCCCCTCGCTTTCGACTACGGCCTTTATCAGTTGCTGATGGCTGTCAGGCTCGGCGCCACGCTCGTGCTCGAGAAGTCCTTCGCTTTTCCCCAGGCGGTCTTTGAACGCATCCGCCAGGAAGGCGTCACCGGGCTTCCGCTCGTGCCCACGATGGCAGCGATGATCCTGCAGATGCGTGATCTGGCGCCGGGCTTCCTGCCCAGCCTTCGCTATATTTCCAACACGGCGGCTGCCTTGCCGCCGGCTCACATAGAACGCTTGCGGTTCCTTTTTCCCGGTGTCAGGCTCTATTCGATGTATGGCCTGACGGAATGCAAGCGCTGCACCTATCTGCCGCCCGAGGAGCTCGACCGCCGGCCGGGGTCGGTCGGAATAGCCATTCCAAACACCGAAGCCTTTATCGTCGACGACCACGGGCAACGAGTGCCGCCGGGCATAGCAGGTGAATTGGTCATTCGCGGGCCGCACGTCATGCAGGGTTATTGGCGAAACGAAGCTGCGACGGAACAAACCCTGCGCCCAGGCCCGAACCCTTGGGAGAAGGTTCTCTACACCGGCGATCTGTTCAGGGCCGACGAGGACGGCTTTCTCTATTTCGTCGGCCGCAAGGACGACATCATAAAGACACGGGGAGAGAAGGTGGCGCCCAAGGAAGTGGAAGCCGTGCTTCACGCTCATCCGGGCATCGCGGAAGCGGTTGTCTTCGGCGTGCCGGATCCTGTGCTTGGGCATGCGATCGGCGCATTTGTCGTACGGTCCGACCCAGCGCTTGGCGAAAAAGATGTCGTTCGTCACTGTGCACGTCATCTTGAGGACTTCATGGTGCCCAAGATCGTCGAGTTTCGCCGCGAGCTGCCCAAGACGGATACCGGCAAGGTCAGCCGTCGGCTTGCGGCAGAGATGATGGAGGCCGCGCAATGAATGTTCGCCCGACCGAGGACGCGCGGACCTTTGTGGCGAAGGCTCTGGCGATCGACCCAGCCGCTGAAACGGACCGTATCGTAACGGCCTTGCGCCAGCAGTTGCGCGGGCTTCGCAAGCGGGGCCTTGTGCTCGGTCTTTCGGGCGGGATCGATTCGAGCGTGTCGGTCGCGTTGGCCGCACGTGCCGTCGGTCCGCGGAATGTGCTTTGCCTGTTCATGCCGGAAAGCGATTCTGATCCCGAAAGCCTGCGGCTCGGCCGCCTCGTCGCCGAAACTTTTGGTGTCGAGGCTGTGACGGAGGATATCGGGCCGGCCTTGCGCGCGATGGGCTGCTACCAGCGCCGCGACGCCTTCATCCGCGAATTGGTCCCGGAATACGGCGAAGGCTGGGCCTCGAAGATCGTGATCGCGAACGCGCTCGAGGGCCAAGGCTATAATATCTCGTCGCTGGTGGTGCAGGATCCCGAAGGCAAGCAGACGAAACTGAGAATGCCGTTGCCTGTCTATCTCGGCGTCGTCGCCGCTACCAATATGAAGCAGCGCACCCGCAAGCAGATCGAATACTATCATGCTGATCGTCTGAACTTCGCCGTTCTTGGAACACCGAACCGGCTGGAATATGATCAGGGATTCTTCGTGAAGAATGGTGACGGCGCCGCGGACGTCAAGCCGATCGCCCACCTCTATAAAACGCAGGTCTATGCGCTGGCGCCCCATCTCGGCGTTCCGGAGGAAATCCGGAACCGGCCGCCGACCACCGATACCTACTCGCTGGCGCAGACACAGGAGGAGTTCTACTTCTCGCTTCCATATGACCGTATGGATATTTGCCTTTACGGTCTCAACAACGGCATGGCGGCTGAGGTAGTGGGGCAGGCGGCGGGGTTGGCCGCCACACAAGTGGAACGCGTCTGGGCCGATATCATCGCCAAGCGAAAGGCGACGCGTTATCTGCACATGCGTCCGCAACTCGTCGAGGAAGTCGAAGAACTCGGTACCTGACCTGCTTCGAGACCGGCCACGTCCCAAAAAGCGCCTTAGGTACAAAACTCAATCAGCAGGCTGCCGCCAATGGCCGAGATCGGGCGGAAGTTGCCGTTCGTCTCATCTGCCAGAACGAGCACGTTGCGCCAGTGAACTAACCCGCTCGCGCGGGAGGGCGCGGGTTTCGAGGCTGACGCTTCGTCGGCAGCGCCGGTGAGGCTGTATTTGATCAGAGGTGACAGGCGGCCATCCGC
>NZ_JAMYOZ010000044.1:0-37616 GCF_040320095.1 Mesorhizobium sp. M0800
GCGCTCGGCTGGATACTCGCCAAGTCGGCAATCGCCCTGCCGGTTCCCGGCTTCGCGCGGCCCGAGCAGGTCGAGGACAATCTCGGTGCGCTGGAGAAAGGGCGGCCGCCGGCAACGGTGATGGCCGAGATCGACGCAGTGCTGAAAATTGCCGAGACTGCGTAGTGCGGCGAATCCGCAATTCGGACCACGTTGGAGCAAAACTGCACACGAAAGTTCCGTTTTCGTTCCTACGATGGGGCGGTCGACGGGTGTCGTGAGGCGCCGTTTGATGCTATTCGAGGGTGCGAGGCGATAACGGTTTCCGATATATTCGGTCGTCGGTCGCAGGACCGTACGGAACGATGCGGGAATACTGGCGATTCTGGTCCACGAAAACGCCAATGAAATCAATGTTTTTGGCGCATCCTCCGGGCCCACCATTGTCGTTATTTATCAATGACTTAGCATCACATTTTGGTTTGGTTGGCCAAGTCAAATATTGGCGAACCACGGTGTATCGCGTTGATTTTATTGATTTATGGTAGGCTCCCGAGGACTGCCGATCGATTTGCTGCGCGAGCGTGCCGCATTCGTGCAGTCTTCCAGTCAACGGACGAACTTATGCAAATCCCTGCTCACACATCTGAACTTGGCTCGCACTTTCCGACCGTTGAGACTCACAACAACTGCGACCCTTCGGAGCCCGCTGTCGGCTTATTTTACCCCATTCCCTACACGCGCCATAGATAGGTCCATCCCAAAGCTGGCTCGATTGGCGGGCCGCGCCTCACGCCAGACGATCTATTAGGCTGCGCACGGCCTTCAGACCCACAAGGACGACAAAGGCGCTGCCGCAAGCTCGTCGCCGAAGGGCACGAGATCGGAAATTCAAGCGTGCATGCCGCCCACTGGCAACAAATGATGTGGTCGGACGTTTGGGCACAAGCGGTGTCGGGCACCTGAAGGCGCACTAGCCAGGCGGAAGGTATTCCGAGGCCGGCGGACCTGAAGGTTTCCCGCTTCTTAGCCGTCCAGGCGATTTGACACTGTATCGCCAAGGGAGAAGAAAATGGCTGAAGGTCATTCCAAATTAGACGGGCCGGATCTGGTCCAGGGCGTCGCGTTCGCCGATCTTCCCGATGGCGGCAAGTTCGTCGGCCATTGTGGCAACGAGCAGGTACTGCTGGTGCGCCGCGGGGCTGAGGTCTTCGCCATCGGGGCGGCATGTACACATTACGGTGGGCCGCTCGTCGACGGTCTTGTGGTGGGGGATACTGTCCGGTGTCCGTGGCATCACGCGTGCTTCGATTTGCGCACTGGCGAGGCCTTGCATGCCCCCGCCTTCAATCCAATCGCATGCTGGTCGGTGGAACTACGCGATGAACGGATATTTGTGGGCGAGAAGCGCAAGCGGACGGCACCGAAGCAGCGCGATAGAGGCTCCGGCCAGGTTCCCGAGAATATCGTCATTGTCGGCGGCGGCGCGGCCGGTTTCGCAGCGGCCGAAAAACTGCGGCGCGAGCACTATCATGGCAGCATCGTCATGCTCAGCAACGACGAAGCGCCACCCGTTGATCGGCCCAATCTTTCCAAAGATTACCTCGCCGGCAAAGCACCGGAGGATTGGATCCCGCTCCGCCGGGAGAGCTTCTACTCAAAGAACGATATCGATCTGCATCTCAATGCGGACGTCGTCAGCATCGATGCACGTTCTGGCGAGGTTGTACTCGCTGATGGCGCCCGGACCCCCTATGACAGGCTGCTGCTTGCGACCGGAGCCGAACCGGTCCGCCTCACTATCCCCGGCGCCGACCAGCCACAGGTTCACACGCTGCGCTCGCTCGCAGATTGCAAGGCGATCATCGAGCGAGCCACGACTGCGCGCCGCGCCGTCGTGCTTGGCGCCAGTTTCATTGGCCTGGAAGTTGCCGCGGCCCTGCGCTTGCGCGACATCGAAGTTCATGTCGTGGCACCGGAGAGACGGCCCATGGAGCGGGTCCTTGGTCCGCAAATGGGCGACTTCCTCCGCGCCCTCCATGAGCAGAATGGTGTCTTATTCCGTCTCGAAGATACCGCGAGCAGCATCGACGGCACCAACGTGAAACTAAGTAGTGGCAATACGTTGACGGCAGATTTCGTCGTCGTCGGCATCGGCGTGCGACCGCGGACTGGGCTTGCCGAGAAGGCAGGGCTGACCGTTGACGACGGGGTCGTCGTGAACGCGTTTCTGGAGACGAGCGCGCCAGGGATCTTCGCCGCCGGTGACATTGCGCGGTGGCCCGATCCTCACACTGGCGAGAACATTCGGGTCGAGCATTGGGTGGTAGCAGAGAGGCAGGGGCAAACCGCAGCACTCAACATACTCGGCCATCGCGAGAAATTCGTCGCCGTGCCGTTCTTTTGGAGCCAGCATTAATATTCCCATCAACTATGTCGGTCATGCCGGACAATGGGACGAGATCGCGGTCGATGGAGACATCATTGCCAAAGATTGCCTGCTGCGCTTCAAGCGCAAAGGGCGCACGCTGGCTGTCGCTTCGATCTCCCGCGACATCGAAAGTCTAGAGACAGAGGTGGAAATGGAGCGCCAATGACCTAGCGAAGTGCAAGCTGTTATCCGCCTTCCGTGGCGATCAACATCCAATTGCGCTTCCTCGAGGATATCACAGGCGAACGTCCACGCATCGATCACCTTAATGATCTCCTGGGGATCGCCAGCAACGATCGCATCATTGGGCCGAGCGTGTAACGCTGGCCAGGTCGGAAACGAAGCGAACAGCAATCTCAGCGGTATCATCTCCTTGAGAACGTTGACGACCCGTCGCTTCGCTCGTTCCGATGGACGTCAGCCGCAGCATCTCCTCCCGACCCCGGCGTTCTGCAATCGCTCGCGACCTAATCCGCGCGCTGCGTTCGCTCGGCTTCGCCACCTCTTCCTCTCTACCTAGGCGGAAATCAGAGTCGCCGCCGCTCCGGGCGGGAGAGTCGCAAGAGACCCTGTTGGTCTCCTCGACGGCAAATCGACGTCGGCATAGCGCGACGAGGGTGCGGGTGGTGGACAGTACGACAGCATCGGACGCTAAATCCGCAAGCGTTCCTTCGCACACCTTGCGCACGATTGTATACGAAAATGAAGAATAATGTTGACAATTTTCCAATCCAGGTTTCCCTTTAAGACATCCGCGCAGCCGATGAGCAAAACACAAAGCGCGATAACCAGAAGGGGAATGCAGAATGATCAACCGACGCGCGACTCTCAAATCGATGGCGCTTGGCGCCGTCTCGACCCTGGCCATCGCCGCCATGGGTATCCCGTCCGTGCAGGCCCAGAACAAGGAACTGAAGATCGGATTCGTCGGTGTCACCAGCGGCTCCGCCGCCGCCTGGGGCACATCGAATGTGCGATCAATGCAGACGCGTGCCGCCTGGCTCAACGAAACCGGCGGCGTCAAGATCGGTGACAGCACCTACAACGTCAACATCGTTACCTTCGACGATCAGAAAGACCCAAAGCGCGCCATCGCCGGCATGGAGAAGATGGCTCAGGAGGGCATCCACTATGTGGTCGGCCCGAATGTCGATGACGGTGCCGCCGCCGTGCGTCCGGTCGCCGAGGCCAACGGCATCATTTATTTCCCGTACGCTTTCCCGAAGGCGCTTTATCAGAAGCCTGCCTCGAATGCCGTGCTCGGCATGATCGCCAACTATCAATCGGGCCCGGCGATCTACAAATATCTCAAGGAAAAAAAGGGGGTGAAGACGATCGCCTTCGTTGCCGCCAATGAATCGGATCCGTTGAGCCAGCGCGATGGTGGCGTCGAGGCAGCCAAGGCGTTGGGCCTCGAGATTGTCGCCCAGAACGACACCTATCAGAACGACACGCGCGACTTCACGCCGGTGCTCACGCCGATCGTTTCGCTGAAGCCCGACCTGCTGGTGCTATCCGGCGTCGCGCCCGCCAATGCGCCGCTGCTCATCCGCGCCGCCCGTGAGCTCGGTTTCGAGGGCCTGATCTCGACCGAAACGGCGCAGGACGCCAAGGTTCTGGAGGAGGGCGCTGGCGAGTACGCCAACGGCTTCATCTCCGTCGGTGGCGCCTCCACGCCGGAAATCGCCTCCGACACGATGAAGGAATTCGTCGACCGCTACACCAAGATGTTCGGCGAATACAATGACGAGTCCAATACCAAGGTCTATGCGCTCGAATACATCCTCGAAACGCTGAAGGCCAATCCGGCGGCAATCGACAATGTCGAGGAGTTCAAGAAGACCATCGACACCTTCTCGGCTCCCAACCCTTACCTGAAAGGCGACGCCAAGCTGAGCTATGTTGGGACGACCTCTTTCGGCCAGAAGCGTCAGCTCGCGGTGCCGATGGTTGTCAATGAGTACAAGGACGGCGCCTTCCAGACCCTGTTCGTCGGCTCGGTTGATTAGGGTTAGGTTCCTGCGGTTATTTCCTCCCGCGTTGCCGGGGGCCCGGAGCATGTTCCGGGTCCCTCGGAAGATCGAAGGCGTCAATGGAACAGGTCATCGCCAACGGATTCTACCTCGGTGCCCAATATGCGCTGATCGCACTGGGGCTCACGCTTATCTTCGCCTTGATGAACGTGCTCAACTTCGCCCATGGGCAGATGTATGTGCTGGGCGGGTTCATCACCTACACAATCTACGGACAACTCGGGCTGCCTTTTGTTGTGGCGCTGCTGGCGTCCGGCGTGACGCTCGCTGTCGTCGGCGCGCTGATGGAGAAATTCCTCTTCCGAACTGTCATCAGGCGAAGTCTACGCGAAGAAAGCACAATGCTGCTCGCGGCGGCAACGGCATTCTTTTTTGACGCGGTCATCCTGCTGTTGTTCGGTGAAAAACAGCGCGGTGTCCCCAAGATCGTCAAGGGCGTGTTCAACGAGGGCGGCATCATCATGCCCTATGACCGTATGGTCGTCGGCGTGCTCGCACTGGTCTTCATCGCGGCCTTTGTCCTCTACATGCAGTACAGCAGGGTCGGGCGAGCCATGCGGGCGCTGGCCCAGGATCGGGTCGCCGCCCAATTGATGGGCGTTCAGGTCGACCGCTATTCGATGATCGGCTTCGCCATGGGCGCCATGCTGGCGGGCATCGTCGGCGGTCTTTTGGTCACCATCACTGGCGTCAATTCCGGCATCGGCGGGCCGATCTCGATCAAGGCCTTCATGATGGTGATGATCGGCGGCGCCGGCGTTGTCGGCGGTGCGATCGCCGGCGGCTTCATCCTTGGCATGATGGAGTCGGTCGGCCTCACCGTGCTGCGCCAATATGGCGACGTCACTTACCTCGTCATCTTCGCCGCGCTGATGGTGTTCCTGTCGATCCGCCCCAACGGGCTGATGGGCAAGCCGTGGGGTTGATGGTGCCATGACGCGTAGCGTGAAAATCGCCCCGGTTGCCGCCTTTCTGGCGATCGTCTTCATCGCCGTGCCGGTTCTGATCTCGGCCAGCGGCCGGATCGACCTCTATTACACGCTCACCTCGGTGGCGTTGCTTAGCATCGCCAGTGCCGGCGTGTGGCTCACTTTCTACATCGGCCGGATCAATATCGGCCAGGGCGCGTATGCGCTGATGGGTGGCTACGTCTCGGCCATACTTGTGGTGACCTATGGCTGGTCGTTCTGGCTGACGCTGCCGGTCGCCGGCCTGTTTTGCGCGGCCGCAAGCGTACTTATCGGCCTGCCGATCCTGCGCCTGCGCGGCGTCTACTTCGCCATGGTGACGCTGGTGCTGACCGAGGTTGCGCGGCTTCTGGCGCTGGCGCTGCCGATCACCAACGGTGCCAAGGGCATGGTCAGCATCCCGCTGCCTGGGGCGCTCACGATTCTGGGCCTCACCATCATCCCGGATTTCGCCACGTTGCATAATTCTCGGCTGGCCTTCTACCTGCTGGCGGTCGCGCTTATGCTGGTCTGTTTCGCGGTGGTGTACCGGCTGGTTCATTCGCGCGTCGGCAAGCTCTGCCAGTCGCTCCAGCAGAACGAAGATCTGGCCTCGTCGATCGGCGTCAATATCGCCTATCTGCGCGTCATAGCCTATGCCGTCTCGTCCTTCTTCGGCGGCGTCGCCGGTGCGATCTTCGCCGCCATCTCGCAGTCGATCTATCCGTCGAGCTTCACGGTCACCGACTCTGTCAACTTCATGCTGAACTGCTTCCTCGGCGGGCTCGGCTACGTATTCGGGCCGATGCTCGGCACGCTGGTGCTTTATTTCGGCTGGGACCTCCTGTTCCAGACTGGCCGGTTCCAGCTTCTGATCTACTCGACCTTGATGATCGTGCTGATGCTGTTTCTGCCCAATGGGCTGCTCAGCCTTGCGGCCACGACCCGGAAGAAGGGTTGAGCCATGGCCGATCTGCTTGAGGTCTCGGCTCTGACGAAACGCTTCGGCGGTCTCGTCGCGGTCAACAACATCTCCTTTTCGGTGCGCGAGAAGGAGATTCTGTCGGTCATCGGTCCCAACGGCGCCGGCAAGTCGACGCTATTCAAGCTGATCTCGTCGTTCCTCAGGCCGACATCGGGCGAAGTGCGCTTAAAGGGCGAGCGCATCTCCGATCTCGCGCCGCACATAGCCGCGCGCAAAGGCGTCGTCCGGACGTTTCAGGAAACGACGATCTTCAAAAACATGAGCGTGCGCGACAACGTCATCATCGCTCACCATCTGCGCTCCACCGCGAGCCTGCTTGGCTTCTTCCTCGGTACTGGCACGGCTAAGGCCGACGAGGCAGCCTTTGGCGCATCAGCCGACGAGATTCTGGCGTTGCTTGGCCTGTCGTCGCTCGCCGGCGAAATCGCCCGAAACTTGCCGCACGGTCACTTGCGGGCTCTCGGCATCGCCATCGGCCTCGCCACGAGCCCGTCGATCCTGCTGCTTGACGAGCCCTTCGCCGGGATGAACCACGACGAGACGATGAGAATGGTGGCGATGGTCAGACGGTTGCGCGAGCGCGGCCTCACCATCCTTCTGGTCGAGCACGATATGCCTGCCGTAATGAAGATTTCTGACCGCATCGTCGTCTTGAATTTCGGCCAGAAGATCGCCGAGGGAACGCCAGCGGAAATCCAGAACAATGACAAGGTGATCGAGGCTTATCTCGGCAGCGAAGACGAGGCCATCGGGCTATGAACCAGATCCTGAAATTTGCTGATGTCCAACTCTACTATGATCACGTCTACGCGCTGAAGGGCGTGTCGCTGGAAGTCAATGAGGGCGAGACCGTCGCGTTGGTCGGCGCCAATGGCGCCGGCAAGTCGTCGATCCTTCGCGCCATTACTGGGCTGCGCAAGATCAAGTCCGGCGAGATCCACTACAATGGCCGGCGCATCGACGCCGCCGCCCCCGATGCGATCGTCAAGATGGGGATCGCCATGGTGCCGGAGGGACGCCGTGTCTTCCCTTACATGTCGGTCAAGGACAATCTCCTTATGGGCGCCTTCACCCGATCCGACAAGGCCGAGATCGCTGGCTCGCTGGAAATGGTGCTTGGCCGCTTCCCCCGCCTCAAGGAGCGCTATTCGCAAGCCGCCGGCACGATGAGCGGCGGCGAGCAGCAGATGCTGGTCATCGGCCGCGCGCTGATGGCCAAGCCGCGTCTGCTGCTGCTCGACGAGCCGTCGCTGGGCGTCGCGCCCAAGCTCGTCCAGGACCTTGCCCGCTCGATCGTGGCGATCAATCGCGACGAGAAAGTCAGCGTTCTGCTGGTCGAGCAGAACTCACGCATGGCGCTGCGCATTTCCCAGAGAGCCTATGCGCTGACTACCGGCAGCGTTGCGCTGAGTGGGAACTCCGCTGATTTGCTGACCGACGAACGGGTCAAGCATCTTTATCTCGGCGGCGAGATTTGAGGCTGATCGGCATGCGCATACTCGTCATCAATCCCAACACGACCGCATCGATGACCGCCAAGATCGGCAAGGTCGCGGCGAGCGTCGCTTCTGCCGGGACGGAAATCGTTTCGGTGAATCCCGGCGATGGTCCGCCGAGCATCGAAGGCTATTACGACGAAGTCTTCGCTATTCCGGGTATCGTCGCCGAAATGAGCAAGGCGGCCGCTATCGATGCCTATGTCATCGCATGTTTCGACGATACCGGGCTGGACGCGGCACGTTGCGCCGCCGAGGCCCCGGTCATCGGCATCGGCGAGGCCGCCTTCCACCTCGCTAGTCTCGTCGCCGGCAAGTTCAGCGTCGTGACGACGCTCGCCCGCTCCGTCCCCGCGATCGAGCACAACCTGGCGAAATACGGCCTCGCGTCGCGCTGCGCGAAAGTCAGGTCGTCGGAAGTTGCCGTGCTCGATCTCGAACTGCCGGGCTCGGACGCCAGGGCCAGAATCTCGGACGAGATCGCGCGCGCCATCAACGAGGACAGGGCGGAGGCGATCGTTCTTGGCTGCGCAGGCATGGCCGATCTGGCAAGCAGCCTATCGGAGGAACACGGCGTTCCCGTACTCGACGGTGTCGCCTGCGCGGTCACCTTGGCAGAGAGCCTTTTCAGAGTCGGTCTGAGGACATCGAAGATTGGTGGCTACGCTGCTCCCCGCGGCAAACGGTTTTCGGGCATCTATGAATCGCTGTCTCCGGCGGGCGCTGCGGCAGCTATACCGCCGACCCAGAACGCGCCTGGCCCCACAAATTGAGATACTGTGTCCCGGGATTGACCGCCACGTAAGCGATACTAGATTGCATCGACCGTTGAGCTGTTAGGGATGAATCAGGCAGTATCGTGCCTGCGCGTTGAGAAGCATGTTGACAGTGCTCAGAGAAGAAGACCGCGACGAAAAACCGGCAGCCCGCTGGTCGCCGATTTACTATGGTCTGAGAGATGCCATCGTCAGCCACCGTCTCGCCCCTGGCACCAAGCTGCCGGAAGATGAGCTGGCGTCGATCTATTCGGTGAGCCGAACCGTCATTCGTGCCGCCCTGCAAGCTCTGGCTCATGACCGGTTGGCGCGGCTGGAGCCAAACCGCGGCGCCTTCGTGGCCCAGCCATCGACGGTGGAAGCGCGAGAGGTATTCGAGGCACGAGCGCTGATTGAACCAAAGGTGGCTTGGCTTGCCGCGAAGGCAGCAGTGCCATCCGACATTGCGCAGTTGCGGCAGCATCTCGAGAGGGAGCATGAAGCACTTCACGCCGGCCGGGACAGTGAGGCGATCATGCTGTCGGCACGTTTCCACGTAGGCGTCGCCGAAATCGCTGCACATTCGGTGTTCACCAAATTCGTTCGCGACCTTGTCTCTCATTCTTCTCTCATCATCGCACTCTACTGGAAACGGCGCGACGCGACCTGTGAGAAACACGCCCATCACGCTCTGGTCGATGCAATCGAAGCGGGGCGTAGTTCCCAAGCGGCCGACCTGATGACCAGCCATCTGGTCGACCTCCTGTCGGGGCTCGACCTCACAGACAAAATAGAAAAGTCAGACAATCTCTCGGATTTGCTTCGTCCGTAGAACAGGACGGCAATGCTGCACCCGAGCAGCCGCCAGTGGCTGGCACTGCTGCGCCACGACCGCGTCCTTTACAGCCATGTGTCGCTGCGAAGCGAGTGTTGGTATCGGTGGTCCCGCAACATACTTGCAGTCCTACGTGATCCGCTGTTTTAATTCCGACAACGTGTCGCGCGAGTGCGGGGGCATCATTCGGAATCCCCGGCGCTAGGATCGCCACCGAATACGAGAACATACGAAGCATATGGCTGGGCGAACCACCCGCTAATTGGTTGTTTTTGTTGAAAAGACGACCTCCCTCCGGGCCCACCATTGTCAAAAATATCAAAGGCTTACCCGAAAGTCTTCACGGGTGAATTTATTTATCTCGGCTAAGCTCATGGCGTTCGAAAGAAAACATTGGGCCTTTCCGCTACAACTCTCCATCTCATCGAAGACACACATCACAGCTAGTACAGAAATTCTGGCGGAAAGCCCGCTCAGCGATCCGTGCGGTGATCGGCGGCAACGACGTGCGAATGGGATGGTTTGAGCGATTGATCTGGCGCGACGGCTAGCTAGCGCGAAGTGCCGTTTTTCAGGGACGATCGGTCATTGCAGCGGCGAGATCCTATCGATGTCCGGCAATATGGCATAGTGCGGATTGGAACCGGCTCGGGGACTGGCCCTCGCCAATGCCGCAACCCCTCATGGTCTCGTGCGCAAGATCCGATCGGCGATATGGTCGAGCGAGAAGACGCCTGCGCCACGCGTCAGCACGAGAAGCAGTAGCGAAGTCCACAGCAGATGCTCGGCCCAGTTCTCCGGGAAAACGAAGATCTGGATAACGGAAACAACACCGAGCAGCATCAGAGCGCCGAGACGTGAGAACAGCCCGAAGTACAGGAGCACTGAGCCTGTGATTTCGGCCGCGGTGGCCAGCGGCGCAGCAATTGCGGGATCGACGAACGGCAGATTGTATTCGTTGGCGAACAGCTGCAGCGTTACCGGCCATGATGCGAGCTTCGTCTGGGCGGATAGCCAGAACACGTGCGCGACCGCGATGCGGGCGGCGAGCTGAACGAGCGAAAACGGTATGCGCTCCGGCAGCCTGATGGCACGTCGGTAGAGGCCGACAAGGCCGTGCTGGGTAGACGAGGAATATTCAGGGATCGCCGTCATGGTTATCTCCATCAGATTGCGAAAGGTCGTGCGGGAATTCGCACGCCGGTGACGAGCCCGTCGCCGAACAGGCGGACGAGTGCGGACACAAGATCGAATGCGGGATCGAGTGCCAATGCGCGGGCTATGGCCTGTTCCAGGCCAAAGCCGTGCTTGAGTGCGTGGCGGAACGCGAAATTCGCGCGATCGAGAAGCACGAGTCGAACGCTCTCGCCGGTCCGCCATAGCGCCACGCGTTCCGGCCGCCGCTTCCACTCGCCTGGTCGTTCGACCGAGGCGCCCTGCTGGTGGAACATCCAGACCGACAAGATCGACCAATGCGAAACGATCAGCCGTAGAGATGGCTGCAGCAGGATATCCGGCGCCGGCCCCACGTCGGTGTTGTCGTATTCGGTGAGGGTGCGGGCTGGCGGGGATGCTGCGTCGAGCGCTTCGGCGATGGCCCATTCGAGCCGTGCCGTCTCGGCGACGATAGGCATATCGGACAGCGTATCGATCGATTTCAGGAATCGCGGGAAGCCGGCACCATAGTGCGCCAGCCGCGACTCTGCCGGCGGATGGCGCCGAATGAACTCGCTTGCCACGAACCGGAAGAAGCGCTCGTCGACAAGGCGAACCGTGACGGGAAAGACGGCCATCAACACAGCTGTCAGCGAACTGCGCGTGTTGTTCTGATAAACGCGCAGCCGCGCCAGCGGATCGGCCCTGCCGGCGGTCAGCAGCTTTGCAGCGTCGAACGGCTCTATTGCAAGCACCGAACGTGCCAGGATGGTCTGAAGGTCTTCAAGCGGCAGCATGGTATCCTCCCTCTATTGGCGGCAACGCTATCGGCGCGCCGGCCTTGGCGGCGGCAAAAGCAGCAAGCACGGGCATACTGGTCCTCACGCCTTCAAAGGGGAGGAGGGTGGGCATCGGCCGGGGCGCGGCTGCCGCGGTTTGTCTCGCGGCCTGCTTGCGGTTGAACATGATCGAAGCGGACAGCATGTCGGCCCACATGGCTTCGCCAAGCAGCACATCGAGAATGGGAACGTCCGTATCCCATTCGATCAGGGTAGGGCGCGGTCCGAGCCGGGTTATGGCATGCTGGTAGAGCGTCCAAACGACCGGTGGCACACGTGAGCCGTGATCATCGATAAGCACGGTGTCGGCCCCGACCTGATTGGTCGCATGGCCGGCAAGATGGATTTCACCGATAGCCCCTTCCGGCAGTGCATCGATAAAGGCTTTTGCATCATATTGCAGGTTATGCGCCGAGACCTGGACATTATTGACGTCCAGCAGCAGACCGCAGCCGGTCTTCGTGACGAGCTCGGCCAGGAACTCGGCCTCGTTCATCGAGGAGTCCGCAAAGGCGACATAGGCGGACAGATTTTCTATGAGCACACGCCGCTTCAGCGTGTCCTGGACGGTTTCGACATTGCGCGCCACGATCGCCAGCGCCTCTTCGTCATAGCGCAGCGGCAGCAGGTCGTTCAGGTAGGCGCCGTCGGCGACACTCCAGGCGAGATGTTCTGAAACCATATCGGGCTGGAATCGCTCACAAACCTTGCGCAGCCTTTGGAGATGGTCGTGATCCACGCCCCTTGCGCTGCCCAGCGACAGGCCAACGCCATGCACCGACAGCGGATAGGTCTGGCGCAGTCGTTCCAGCGCTTCGACGCCGGCGCCGTCTCCCATGTAGTTTTCGGCGTGAACCTCGAGCCAGCCTGCGGAAGGCCGTCGGGTCAGCATTTCGCTGATGTGAGGCGAGCGAAGACCGATGCCCGCCGTTGCGGGGATCGCGAGGGAGTGAAACGCACGGGACATCGGTCTGCTCCATTCTAGAGGGTTGGCTCGAAGTCTGGATTGCTCAGGCTTTCGGCTTGTCGCTGCCCCCGGCGATCTTCGCGCAGCTGCCTGCGGGCACGTAGAGCCAGGAATCCCGCTGGTTGTCGGCGGTGGCGGTGCCGGCGCATGAATGCGTTGCGGTCTGGCAGTCGTTCTGGCCAGCCTTGACGACGCCGTAGCACTTCTCGAAGGCGAAGTTGGGCTGGGCGGCGGGGCCGCTATAGGCCGCCGTGGCGGCCAGCGAGGTGGCGGCCGCGAGGGCCGATCCGATGAGGGTTTTGGTGTCGATCACAGACGTGTCTCCTGGTTGCGTTTCGATGGAAAGACTGACCTTGCGGCCTGTCTGCAAGCAGTGTCCCTGATCAGAACCCCAAGCTGAAATGCTGTCTCGGCATGGATTTGATACGCGCTCACTATGTTGAAGCGGCGCCAAGCAAAAAGCCCTCCGCGAGGAACCGGAGGGCTTGGCGCCTGCGTTCGTGAGGGGCGAAGCAGGCGCGGCTAGGCGGGAGAGAAGGCGCCTAGACGTATCGGTTTTTGCTGTCGACGGCAGGGCGTTCGTCCACGGCGAGATGATCTGTCAGAAGCCAGTCTTCAACTCGTTCCCGTCCTCTGTCACGCGTGTCGGTCAGGTCACCCCAATCGGTCCAGGGCCTTGAAAACAGCGCTGCGCCAGCCTGGCGCCGACTGTCGAACATGGCGTGAATCGGCGTGCACTTCATCGCACAATGACTGGCGGCAAGGCGGCGATCCGCGCACGGCGTCACGAATAACGAAGGCTTGCCGGCGACGATCAGCCGATGGCCGGCTTCAACCGGGTGGACAAACGGTAAAACCGAAAGGTCGCCGCCGCCCCAATAGGTGTCGCCGTCGATCTCCACGGCCGGGAAGAGGAACGGGATTGTGGCCGCGGCCAAGATCGCGTCGAGCGACAATTGCTCGTTGGTGAAAATCTTCACAGCATCGGTGCGGGCATTTGAAGCCAGGATATTGAGGCTCACCGGGCAGCTTTTCTTCCGGATATCCGCAATGTCGATTGACTGTTCCAGTATCGATCTCAGCGGATTGGCTGTATCGGCTGAAAACATCGATGCGTGACTGACGCGTCGCCAGAAGTTGGTGAGCGCCGTCCGTGCGCCACGCCGACCGCCCAGAGCCAGCCCATAGGCCAGAACCGCCGCCTCCATCGCCCCGAAACCGGACGCGGTGATGTTGCCAAAAGAAAGGCCGGGCTCGTCAAGCAGGCGGTCGAGCACGCCCCAGACAAACGCGCCATTTGCGTCACTTGGCAGGACGATGTCGACGAGCTGCGTGTCTTGCACAACAGGGCTTGCGCCGGCGATGACGGCCTTGTCGGTCTCGGTTCCAGTCGGGAAATGCATCTTCTTGGTCTCCATCCCAAAACGCCAGCCAGGGCTTTTGAGGAAGAGACTGCCGCATCATCTCCTGTTGGCGAAATGCCAAGGTGGCATGAACTCCATAGGCGGATTGCATTGGCTGCCATCGCGTGCGCGTCGCAAGATTTTGCCATTCTGGGCAAGATCCCGCGATTTTGCTTTGAACCGGCGCCACGATGGTCGTCGGCGAACCTTCAGCTTCGAGATCACTCGCCCCCCAGCGTCGCATACGATGTCTGCAACGCGCGATGATCGCGCCATGACAGACTGCTATTGACTTTATAGCCGCAGTGCATTGGCGCCGAGACAGGCTTTGCGGCAGGCTACGAAGCTAGGAAAAGCCTCGTTTGCAACTCGGGAACAATCGGCATGGACATTCATCACATCCGCTACTTCCTTGCGGTGTGCGAGACGCGAAACTTCACGCGCGCTGGCGAAAAGTGCAACGTCACCCAGCCGGCGCTCTCGCGTGCCATCCAGCAGCTTGAGGACGAGGTCGGCGGCCTTTTGTTTCGCCGCGAACGAAACCTGACCCATCTGACGGACCTGGGCGTGCTGCTGCGACCGCGATTCCAGCAGATCCTCGACGAACTGACCGGAGTGCGGCAGGAAGCGTCGAGATTCTTGTGCCTGGAAAACGCCAACCTCAAAGTTGGCGTCATGTGCACCATCGGTCCGCGCCGTTTCACTGGCCTTCTGACCGACTTCAATCGACGCCAGCAAGGCATCCAGCTTCAGTTGGTCGAGGGCGTGCCGGCATCGCTTTCCCAACTGCTTGAATCTGGGGAAATCGACGTCGCAATCATGGCGTCGAGCGACAGCTTTCCGGACCGGTTCGATGTCACCCCGCTCTATCGCGAACGCTTTGTCCTGGCCTTTCCCAACGGTCATCGGCTGGCTCGCAACGACAGTGTCGCCATCTCCGAACTCGACGGTGAAAACTATCTCAGGCGTCTCAACTGCGAATATCGCGATCATCTTGCCGGGCTGTGCAACGATCGCGGCGTGAAGCTCAGGATCTCCTACGCCAGCGAGCGTGAGGACTGGATTCAGAACATGGTTTCCGGCGGCCTGGGAATTTGCTTTATCCCCGAATTCAGCGCCGTGATCCCCGGCCTACAGGTGCGACCGGTTATCGATCCCGAGGTCTGGCGGGAGGTATCTCTGGTCGTCGTCGCAGGGCGCCGGTTCTCGCCGGCTGCCTCGGCCTTCGTCAGCAGCGTCAAGGCACACGGCTGGACGACAAGCGCCATACCGATGGCAATCCGCAAAACCGCAGCCTGAAGCAAAATCGAAGAAAGTCTGATGTCGCACGGCAAATCTTGCCGTGCGCGTTTCGTGCAGCCGCAGCGGCCGATGATAGATTTCAGGTATCGAATTGAAAGCCAGTCAGCATTTCTCTTTCCTTGCTGCTCCGGTCAGTCTCCCTGTCATGCCCCGCCCCCCGCGTTTGGGCACCGACAAAGGAGAAATACAAGATGGCTACCAAGAAACTGGAGAAATACAAGATGGCTACCAAGAAACTCAACCTTGCGTTTGCGGTCGGGCTGCTTGCCGCGACTGCTTCTTTTTCCGCGGCCCCGGCTTTCGCCGGCGACTGCCCTGTTGGCCAGGCCGCCACGACCGACATCCAGGAACATCCAAGCAAGCCCGTTGGCGTTGTTGATACCGTTCTCTCGGCGATCGATCTGAGCAGCAAGGGCGAAGCTTGGAAAGGCAACATGCTGCGCCTTCGCAAGCTCGTCATTCAGCCCGGCGGTGTCGTGCCGTGGCATGAGCACAATGTTCGCCCGGCCAACATCATCGTCGTCGAAGGCTCGATCACCGAATATCGCAGCACCTGCAAGGTCGGCATCGAGCATCCGGCTGGCGACGTGACTGCCGAGTTCGGTCAGCTCGCCCACTGGTGGAAGAACAACGGCAAGGTGCCTGCGGTGCTCTATTCAGCCGACGTCCTGCCGCCGGCGATGCACGAAGACCACATGATGTAAGCCGCTCGTTGCGGCGAGCAAGTTCCAGCATCAGCAACTGAAAGCGCGTCCTCGGGTGATCGCCTGGGGACGTGGCCACAGAGCCCTGTCATGACGACCAGTGATCAGACTGAACCGACGCGGCTCCGCATGGTTGGCGCGGACAGCTGGCGCTTCGGCCTGATTGCCCTGATCGCGTTTCTCACGCTCGTCGATCTTTTCGCCACCCAGGCCATCTTGCCTTCGCTGGTGATAAAATTCGGCGTCAGCCGCGCGACCATGGGTTTTGCCGTCAATGCCAGCACTTTCGGCATGGCTGTGGCCGGCATTGCGATGGCGCTTTTCGGCAAGAACCTTGATCGCCGCAACGGCATCTGGATCAGCCTTGCGGTACTGGCGATCCCGACGACGCTTCTATCGCAGACCGACAGCATCGTCGTCTTTGCCCTGCTGCGTATCGCTCAGGGTCTGTGCATGTCGACCGCGTTCACGCTGACGATGGCCTACTTGGCGGAGCATTTTTCCGCGCGGCTGACGACGAGCGCACTTGCGGCCTATGTGACCGGCAACGTTGCCAGTAACTTCTTCGGACGGCTGATGTCGGCCGCCGTCGCCGATACGTTCGGCATCGCCACCAATTTCCTGACGTTCGCCGCCCTCAACCTGATTGGCGCGGCTCTGGTCTGGTTCACGCTGCAGAAGACATCTGCAATGATGCGCGCCGAAGTGATGGGTGAGCCTGCCCGCGCGGCCTGGAAAGGTCCGCTGAGCAACACCGAGCTACGCGCCTGTTTCGCGGTCGGCTTCCTGATCCTCTTCGTGTTCATAGGCACTTTCACCTATGTGAACTTCCAACTGGTCGCCGCGCCGCTGTCGCTGTCGCCGATGGCGCTGGGACTGGTGTATTTCGTTTTCCTGCCGTCCATGTTGACCACCCCGCTCGCCGGACGTGTCGCCGCGAGCCTCGGTCCAAGGATCGGCATTGGCTCGACGTTGGCGCTGGCGATCCTGGGTTTGCTCCTGCTGCTCACGACCAGCCTTCCCATTGTTCTCGGCGGCATGGCGCTGATCGCCATCGGCACCTTCCTGGCGCAGGCAATAGCGACGGGCCACGTCAGCCGGACGGCCTCGCGCGACCGCGCCGCCGCAAGCGGCATTTATCTCGCCTCCTACTATGCGGGCGGGCTCGCAGGCAGCTTCGTCATCGGACAGATCTACGACCGGATCGGCTGGACCACATGCGTGGCCGTTCTCGCCGCGGTCCTTGCTGGCGCCATCGTTGTCGCGCGCGTGCTGCAAACGCCAAAGACGTAAGAGGCTGACGACACAACATCTGACCATCCACCAAAGGAGACTGACATGACCACCTACCTGAAAACCCTGATTGCCGGCGCCGCCATGCTGATGGCGGTTGTCATCCCCGCCGCCGCTTCGGACGGTGTCGTCACCGTGAAAAGCGACTATTCCGTCGCCGAAACCGTCGCCCGCATCAAGAAGGATGTGCTCAAGAAGGGCATCAAGTTCTTCGGCGTCATCGACCAGGCCACGCTTGGCAACAACGCCGGCAACGATGTCAGGCCGTCGCGGCTGGTGATGTTTGGCAATCCCGCGCTCGGCACGACCTTCATTACCTCCAATCCCGAAGCTGGCCTCGACTGGCCGGTGCGCGTTCTGGTTTACCAGACCGCGAATGGTGCGGTTTACGCCGCCTATAGCGATTTCGATTGGATCGCCAAGCGGCATGGCATCACCGACCGCGAGGCGCAGTTCAAGATGGCGACCGAGGTCATCCAGTCCGTGACCTCGACGATCAGAAAGAACTGAGCGCGCAGATGTGCCAGAGATCCGCCGGCCTTGCATGCGAGGCAAGCTCACCCGCCGGCGGTCAACGCCTTCGCCCGTTCGCCGCGGCAGCGTCGACGGGGTCGCCGGCGCCGAGCCGATGATCTGACCGTCGGCTATCGAATCCATGTCTCAACGGCATTTCCGCTGCTTCGAGCCGCTCGCCATACTTGACGCAGAACTCGAGACCTGGGCGCGCAAGCGCGTTGCTCGTAGCCGAGTGCCGGCCACTCCGGCCGAGGCTCCAACCGAAGGAAACGACCATGCTCAGAGGAAAGACAGCACTCATCACCGGCTCGACCAGCGGCATCGGCCAAGGCATCGCCGAGGCCTTTGCGGCCAAGGGTTGCAACATCGTTCTGAACGGCTTCGGCGATGTCGGTGAGATCGAACTGCTGCGGGCAAAGCTTGCCTCCGATCACGGGGTGACTGTTCGCTACGACAATGCCGATATGAGCAAGGGGGGCGAGATCACCGCGATGATGGACAAAGCGATCGCCGAGTTCGGCGCGATCGACATCCTCGTCAATAATGCCGGCATCCAGCATGTCGCGCCGATCGACGAGTTCCCAATCGAGAAATGGGAGGCGGTCGTGGCGATCGATCTGATGTCGTCGTTCTACACGATCCGGCGCGCCCTGCAGGCGATGAAGGAACGCAAATGGGGTCGCATCATCAACGTTGCATCCGCACACGCCCTTGTCGCCTCGCCATACAAATCCGCCTACGTCGCCGCCAAGCATGGGGTCGCCGGCCTCACCAAGACGGTCGCGTTGGAAGTCGCCGAGCAGGGCATCACCGTTAACTCGGTCTGTCCCGGTTATGTGCTGACCCCGCTCGTTCAAAAGCAGATACCGGACACGGCCAAGGCACGCGGGATCACTGAAGAACAGGTGATCAAGGACGTGCTTCTGGCGGCGCAACCAACCAAGCAGTTCGTGACAGTTGCCCAGGTTGCGGCGCTTTGCCTGTTCCTGGCCTCGGAAGATGCAGCTTCGATTACCGGCGCAATCTTGCCGATCGAGGGCGGCTGGACGGCTCACTAGCCCCAAAATGAGGAATAATGCCCCATGAACAAGATCACTCGAAATCCGTCCGTGTCCGAAGCCGAGCCAGAGATTGATCGTCTGGCGGACAGTGCAGCCAAGCGCCAGACCGTCTTGGTGCTTCAGGGCGGTGGTGCCCTCGGCGCCTATCAGGCCGGCGTCTACCAGGCACTGGTTGAGGGCGGCATCGAGCCGGATTGGGTCATCGGCACGTCGATCGGCGCCATCAACGCCGCATTGATCGCGGGAAACGGGCCGAATGATCGGCTGCCGAGGCTGCAGGAATTTTGGGACGGCATCAGCCGGAGCAGCCCGCTCGACGAGTTTTTTGCGATGATGGTTCCAAGCAACATCTTTGCCAATATGGGCACGGTGATGCGCGGCATACCCGGCTTCTTTGAACCGAACCCGAGCGCCATGTTCGGTGTGAATCGCGAAGTCGGTGTGGAGAATGCCTCCTACTACACTACCGATCCGCTCAAGAGGACGCTGAATGACCTGATCGACTTCGACTATCTCAATCGACGCCATACGCGGCTGACGGTCGGCGCGGTCAACGTCAACACCAGCGAACTCAAATACTTCGACACCCGCGAGATGACATTGTCGGCGGCACACATCATGGCGTCGGGCGCCCTGCCGCCGGCATTTCCGGCAGTCTGCATCGACGGCGAGCCTTACTGGGATGGCGGCATTTACTCGAACACGCCTATCGAAGTCGTGCTGGACGCGCGTCCGCGGCGCGACGCGCTGATCTTTGCCGTGAACATGTGGCAGCCCCGTGCCACCGAGCCGAAGTCGATCTGGCAGGTGATGGGGCGGCAAAAGGACCTGCAATACGCCAGCCGCGGCAAAAGCCATGTGGCCCGGCAGGAACAACTGCATCGTCTGCGCCACGTCGTGCGCGAATTGGGAAAGCTCGTCCCCGAGGAGCGGCGCGAGGATTCAATGTTCAAGGAACTCGCGTCCTATGGCTGCCCGTCAGTCATGCACCTGGTGAGATTGCTTTCACCACGCCTCGACGGCGAAGACCACACCAAGGACATCGATTTCACGCGAGCCGGTATCCGTACGCGTTGGCAGGCTGGGTACGAGCATGCGCAGCGCGTTCTGTCGGAAAAGCCATGGGAATGCGACGTCGACATGCTGCAAGGCATCGTCATCCATGAATCGCAAGAGTGACTTGTTCGAGCGCGGCGAGACCGAGGACAGACACGGAGAATACCGATGCACATCATCACGCCGGGGATGCGGTTGGTTCCAGAAGCCGTGCTCGCCAACAACGCCGCGCTTTTTCGCGCGATAGCGGAAACTCCTTCCCATGCGGATAGCTCGCTCCATCGCGTGGTCATCGTCGGCGGCGGTGCGGGCGGACTGGAACTGGCGACGCGCCTCGGCCACAAATTCGGCAAGCGGCGGCTTTCCGTCACGCTTGTCGACCGCAATCGCACCCACATCTGGAAGCCGCTTCTGCACGAGGTCGCCTCAGGCGCACTGAGCGCGTCGAACGATGCGGTGGAATACATCGGCCATGCCAGTCGCCATCACTATCGATACCGCATCGGTGAAGTCGTCGGCATGGACCGCGCCAAGCGCCAGATCTTTGTTTCGCCAAGCTTCGACGACGAAGGCAGGCAGATCATACCGCCACGTGTGCTAGGCTACGATACGCTGGTGCTGGCCGTCGGCAGCGTCAGCAACGATTTCGGCACGCCAGGGGCGGCTCGCCACGCAATCGCGCTCGATACGGCCGATCAGGCCGCCCGATTCAATAAGCGCATGATAGATGCATGTCTGCGCGCCAACGCGCAATACGAACAGCTGTCGTCTGGCCAACTCCATTGCGTCATCGTTGGCGCCGGGGCCACCGGCGTCGAACTGGCAGCCGAGTTGCACAGGTCGATGCGGGAGATCGCGTCGCATAGCCTCGACAACATCGATTTCGAAAGGCTGATCCGCATCACCATTGTCGAGGCGGGGCCGCGCATCCTTCCGGCTTTGCCCGAGCACCTGGCGCGCGCCTCGGCGCATCTGCTTCGTGATCTCGGCGTGCAGATACGGTGCGGGATCAAGGTCACCGAAGTGATGGAGGACGGCATCAGGCTTGGCGAGAAGCTATTTGTGCCGGCCGAGCTCGTCGTCTGGTCCGCTGGAATCAAGGCGCCGGATTTCCTGAGAAAACTCGATGGCCTCGAGACGGACCGCCTCAACCGCCTCGTCGTGGACGAGACATTGCTAACCAGAGGGGACAAAAACGTGTTTGCGATCGGCGACTGCGCGAGCTGTGTCCTCCCCGGCGGGGACAATCCTTTGCCGCCGCGCGCTCAGACAGCCCATCAACAGGCTGGTCACCTGGTCAAGGTGATTGCCGCGCGCCTCGATGGACGGGCCGCGCCGGTATTCCGTTACCGCGACTACGGCTCCCTTGTTTCGCTCGCCGACTACGGCTCGTTCGGCACCCTGATCGGTGGACTGAAGATCGAAGGCCTGCTTGCCCGGCTGATGTATCGCTCGCTCTACAAGTTGCATCTGAAGGTTGTGCACGGGACCTTGAAGACGGCGCTGGACACAATCTCCGGGATCCTGGCGCGACGCACCAAACCGCGAGTGAAACTGCACTGAATCTCGGGCGCGATGTAACGAATTGGCGACGGGACGCGAACAAACAACGACCGTCGGATGCTGGAATGCATGCCGCTTATCGAAATCATGCACAATGGGCATGGCCACGGCCGGGTGTTTTCGATGATAGGCTAGCTGAGAAATGCGAAAGTGCCCAAATGGCTGCCGATGGCGAGAATATGACGTTCGAACAATCCGTGCAGGCGGCCATTGAGCTTGATGCGCCGCTGAACGAACGGCTGGACGTGATCGCAAGGGCCGTGCGCCGCCTCAATGGTGATTTCGCCGACGCGGTCGACCGTCTGGTGGCGCGTTTGCAGGGCCAAGGGGCAGGGGCGATATCGCCAGGCCCGGGCGACCCGATGCCAGCGTTCCTGCTACCTGACGACAACGGCAAACTGATCAGTCTCGCGAGCATCCTGCAACAGGGCCCGGCCGTTATAACCTTCCAGCGCGGGCACTGGTGCCCCTATTGCCGGTTGAATGCGATCGGCATCGTCGAAGCCCATGAGGAGATCGCAGCGCTGGGCGGCCAGGTGGTCGCAATCATGCCCGAACGGCGCAAATTCGCGAAGGCCATGAAAGCGGCCGTCGGTGCCGAGTTTCCATTCCTCACCGACATGGACAATGGTTATGCCCTCTCGCTCAACCTTGCGATCTGGATTGGGGCCGAGATGGAGCGGTTGATGGGCGTTGCCTATGATCTCCCAAACTACCAAGGCAATGCCAGCTGGTTCCTGCCGATCCCCGCGACTTTCATTGTTGGCACGGACGGGTTGATCACAGACCGGTTCGTCGATCCCGACTACCGTCGGCGAATGGATATCGACGATCTGATTGCGGGACTCAGGCGGGCTCGCTGACGCCAAAGGGCGACCAGTCCGTCGAGCGCAACAGGTTGAGCAGCGTCGTGGCCACGGGAGAGCGATGTCGGCCGGCGACTGCGTAGACGGCGACGATGCGCGAGATGTCGACACCCCGCAGCTTGAGCCTGCGGATGTTGGGCGAACGCGGCGCCGTCACCGAAACAAAGCCAACTCCGGCATTGGCTTCCAGCAGCGCCAGCAGATCGTGGTCGGTCTCGACTTCATGCGCGGTCCGCGGCGTCAGCCCATTCGCCGAAAGACACCGGGACAGATCCTCGCTCGTTTCCCAATCGATCCTGCTGAGCACAGGCTCTGCTGCAAGCTGGCTGAGCGCAACGTCGGATTCGTTGCGACGGGCAAGCGGGTGATCGGAATTCACCACCAGCTCGATTTCCTCCTGGAAAAGTGGCCAGATGTCGAGCCGATCCCAAGCCGGCCCAAGTGGGCCAGCCACCGCCAGTTCGACGTCGCCATTCTTCAGTGCTTCGACCACAGTCGTCGGCGAGCCGCGGCTGATCTTGAGATGCACTCCCGGATAGGCCCGGAACAGCTCGGTAAATGGCGAAACAAGGAGCGCTATGTTGACGCTGTTTGAGATGGTGAGGTTCAGAAGCGCCACATCACTGCTCTGCACGGCTTTGGCGAGTGACTTCGCGGAGCTTGCTGCGTCGTAGCATTGCTGCAGCAATGGCAGCATGCGTCGCCCAAGCTCGGTCAAATGGGAATGCTGGCGCTCGCGCCGAAGAAGCTCACCGCCCAATTCGTCTTCAAGCGTCTTGATGGCGCGCGTCAACGCAGGCTGGGTGACATTGCACTCTTCAGCCGCTCTGGTGAAATTCAACGTGTTGGACAGGGCCAGGAAATAGCGGACCTGCTGCATTTCCATGAATTTCGCCCCCTCAGCGAAATGATCGGTCATGAACTACGACATGTTTGCAGACTAATGCAACGGAAGGCTTGCGGCAAAGGGCGCCTAACAAGTGTGTTTCTGTGCCGGGTATTTGAGACGGCACCGCCTGGCCTGTTGCTCTAAGCATTGCCGCTCGTGGGCCATAAAGAACCAATGCGTCCCATGACAACGATTGGTTTTTTGATAGCCTACGAATACCGTTCACCGATCCAAGTCGGCTGGATAGGTGTCCAGACGTTTGGAGGTCGAAACGATCCAAGCACGAAGTTCCGGCTCGAATGTTCGTAACTTTTTGACGGACCATGCGTCGGCTTTCGGTGCGGCAAGCAATAAAAAACCCAGCTAGATCAATGACCTAGCTCGGCTAAAAACAATCGAGTGGTTATTATTCCAGTTCATGGCCCGAACGGGGCAGGAGTCTCTTCGACTTCAAGGCAGTCGCGGGACCATACGGAACAATACGGGAAGACTCCTGATTTTGGCCCCCGAAAAACCCAACAAAGTCAACGCTTTCGGCACATCCTCCGGGCCCACCAAGACTTAGCGGTGTGTTTTGGCTCGGGTAGCCAAGTAATAACTGGCGAACCGCCGTCCATAGCGTTTGATTTTATTGACTTACGGTGGGCCTCCGGAGGCCGCAGATGTGTTGCCAACCGCCGGTGGAGTGTCAGGATCGTTTATCAAGTGCTTGAACGACGCCGGCACGGTGTTCGGAATAGAAATCCGCGCATAGTCCCGTGCGCAATCAACCTCGAATTACTGTCTGGATGCTACATCGGCCATCGCCGCACCCCACCCTGCGGCGATCTCGTAGCCCATGCGTGAGAAGCCGAATTCGCGATCGAATGTGTTCGGCGCTTTGACACGCCAGTTCTTCATGACCGCGCCCGGGAGGCCGCCAGCAGCGGTGACGACCAAGTCACGCTCGCCAGCGCGGAGTTCACGACGGCGATCATTTGGCGTAGCTGGGAACAGGCCGGCGACGTCAGGCAAGACCGTCCGGCTGCAGCTAGGAAGTTAATCGCGACCCACGGCGGACCGCTCCGTACGCGCGCGCGCGCACGGCAAGCTGCTAGCCTCAATCTCCGGATGAGATCAGAGTCGCTCAGACCGGGTCTTCAGGATCTGGTACAGCACGTTTCGGATGCGCTGCCAAACGGTTAGCCGGTTGATCACGCCTTCGCCTCCTGTTCATCGCAGATGAATGGGCTGCGGTTCAGATGATCTGTGCCGCCAGCGCCACGCCGACCAACGACGTGCCGACCCCTGCCGTGCGGATGGCTCGCGGCCAGCGCCGAAGTGTTAGGGCGGCTAACGCGCCGGTCGCGTGAAGAGCCGAAGTAGCGACCACGAAGCCGACCGCATAAGCGATGCCGCTGGCCGTCTCGGGAATTTCGAGGCCATGGGCATTGCCGTGGAAGAGGGCGAAGAGAGCAGTCAGCGAGGCGGCCACAGCGAGCGGAAGCGGCTTGGCAAGCGCCATCATGGCGCCGAAGACCACCAGCGATAGCGTTATGCCGGTTTCCAGTGAGGGCAGGCCGATGCTGGCGATACCGAGCAGGGCGCCAGCGAGCATCGCCGAGACAAAGCACGACGGCACGATGATGATCCCCTTGCCGCCGGCGCGAGCGGCAATGATGCCTACAGCCATCATGGCAAGCAGGTGGTCCATACCGGTCAGCGGGTGCTGAAGGCCGTCTACAAACCCGTGGGCATGAAAACCGCCGCTATGGGCGAAGGCCAATGAGGGGATGAGGGTTGTGGCGGCTGCCAGGGCTAGTCTGCCGAAGAATGAAAGCGTTCTGTTCATGGTTCTTGACCTATTTGATAGAGGTGCGATCGGTTCAAGGCCGGTGCTCATTGTCCGGCCCCTGGCATGGTGAATTGTGCGGCGCCGGACCTGTCGGCCAGAAGCCGCGCCTCGCCGAAGTCGAGGAGTCTTTGTCCCCTGCCGTTATGGTAGACGAAGGCCAGGCGGTGCCGGCGCGACGTCAGTTTCGCGGGCAGCGGGTGATAGGTGACGCCGGCGCCACCAATCAGCGGCATGACGGCGCCGACATCGACCATGTCCTGCGTCTCGACGCGCAGAAGATGCAGCCGCACGCCGTCGGCGGTCTCGCCGACGAACGGAATCCCGGCGAGGCGCAGGAAACTGGACGGGTCGGGCGCCCGCGAAAACCCTTCGAGAAACGCGATCTCGACGAGATCGAGGTCCGTCGCCGGCGCGTCGGCGGGTTCGGGCGCATGATCGTGCGGTAGATGCGGTGTCTGCCATTGCAACGGCTTGCCGGCCGGCCCGTTGTGGCCGACGGGGTGGGGATGGTGATGATGACCGTTCGGCCCGTGATGGTGACCGTCGCCATGGTCATGGCTGTGGTGGTGATGATCATCGTGCATGGTCAAAAGCTCGTCGGCTTGTCGATGATGGATTTGTGTTTGCCGAGATTGCCGTGCGCGACCATCGAGCCGAGCGCCTCGACGACAACCCGCACGCCAAACAGCGCCGTGATGTCTGACGTGTCGTAGGGCGGCGACACCTCGACCACTTCCAGTCCGCAGATGCCGGGCGCCGACACTAGCCCGAGCAGCTTCAGTGCCTCGCGCGGCAGGAAGCCACCGGGCTCCGGCCAGCCCGTACCCGGCACGAAACCGCAATCGATGCTGTCGACATCGAAGGAGATGTATACGGCGTCGGTGTCCTTCCATGCGAGCTCGAGCGCGATCTCGGCCGCCTTCTCCAGCCCCATCTGTTCGATATCGGAGATCGTCAGCACGTTGGTGCCGCGCTTTCTCGCCTCGGCCACGCCGTAGCGGGGCACCTGCCAGCCGCCGATACCGAGCTGCACCAGATTGGTGGCCGAGACGTTCGGCAGGTTCGTCGCCCAGTACCAGGGCGTCGTGTGCATACGTTCGTCGAGATCCTTTTCCTGGATGTCGATGTGGCGGTCGAAATGGATGATGCCGATGCGCTTGGAGGTCACGTCGGCGATGCCGCGCACGCACGGAAACCCGATCGAATGGTCGCCACCGAGCATGATCGGCAGCGCGCCGGACGAGGCGACATGGCTGACGCCCTTGGTGATCTGGTCGAAGCTCTTTTCGAGATTGGCGGGGATGGTGAAGACGTCGCCGGCGTCGCAAAGCGTCATCTGCTCGCGCAGGTCGACACCGAGCTCGTAATTGTAAGGCGTGTAAAGCGCCGAGATGCGGCGCATGCCTTGCGGCCCGAAGCGGGTTCCGGGCCGGTAAGTGGTGCCGCTGTCGAAAGGAATGCCCATGACGGCAGCGTCATATCTGCCGACATCGCGGACGTTCTCGACATAGGGCGCCTTGAGGAAGGTGTTGATGCCGGCGAAATGCGGCAACTCGCCTCGCGCGAATGTCGGGATCGACTTGTCGATGATCGAATCCGATCCGGGCAGGCCCATGTCGAGTGCCCATTTCTGTTCCTTGCGCCAGCCGTCCTCGGGCAGCTTTCCTTCCGCCTCGATAGACTTCCAGCCCTGCGTGTCGCGGATCTCGAAGTTCGGATGGTGGAAGCGTCGGCGTGGCTGGTGGTCGGTGAGCCCGGCGCGACGATGCCGGCGTTCTGGACTATCTCTGTGCATGAAACCTCCTTCACGACGCCGTCGTCGCGATTGCGCTATCCAGTCGGGTCGTCCCGACCATCGCGGCCACTTCGGCCACGTCTCGTGCGGAAGCCCGGTGCTTGCGGTCGAGCTTCAGATCGTAGGTGATCGTCGCGCCATAGGCGGACGGGAACTGGGGGTCGTGGCGCACCTTGTCGAAGACCAGCACGCGGGTGCCGAGCTTGAATGCCTCGCCGATATCGTGGGTGACCATGACCACGGTCATGCCGTGCTCGGTCCAGAGCTCGGTGAGCAGCTCATGCATCTCGATGCGAATACCTGGATCGAGTGCGCCGAAGGGCTCGTCGAGAAGCAGGATCTGCGGCCGGCCGAGCAAGGTCTGCGCGATCGCCAGCCGCTGCTGCATGCCGCCAGAAAGCATTGCCGGATAGAGGTCGCGCGCATGGCCAAGCCCGACCCGTTCCAGCATGGTTTCGGCTTCTTGCCTGGCGCTTTTGCGCCTGGCGCCGAAGACGCGGCCGAACGGTCCGCCCGAACGGAAGTCCTCGACCAGCAGCAAGTTCTGCAGCGCGGTCAGATGCGGAAACACGGAATAGCGCTGGAAGACGATGCCGCGCTGCGGCGTCGGTTCCGGCACGATCGGCTGGTCGCCGACGACGACCACGCCGCCACTTTGCTGTTCCTGGCCAAGCAGGATGCGCAGGAATGTCGATTTTCCACAACCGCTGGCGCCAACCAGCGACAGGAATTCACCCGCTTCGGCGGAGACGTTGACCCGTTCCAGCACGCGGGCGTCGCCGTAGCTCTTCTCCAGCCCATGGACGAGGATCCGGCTCATCTGGTCCGCACCGGATGCGCCCAGGGCGAGATGATGTGAGAGAGCCGCACGAGCAGCCAGTCGGTCATCACCGCAAGCAGCGTGATCCAGGCGACGTAAGGCAGGATGACGTCCATCGATAGGTAGCGACGAACGAGGAAGATGCGGTAGCCGAGCCCCTCGGTGGAGGCGATGGCTTCTGCCGCGATCAGGAACAGCCAGGCCGGCCCAAGCGCCAGCCGTACGCAAGTGATGAGGCGCGGCATGACCTGTGGCAGCACCAGCCTGAGCACCATGGTCCAGCTGTTGCCGCCGAGCGTCTGTGCCTTGGCGACGAGCTCCGGCGGCAATTCCATCACCCGGTTGGCGATGTCGCGCACCATGACCGGTGCGACGCCGAGAGCGATCAAGGTGATCTTGGCCGTTTCGCCGAGGCCGAGCGCAATGAACAGGATCGGCAGCAGCGCCAGTGGCGGGATGACGCAGACAACTGTGACCAAGGGCAGCAGAAAGGCCCTGACGCGCGGGATGAAACCTATGGCGACGCCGAGGCTGAGCGCCACCAGCGTGGCCATGCCGACTCCGGCGAACAGCCTGATCAGGCTGGCATAGGTGTCGGCCCACAGGATCAGGTCGCCGGAGCGCTTGTCCGGCACTGTCGCCAGGTCTGAAAAGGCCGACCACATCTGTGCAGGGGAGGGCAGCAGCTTGTCGCTGGGATTGACCGCCAGCCTTTGCGCCGAAGCGAAGAGATAGGCAATCGCCACGGCGGCAAACGGCAGCGTCCCAAGCAGCAACGCTCCGCCGCGGGAGACCGTCGCGTTGATGATGCGAAGCCGCGCTTTCGGCCTGCTAAGTTGCAGGCGCGCGACTCCGGGACCTGCTGCGGCCTGCATGATGCCGGTTCCTCTGGCTAGCATGTCGCGCTCCCGCGTCAGAGCGTTCCGCCCGCTGCCTCTGCCATAAAGGCCGGATCGAAGCGCAGCTTGACGTTGTTGACGTCGCCCAGCGTCGAGCCATCGGGGAAGCTCATGCCGATCACGTCGACGCTCGGCGCGTTGGTACCAAGAATACCGTGGCTGAACAGGAAGTTGCGCACCAGATCCATGGTCTTCGGCAGTTCGGCGCCGTTGGTGAATGCGACCGCCTTGGCCGGCTCGAAGAACATCGCCGTTGATGCAAGCTGAGCGTCGAAACCGGCAAGATCCGTCCCCGACGCCTTGGCCATCTCTTCCTTGGCCGCCTTGCCTTCGGGCGTACCCGACGTCATCAGCGCCATGGCTTCATACCATGCACCGACCAGCGCCTTGCCCAAGGCCGGATTGTCCTTCAGCGTCGCGGTGTTGACGACCATCATGTCGATGATCTCGCCGGGGATCTCAGTCGAATCGAATACCTTGTGGGCGCCCGGCATGGCAGCGATTTCCGAGACCAGCGGATTCCAGGTGACGACGGAGGTGACGTCGCTGGTGCCGTAGGCAGCGACCATGTCGGCATCGGAGGTGTTCACCACCGTAATGTCCTTTTCGGCCAACTCCACCGTCTCCAGCGCGCGCGCAAGTAGGTAATGTGAGACGGAGAGCTCGACGAGATTGACCTTCTGGCCGGCAATATCCTTGAGCGCGGTCTTGTTCTTGAGGATGACCGCGTCGTTGCCGTTGGAGAAATCGCCGACGATCAAGGCCGTCGTGTCGACACCGCCGCCGGCCGGGATCGAAAGCGCATCCATGTTGGTCATCGAACAGCCGTCAAAGCCGCCGGCCGTGTACTGGTTGATGCTCTCGACATAGTCGTTGATGCGGGTGATCTCGACATTGATGCCGTATTTGTCGGCCCACTTCTTCATGATGCCGCTGTCGGAAAGATAGCCCCACGGCATCCAGCCGACATAGATCGACCAGCAAATCTTGAAGTCTTTCTTGGGCGCCGCTTGCGCGGCTGAGATGAAGGGGAGGCTGAGTGATGCGGCTAGGATGATTGTGGCCAGTTTGCGAAACATTACATACCCCTGTTTGCGATCCGGATTGCGTCCGAACGTCTGTTGGGGGGTTCACGGAGCGCGCATCCGGGAGAGGTTCGCGCCAGCAAACCCGTGCAGGGTTCTCCCGGGATTTTGGCCCGCCGTGTTCCGCCAGATGCCTCAATGCATCTCAAGCGGTCGCGTCTCTTGGACCAGCACCGTGATCGACACGGCCGGAACCCTAGACGCTCTGCACATGAATAACGAAGCAAGGGGCGTGCCAGTCCGGAAAGCCGTCCTGAGGCGGCCTTTCCCCGGATTTGCAGGCAATCGCGTTATGCTGATGCCACAAAAGTCATCGCAACGCCGACGGATTAGGCAAGGAAAATCTAGCGTCAACCAATATGAGCAGGCTTGTGCCCTGGGGACCTCCGCTGATCGCACCCTGCTCTATGGTCGCCCACACATACATGCCCAATAGGGACACGTTCGGGAAGGGCGTGAGCGCGCGGCGGATCCGGATGCCAATTGGCGCCGACCCATGTGACGAGTGCGCCCGATCGTGCAAGGGCAATTCGTGAAATAAGCGCGACTGCAATGATGCTAGGCAAGCCCGATCGCGTGTCGGGAGGCAGTTGTGAAAGTTGCGATCATCGGACCGGGCTCGCTCGGGAAGGCCTTGGCGAAACGTCTTGGCCTCGCCGGGCACGAAATTCGCCTCAGCTTCAGTCGTGACGAAGGCAAGTTGCGCGCAATCGCGGCAACCCTCCGTGTTGGCTTCGGTGCCCCTGACGAAGTAGCGAGATGGGCCGACGTAATTGCCCTGGCGACGCCATGGCCGGCTCTCGAGCTGGCGATGGACGCGCTTGGCGATTTGTCGGGCAAGATCGTCTGGGACAATACCAATGCAGTCGCGCCTGACCTTTCCACGATGCTGCTAGGCACTACTACGTCTGTAGGCGAGGAGGTTCAGAGGCGCGCGCGGGGCGCCCTTGTCGTCAAGTGCATTCCGACCTTTGCCGAATTGCTTGACAGGGATGATCCGCGTCTCAACGGCGATCCGGTGACGAGCTATGTCGCCGGCAATGACGCAGATGCCAAGGCGGCGGTTTGCCGGCTTCTCGCCGATCTGCCGACAATGCCGGTCGATGTCGGCGATCTCACGGCCTCGCGCCTGATCGAGCCGATGATGCTGCTATTGGTCCAGCTCGCCTATCGGCGCGGGATGGGGCCGACAATTTCCTTCAATCTCATTCGACAGGACGGAACGGGTTCATGACTGATTATCTACTCGCGCGGCGCAAGGCGATTCCAGTAGGACGTCTGCTGATCGATGGCCAATGGCGCGATGCCGTCAGCGGCGAGACTTCGACGACTTTTGATCCGACCACGGAGGCGGCGATCACCGATATTGCGAAGGCGGACGTCACCGACACGAGCGATGCCGTCGCGGCCGCGCAGCGGGCTTTCGAGCAAGGACCCTGGGCGCGGATGCATCATGAGGAGCGCGCCAAGATCCTGTTTCGCATCGCCGATCTAATGGACGAGCGGGCCGAGGATTTCGCGGTGCGCGAGGCGATGGATATGGGTATGCCCTATCGCGATTTCCGCGATATCATCATGCCGCACTGCTCAGGACTGTTCCGCTTTCATGGCGGGCTCGCCATGAGCGCGATGGACGGCGCCTATCGTACCAGCTACGAACCAAATATCAGGATCCTGACGCGGCGCGAGCCGCTCGGCGTGGTCGCTGCGATCACCCCGTTCAATTTTCCCCTCGCGCTGTCCTGTTCGAAAATCGCGCCGGCACTCGCGGCGGGTAACACGGTCGTTCACAAGCCTGCGACCGACACGCCCCTGACGGCCCTCGCCTTGGCGCAAGTGATCCTCGACGCGGGCGTGCCGCCAGGCGTTTACAATCTCGTCACCGGCCCGGGCGGCACCATCGGCGACGCGCTGGTCAACGATGCCCGCGTCGGCAAGATCGCCTTTACCGGGTCGACCACTGTCGGCCAGGGCATCATGCGCAACGGTGCCGGGACGATGAAACACCTGACCATGGAGCTCGGCGGCAAGAGTCCCAATATCGTTTTCGCCGATGCCGATATCGATGTCGCGATACAGGCAGCCTTCTGGGGCATCTTCTGGAACAAGGGCGAAGTCTGCGTCGCCGGATCGCGCCTGCTGGTTGAACGCGCCTGCTATGACGAGGCCGTCGAGAAGCTGAGCGCCATGGCGAAGTCGGCGACGCTCGGCGATCCGCTGGACCCTGCGACGATGATCGGGCCGATCGCATCGCGGGGCGAGTATGACAAGGTCTTGAGCTATGTCGAAGCGGGCAAGCGCACCGCGCGACTGGCCGCGGGCGGCGGCACCCGCCAGGTCAACGGCAAGGGCCTCTTCATCGAGCCGACCATCTTCGCCGATGCGACCAACGGCCTAAGGATATCGCGCGAAGAGATTTTCGGTCCTGTCCTGCCGGTGATTCCATTCGACAGCGAGGAGGACGCGATCCGGATCGCCAACGATACGAGCTACGGGCTCGCCTCGGGCATCCAGACCAGCGATCTCGGCCGCGCCTTGCGGCTCGCCGACCGGATCAAGGCAGGCACGGTCTGGCTGAACTGCTGGCACAAGTACCATCCTAATGCGCCGTTCGGAGGTTTCAAGATGAGCGGCTATGGCCGCGAGCAGGGCCGCGAGGCGTGGGAAAGCTACACCCAATACAAGACGATTTGGGCGAATCTCGTCTGACCAAGTGCCTGCCACCCCCAAAGAATAAGGACCAATCATGGCTTATATCACTACGATCGACGTCCTCGGAATCACACCGAAGGAGTACCGCGCAATCCTTGATGAAAATGGGTGTAGAGCTCCGACCCGAACCGGGGATCTATCTGCATTTGACCGCACCAATTGAGGGCGGCTATCGCGTCGTCGAGGTGTGGGATCATCGCGAGGGATTCGAGGCATTCATGCAGACGCGTTGGCGCCGGCGGCGGCGGCGATCGGCTTGAACCGAGAGATAAAGATGACGATCGAACCGCTCTACAACATCTTCGCGCCCAGGTTGGAGGAGCTGCCGCCGCTGGTCGAGGACGCGTTTTTGCGCCCAAACGCTCCCATTCCGGCCTGATATCACGCATGTCGGTCCGCGATCCCAACCCGCTCGACCCGCTGCGTCCAAAGCGCGTCGCGATGGTCCTTTCAAATCCGGCTGTGTCAACCACCACAGGCTGGCCGGTCGGGTTTTGGTGGAGCGAGTTAACTCATCCCTGGCTCGCCTTCACCGAGCGCGGATACGAAGTCGCGATCTTCTCGCCTGAGGGCAACAAATGCGAGGCGGATGCATTGAGCGACCCGCGCGATCCGTCCGGCTATTCGGATACGGATCTGATCTCGCTCGGTTTCCTGTCGACGCCGAAACTGGCGGTGCTGGTGGAGACGACCCGGCCCATCGCAGAGCTGTCGGTCGACGCGTTCGACGCGATCGTCGTCGCTGGCGGCCAAGCGCCGATGTTCACCTTCCAAGGTGCGACTGAGTTGCAGCGGCTGTTCGTCGCCTTTTTCGCGGCCGGCAAGGTCGCGGCTGCCTTGTGTCATGGCGTCGCGCTGCTGCGTTACGCGCGCCTCTCAACCGGCGAGCTGCTGGCCAAAGGGCGCACTGTTACGGGGTTCGCCAATGTCGAGGAGGACTTCGCCGACAATGCCGTCTGGGAGATGGGCGCGCTGCCGCACGGTACGCATCTGATGCCATGGCGGATCGAGGATGAGATGCGTGCGCTCGGCGCGAACTATATTCAGGCCGGGCTGTGGCGCGATTTTGCCGTGCGCGACGGCAATCTGATCACCGGCCAGCAGAACTTCTCCGGAGCGGCGACCGCCCGTCTTGTCATCGAGGCGCTCGGTGGCTGAGGACCAAAGACTGCTCCTGTCGGTGAAGTTCGGGAGACAAACTCGCCGTCAGGGCGGGCGATGCCAAACGACATCGGCCCAATAGGATCCGGGTCCGTCCAAGAACTCCACCTCAAACAACCACTATCAGCAGCGAGGATGAACCATGGCCGTAGTGACGACACTTGATATTGCCGGCCTGACGGCCGAAGATTATAGCCGCATCCTCGATCGGATCGGCGTGGAGAAACGGCCCGCTGGCGGCATCTACCAGCACATCGCGCATGCCACAGACGATGGTTATCGCATCATCGAGAATGGGACGACAAGGCAGGCCTGGAGCTCTTCTTGCAGGGCACATTGTTTCCCGCCGCACAGGAACTGCAAGTTCAGCGTGAAATGACCATTATGACCCAGACACTGCACAACATCTTTGTGCCCCGGATTGGTGAACTGACTGCCCTGGCAAATGATGCGCCTGGTGGACCAGTCAAACGGGCAAAAGTGTAGGCATCAAGGATCGAGGATGCGGCGATCGATCATCGAAGTCCTGGAGGAACTTGCGTCCGGACGCCCGGTACAACGATGGTGACCGCGGCAAGTGCAAAGAGGTTGTTCTTTCCTGCCGGCGACTATCGCCATGCGCCGGCCGGAGTCGTTCAGCTGCGTGTGATTCGCAGCGGTTCATCCTATGCAGAGATCGATCTTGGCCGCGGGCTGCGGCGCGTCTTCACCCGCCCCGGCGACCTGCTGCTCAGTCTTCCAGAGCGTGCCACGCGGTTCAAGATCGAGGAGCCGCGAGAGCTGACGATGATCACCGTTGACTCCGCGCTGGCGTCGAGGCTCCTGGTATCCGCAGGCGGGACCCCCGAGGACCTGGTAATCCTGACCGATCGACCGATACGCGATTCGCTGGTGGCCGAGTTGTGCCGACGCCTCGAAGGCGACCCGCCAGCCAACCCGATCGTCCGCGAATGGACGCTGGGCCTGGTTTTCGCGAACCTGCTCCGTCTCGGGCATGCACGCCAGCGGCAGCAGAAGTCTCCGGTCCTAACCTCGCAGCGGTTCGACCGCGTCCTCGCTGCGATTGACGGCGATCTGGAAAAGGGGGTGTCGATCGACCATCTTGCCGGCATCGCGGGAATACCACGACGCGCCTTCACCGCCGCCTTTCGCGAGGCGACGCAATTGCCGGTACATCAATTCATTTTACGCCGCCGCGTTGATCGCGCGGTCGAGCTTTTGGAAAATAGCGATCTGCCGCTGGCCGAGATTGCTCAGCACGCGGGTTTCACTCACCAGGCCCATATGAATCGCGTCGTGACCCGATTGAAAGGGCTGTCGCCAGGCCGGCTGCGGTCTCGCAGGCGCGACGGCTGACTTGTGATCTATTCCAGCATCAGGATTCGAATGGCGGAGACGTGAGTTGCTGAAACGTCCATTGGCTAAGATGCCCGACAGTTTGCGTGCAGAGCTCGAGGCCGCAAATCTGATGACTGCTTTCGAGCAACGGCCTCCCTATCAGCGCAATGATTACTTGCATTGGATCGAGCGCGCCCGTCACCTGGAAACACGCCGAAAGCGCATAAATCAGATGATTGACGAGCTTACGAAGGGAGGAATCTACATGGGAATGCAATAAGAGCTGGCATCGCCGCGAAGCTAGCAGATCCGTCAACGATCATCATCCGATCCGTGGCCTATCGAGATCGGGTGCTTTCCGCATTGATCTTCATCGGTTTCCCCACATTTTTGCGCAGAGGATGCAGAGAGCCAAATAGTGACAATCGAACCTATCCTCCATTTTCGTTTGCGGCAGGTGGCCATATGATCGTGACATCGCAAACCAATAACGTGCTCGGCAGCACGTCGGGAAGGTGGCGCGTCTGGGCGCTCTCGGACGGTTACATCGAGATGCCGGCGGACCTTCTGCGGGACCCGCAGGACAATCCGGTGCCGCAAGCTGCGTTGGCAGGGGCGCTTCGCCTGTCTGTCAATTGCTTCGCCCTCGCAGGTCCAGGCGTTGACGGCGTTCTGATCGACAGCGGAGGAGGGGCTAGGCCCCGACAGTGGGGCGTCTTGAGCAGGCCATGGCGGAAGCCAAGATCGACCCGGCTTCGATCACGGTCTTGGCGCTCACCCACGCCCATCAGGATCATGTGCACGGACTTTTGACCCCCGACGGCCGAGTGCTCTTTCCAAACTTGAAGGCGATCGCTATTCCCGAGGCGGCTGTGGGGAGCTTTTTCGCTTACGCGCACCTTGCGCAGTTCCGGCCCCTGCTGAAGCCTGTCCAGAATGGCGACCAGGTGGGTGAGCGATTGAGGGCGGTCGCCTTGCCCGGTCATGCTGCCGGTCATACCGGCTACACGTTCGACACGGACGAGGACCGTTTCCTATTCTTCGGGGACATCGTTCATGTGCCGGCCTTGCAGTTCGGCAATCCCGCGTTCAGTTGGGGCTATGACGACGATCAGCTGACCGCGCGCGCAACCCGCCTAAAGGTTTTCAGTGACGCGGCCGAGGCGGGGACGTGGATCGCCGGCGCGCACCTTGGCTGGCCGGGCATCGGTCGCGTGGTGCGTAAGGGCGAAGCATACGGCTATGAGCCGGCAGGAGGACGAGTGACCGGATAGGCGGGCCCGGTGCTGATCGGTTTATACCGCTCTCTTCGCCCAAGGCAAGGATCTCGACGAGCAGCGCGCCGCAGTCCGGCGTCCTCAACGGCGGCGGTACCATCGTCCGGCCCACCAAAATATCTGATTCTTGATCCACTGGCGGCCGATCGATGCCTGAGGCTTACCGGATCGGCGTCTCGCCGCGAAACAGCGGCTGGTGCGCCCGCATCAAGGCGGCGATCCGGTCGGCGACTTTCCGTACCGGCGGGGAGTGGCGTTCCTCGTGATGGGTGACGATCCATTGGTCGGTTTCAAGTTCGGGGATAGGCTGAGCAACGCGAACCAGCCGCGGATCGCCGTCACCGACGAAGCACGGAAAGACCGAAAGGCCGGCGCCGGCGGCCACCAGTTCGCGCACCGAATGGGTGTTGTTGCCGCGTACGGCGATGCGGTCGCCGTGATGGGCTTGCAGCCAGCGCGCCGAGGCAATGTTTGCGCCTTCGCCGGTGACGCCGACGAACAATCCGGCGGCGATGCCGTTGATCAGGTGACGTCCGGAATAAATGGCGTGGGCGACCTTGCCGCTCTGACGGCCGGCCAGCCACTGCTCGGTCGGGCGCTCGCTGCGGATGCCGATGTCGGCGGCACGGCGGCCGATGTCGACCCGGTCGGTGGTGGTGACAAGCTCTACCCTTATGCCGTCATCGACCGTCCAGATCTCGCCGATATGGGCGGAAACGAAGGCCGAGGTCCATGGCCCGGCCGAGACGCGGACAATGCGGTCGGGCAGGTTTCCCTCGCGCCAGCGGGTCAGCGACTGCATTGCCGCCTCGACGTCTTCGGCGCGCCGCAGCAGTTCCTCGCCGACCGGGGTCAGCCGGTAGCCGGTCTGCTGGCGCACGAACAGAGGTTCGCCGATCTGCTTTTCGAGCGCGGTGACGCGTCGTCCAAGGGTGGCTGCGCTGCGGCGCGTGGTTCCCGTCGCTGCGCTCAAGCCACCCAGCCGCGCAACGTCGAGAAACAACCTCAGATCGTCCCAGCCGATATCCATTTTGCAGAAATGAAAAACTCCTTGCGACCGTGGCTGTAGCGCAAAGCGGGCATCGTGCGCAAGTATGCAGGCATTGGAGGCGTTGGACAATCCTGCCTGGCGGGACAGGGACAAGCGCCTCGGCTGGCCAAGAAGCGAGCGCAGCCCTTTCGATCGCGCATGCGATTCGCGCAGAGGCTTTGCGCTTTCGACCAACCCGGGCGGGCATTCTGCGTGCCAAAGGAGACGATCATGTTGGATGAACTTCGATACCGTTTCGCCCGCTGGATTGCCTATCGCCAGACGCTTGCGAGCTTGAGGCAGGCCCGGGACAGCACACTGGCGGATGCCGGCATTTCTCGCGAAGAGATCCGCGAGCGTGCCCGCCACGCCAGCTTGCGTCGTTGAGGAGCCGGGCATGCAGATGATGATGCTTTGGGGTGGCCGCTCGGTACCGCGCATCGGCATCGGCACCTGGGCGGCGGGTGGCCCCGCGCGTTGGCGTGACACGGCGACAATCTATGGCGAGGTCGACGATATCAGGTCGCAAGCCGCGCTGGCGATGGCTTATGAGATCGGCGCGCGGGTGTTCGACACGGCTGCCGCCTACG
>NZ_JAMYOZ010000045.1:0-36765 GCF_040320095.1 Mesorhizobium sp. M0800
GATATTCCGTTGGAGCCTAAATCACCGCCGGATGAGTTTGGGCAATTTATGCCTTGATTTTTCCGCGTGGAATGGCGCCGCGGTGCCGACCGGGGCGCGCTTTCCCTTGGCTTGGATTGGCCGGTCGCCCACACGGCCTCGGCTGCGGCCTTGTCGATGCGGCCGCCGAGCGCCGAGAGCGCGGCTCGGGTCTCGGCGTCGTAGACCGAAAGCCGGCCACCGCGGTGGAAATTATGCTGCCCTGCCGGTGGCCCATCGGCAGCGTCGATCCGGTAGAGCGCAACCAGAAAGCCGGCCAGCGAACGGGCGAACTCAGTAAGATCGGCAATCAGTCCACCAGCCGCCGGTCTGCCGCCAAGCCAGCGATAGACGGACCAAGGCCATGGATAGCCTTCCCCAGGCGCGCCTTTGGCCAGCGGCACGGGTATCGGCAGAGGCAGGTGAGGCGCCAGGCGGGCCAGCCAGCGATGCTCCTTCTCGACCTGGGCGACATAGGCGGCAGCGCTCGGCAGCCGCACCGACATGCTGTCGCCCAGCCGGAACGTGCGGTTGTCCCAGCCGCCAGGCTCGACCAGCTCTACCGGCAGGTCCGCCCATTTGGGGAACTGCGCGGCAATCAGCCGCCGAACAAGTGCGGCATCTATCGGCATGCCTGGCGTTCGTTCATCGGGCGGCATCGGGCTTGCTCCGGTCTTCTGAATAGCCGGCGGTCCATCTTTTTGTCATCGCACTCTTGCGGCGCCAGTGATTCCCTTGCCGGCAAATTCTCTAAGCCTTGCGTTCCCAGCGCCGGTCGGGCGTTTGCTGCCAGTAGGTCACGGTGTGGCCGGCCTCCTTCATTGTCTTCCAGTGCGTGCGTGCCGCCTCTAGCTGGGCTGCATCGTGGCCGTCGAACAGGAACACGGCGCGCTGGTAGCCGCCAAGCTCCGGCGGCACCGCCCCATCGACCAGGAAGCGTATCTGCGCCTGGTTCGGATTGTCAGGGCCGACGGTCAGAAGCACCGGTTGCTCGGCGGGATGGGCTTCGCGATCCGTTGCGTGGGCCAGGAATGAATCGTCCCGGAAAGTCCACAGATGCTGGTCCAGCGCGTCGCGCCGTTCCTCGGTGCCGGTCTGCACCACGGCACGCCAGCCGCGATCGATACTGCGCTCCAGGAGGCCGGGCAACGCATCCTCCAGCGTCGATTCGGTCAGGTGATAAAACAGAATCTCGGCCATGCGTTCAGTCTACATTGTCGGAGTCCCGCCCCAGCCGCTCATTGCTCGTAATGATCGCGCACCAGCCGATCGAGCAGCCTGACGCCGAAGCCGGAAGCCCATGACTGGTTGATCTCGTTGGAGGGCGCGCCCATCGCCGTGCCGGCGATGTCGAGATGCGCCCAGGGCGTGTCCTTGACGAAGCGCTGCAGGAACTGCGCGGCGATGATGGCGCCGCCATGGCGGCCGCCGATGTTCTTCATGTCAGCATTCTTGGAATCGATCAGCTTGTCGTATTCGGCACCGAGCGGCATGCGCCACACCCGCTCCTGCGTCGCCTGTCCGGCCGCCGTCAGCCGGTCCGCCAACTCGTCATTGTTGGAGAACAGGCCGGCATAATGCTGGCCGAGCGCGACCATGATGGCGCCGGTCAGCGTCGCCAGATTGATCATGAATTTCGGCTGGAAGCGGTCGTTGCAGTACCAGAGCGCATCGGCCAGCACCAGGCGGCCCTCGGCGTCGGTATTGAGTACTTCGATAGTCTGGCCCGACATCGAGGTGACAATGTCGCCCGGTCGCTGAGCGTGGCCGTCGACGGCGTTTTCAACCAGCCCGACAATGCCGACGACATTGACCTTCGCCTTGCGCGCGGCCAGCGCGTGCATCAGCCCGGTGACGGCAGCAGCGCCGCCCATGTCGCCCTTCATGTCCTCCATGCCCGACGCCGGCTTGATCGAATTGCCGCCGGTGTCGAAGGTGACGCCCTTGCCGACGAAGGCGACCGGGCTTTCCTTGGCCTTGCCGCCGTCCCACCGCATGACCGCGATGCGGGCGCCACGCGGCGAACCCTGCGCTACGCCCAGCAGCGAACCCATGCCGAGCTTCTTCATCTCCTTCTCGGCCAGGATCTCGACCGTGACGCCGAGCGCCTCCAGTTCGGCGATGCGGGCGGCGAATTCCACCGGTCCCAAAACATTGGCCGGTTCATTGACCAAATCGCGCGCCAGCAAGACGCCGTCGATCACCGCCGCTTCATCGGCGAAGGCCTTCTTTGCAGCTGCCGGATCGGCGGTGTGAATAGTCACCTTGACCGGCTTTTTTGGCTCGCGCTTGTCGTCACCATTGTTCTTTTTGGTCTTGTACTTGTCGAAGGAATAGCTGCGCAGCAGGATGCCCGCTGCAAGCTGAACGGCTTGCCTGCCGCTGACGGCCGCACCGGGAAGATCGAGCACGACGGCCACTTCGGTTGCCTTGCGAAAGGACGCGGCAATCGTGCCGCCGAGCTTCAGCCAGGCGTAATCATCGAGATTGGAGCCCTTGCCGGCACCGACCGCCACCAGCCGCTCGAGCGATGTCCCTTCCGGTGCCAGCACTTCGACCAGGCTGGCGAATTTGCCGGTGAAGTCGGCGACCGGAAAAGCCCGCTCGAGGGTCTTTGCCGGATCGCAAGCCCTGGCGGCATCGCTGAGGCCGCCCTCGTCGGCCACCAGAACGAAAACGCTGCCTTTTTTGGGCGCGGCGAATTTGGCAAAGGCGATCGAGGGTCTCGAATTCATCATGTCCTGCTTTCGGAGAAGTGCGTTGGATTATCGCGAGAAACGTTCGTCAGTGAGCGGCGGGTTGAAACAGCTCGATGACATTGCCCGATGGGTCTTCGAGCAGCGTCTGGGAACCGCCGACGCCCGTTATGATATCGTTGCGAAAGACAAGTCCAGCACTCTTGAGGCACGCAACCTCTTCTTTCAGGTCCGGCACCACCAACAGGATGCGATTCCAACCTCCCGGCACCGGCTGCCGGCCATCCGGCATCGCCCGTGCACCCGAACTGCCTGGTCCGCTTAGAAGGAGCCGTAAAGCGCCGCGTGTGACGGAAGCAAAAGCCGGTCGCGCGTCCTGTTCAACAGCGAAGCCCAGATGTCCACAGTAGAAGTCGATCGAGGCGGCGACATCATCGACCATGTAGCGAATGCTGACTGGCGTCATGACCATTGACCTTTCGGTTCGAGCACCTTTCAACAAGGCGTGTCTATTGCGGGCGGAACAGTCGGCATAGTCCGGCTCATCATCGCTGCTTGACAATCCGCGCCGCTATCGCCCTGGCCTGAATGCGGGCGTTGGCGAAACAACCGCGAATGCTCGGCCGCATGCCGGTAAACCACAGACCGGGCAATTTCGGATCGGCATCGCCGCCGTTGAAAAGCGGAACGCCCTTGCCGTCGAGAACGCCGAGCTTGCCGAACATCTGCTCCAGACCGGTGCGATAGCCGGTCGCCGCAATGACGATATCGGGCGTGATCAACCTGCCGTCATTCAACACGATGCCGTCTTGGGTAAATTCCCGCAATGGTGGCACCACCACGATCGTGCCTGCCTTTATGGCGCGAACCGCGCCGTCATCGGCTGCGATCGCGGTGTAGTCGGCGCTCAGACGGCTCGCACCACCTATGGGAGCCGGCGGAAGCCCAAATTTCGTCAGGTCGCCGAAAACCAGGCGCTGGGTTGTCGCCATCACCGCATCGGCCAGCCGCACCGGCAAGCTCGCCATTAACGGTGAAAGCCTGTGGACGGCGACCTTGCCGATGCGTTTCGGCAGCAGCGACGGGCCGTTGCGGGCCGACAGCCAGATGCTTTGGGCATCTGCATTCGCAAGATGGTTGAGTGCGTCGAACCCCGAATTGCCGGCTCCGACGACCAGCACCCTTTTGCCGACGTAGTCCTTCGCCTCGCCAAAATCGGCCGAATGGATAATCCGGCCTGCAAAATCCTTCATGCCTTTCCACGCAGGAATAAACGGCTGCCGGTCGCGCCCGGTGGCGACGACGACATGACGCGCCAGACGACGTCCGGCGTTCGTCCGCACGGTCCAGTGATCGCCATCGAACGTGATCTCTTCAACGGCAAAGCCGAATGCGACCGGCAGACCATGCGCCTGGCTGAAATCGTTCAGATGGCGAATGACGGCCGATTTATGCGGAAAAGCCGGGGTGCCTGCGGGATAGCCGACGCCGGGCAGCGTCGAGAGATCGCGATGCGTATTGAGGTGCAGCCGCTGGTGCCGCCGATGCCAGGGTTCGGCAAGCCGACTCTCCTTTTCCAGAACGAGCGTCGGTACGCCGGCCTTCATCAAGGCGTGGGCGGCGGCAAGGCCGGCCGCGCCGGCGCCGACCACGATCGCGCCGTCAAAGACGGTTTCCCGACCGGTTTGACTGCGCAATTTTTCCGCTTCCATGCTGGGGCTCAACAGATCCTGACCCGTCTTATCACGTCGCGGCGGTCGCGACCGGCGCGACATTTGGTCGTTTTGCCGCATTTGACAAGACTTTGGCCGAAATCGCTCCCATATGCGATATCGAACCATCCACGATTCGTCGCGGCACGGCCCCGCTTCCCGCCGCAACCTGTTGTTAACCAACAATGTTCGCTCTTTCTTATCCATTGCCGCCGACACTCCGGCCCAGCGGATTTTGCGATCCGGGACAGAACCCAGATCGAACCGCCAAACTGAGCCAGTTGTGCAGCCGGCGCCGGACGACTACCTTGTTCCAAGGCATGATGCCGTTCGAAATCGCCGAGAAAAGCCTTCATGAAGGTCGTTGAACGTTACATCATGCGCCGTGCTTTCGCGGTATTCGCGCTGGCGCTCGTCTGGACGCTGGCGATCGTCTGGACGACTCAGGTGCTCGCCCGCATCGACCTCGTCACCGATAGCGGTCAGTCGGCCCTCACCTTCTTCGAAGTCGCAGCGCTGATCATCCCGACGATCGTTCCGATTGTCGTGCCGTTCGCCCTGGTGGTCGCGGTCGCTCAGATCCTCAGCGTGATGAATTCGGATTCGGAGCTGGCCGTCATCAATGCCGCCGGCGCTTCACGCTGGACCATCGTCAGGCCGATCATGCTTCTGGCACTTGCAGCCAGCGTTTTTTCCTTCGCCGTCGACAATGGCGTCGACCCTTACGCACGCCAGAAGAACCGCGAGTTGATTGCGTCGTCGCGTGCCGATCTGTTGTCGTTGATCATCCAGGAAGGCACCTTCCGCAAGATCGATGACGGCCTGTTCCTGCAGGTTGGCGAACGGCTTCCCGACAACCGTCTCGGCGGCATCTTCGTCGCCGATTCGCGCGAAGAAGGCGTCAATCTCATCTACTACGCCAAGACCGGCAGCATCATCGAACGCGGCGACGAGAAGGTGCTGATGATGAATGACGGCGTCATCCATCGCAAAACCATGACCGGCGACCTCTCGGTGATCCGGTTCACCTCCTACGCCTTCGACTTGTCCGCTTTCATGTCGGCATCATCTGACATCCTGCTTTTGCCGAAGGACCGGACGACCCAGTATCTGCTCAATCCCAGTCCGAACGACAAGATGTACCAGCAAAAGCCGAACAGGTACCTGGCCGAGCTCAACCAGCGTTTTTCCGAGTGGTCCTATTCGCTCGTCTTCGCGCTGATCGCGCTCGCCGTCGCCGGAGACGCACGCTCGCATCGCGAGGCACGTGTGCACCCGCTGATCACGGCAATCGCGATCGCACTGTTCGTGCGCTGGCTCGGGTTCTTTGCCGCCGGCAAGGCCGACAAGGTGCCGCAATATGCCTATATGGTCTACGGCGTCCCGATCGTGGCATCGGCGATCGCCATCTGGTTCATCGTGTCCAACCGGACCATGGAACTGCCGGTTGCCTGGGCCGATTGGATAACCAATCTTGCCGGCCGCTTCAGTGACGGCTGGAGCGCCATCAAGCTCCGTTTTGCCAGGCGTGGCGCATCCGGACAGGGGGCCGGCTGATGGGCTGGACTCTGGGTCGGTACTTCTTCTTTCGCTATGTGACGATCACCATCTGGTTCTTCATCGGCCTCTTGGCGCTGGTGTTCCTGATCGATTTCACCGAGCTTTCCGGCCGCACGACCGGCGTGCCGGGCTTCACCTACGCAACTGCGTTCGCCATTTCGGGGCTCAGGATGCCGATGATCATGCTGCAGACGGTGCCGTTCGTCGGTCTGTTCTCGGCGATGGCGACGTTGGTGTCGCTCAACCGCAAATATGAATTGGTCATTGCCCGTTCCGCCGGGGTTTCCGCATGGCAATTCCTGCTGCCGTGCTGCATCGGGGCGCTGCTGTTTGGAGCCTTGTCGGTCGGCGTCATCAATCCGGTAGCCGCGCACGCCTATTCCTGGTCCGAGGAGATCGAGACCCAGCTCCGTTCGGGCAAGTCGAACAGCGTCTCGGCCGATGCTGCGCCCTGGATCAGGCAGAAAACCAACGCCGGCGACACCATCATCGGCGCGCGCGCCATTCTCAATCAAGGCCTGGAGATGGCCGACGCGGTCTTCTTCAGCTTCAGCCCGCAAGGCGACATCATCGAGCGCAAGGATGCGGCGCGCGCCTTTTTGCGGGACGGCTACTGGGAATTGCAGGACGTCAAGGTGTTCCGGGACGGTACCATCCAGTCGTTACCCAGCGATCGGCTGCCGACCAATCTCAAGCCGGAATTCGTGCAAGAGCGGTTGGCGCGCCCTGAGACCATTCCCTTCTACGATCTGCCCGGCAAGATCGAAGTGGCCCGCTCCTTCGGCCTCAAGGCAAATGCCTTCGCCATGCAGTTCAATTCCCTGATTGCGCTGCCGTTCCTGCTTGTCGCGATGACGCTGATTGCGGCAACGGTATCAATGCGATTTGCGAGGATGGGGCAGTCGGCAACGATGATTCTGGGTGGCATCGTGGCCGGGTTTCTGCTTTATGTCGTTTCGGTGCTGGTCAAGGCATTCGGCGTAGCGGGATTCGTACCCACGGCCGTAGCGGCTTGGGTCCCGGTTGTCGTGGCTATGTTCTTCGGGGTGACATTCCTGCTATACAAGGAAGACGGCTAGTGAGGGAGGCGGTTTTGCGCAGCCATAGGCACGCCGGTTTGGCACGCCTCTCTGCGGCGAGCGCCTTGGCATGCCTGCTTGCCAGCGCCGCCCCGGTTGCTCCGGCTTTCGCCCAGGACGTCAGTGAGCTGGCAACGAAGGTTCCGAGCGGCACGCAGATGCTGTTGGCAGCCGATACGCTGGTCTACGACAACGACAAGCAGACAGTGACGGCCGTCGGCGGCGTCCAGATCGACTACGGCGGCAACCGTCTCGTCGCCCAGCGGGTCGAATACAACCGCAACACCAAACGCCTCGTCGCCAGCGGCAATGTCGAACTCGTCAATAGCGACGGCACCAAAATCTATTCGCAGCATGCCGACATCACTGACGATTTCGCCGACGGCTTCGTCAACGCGCTGCGGGTCGAGACCATAGACAAGGCGTATTTCGCCGCCGAAAGCGCGGAGCGCATGGGCGGCGTGCTGACGACGTTCCACAACGGCGTCTACACCGCCTGCGAGCCGTGCGAGGACAAGCCCGACAAAGCGCCGACCTGGCGTATCAAGGCCAGGAAGATCATCTGGAACGGCGAGAAGAAGACGGTTCGCTTCGAGAACTCGAATTTCGAGTTCTTCGGCTTTCCGCTGGCCTATCTGCCGGCTTTCGAGATCGCCGACCCAACGGTCAAGCGCAAGAGCGGCTTCCTGATCCCCGGCGTCGCCTACAAGAGCGATCTCGGCGTCGGTGTTAAAGTCCCCTATTATTTCGCGCTCTCGCCGACCTACGATCTCACTGTCACTGGCAGCGGCTATACCAAGCAAGGTTTCCTCGGTGAGGCCGAGTGGAGGCAGCGCTTCAACAATGGTCAGTACAGCCTGAAGATTGCGGGCATCCGGCAGGAGAATCCCGACGCCTTCATCGACGACAATGGCCACAACGTGAATTCGGGTACCGAAGGCGACCCGAACAGGTTCCGCGGCATGATGGGCACCCAGGGCCAGTTCGCCATCAACCCGCGCTGGGACTTCGGCTGGGACATCCTGCTGCAGAGCGACAAGAATTTCGCGCGCACCTACGACATCGATGGCTTCAACGATAGCGTGCACCGCTCCGAGGTGTACCTGACGGGGCTCAACGATCGCAATTACTTCGATGTGCGCGCCATGCACTTCGACGTTCAGGAAGACACGCTCGCCAGCGATCCGACTGCACGCGCCGCCAAGCAGCCCTGGGTGCTGCCCTCGCTCGACTACGCCTATATCCCCGACATGCCGGTGGCCGGCGGGCAGCTGTCGTTCGACGTCAACGCGCGGGTCATTGACCGCGACAGGCTCGATACGGCTCTTGCAAATTCGGGCATCCCTTCGTCCGTCAACAACGTCCGCGGCATCGACGGTCAATCCGGCCGCCTTACCGCGGAAGCCGAATGGAAGCGCACCTTCACCACCGATGGCGGGCTGCTGCTGACACCGCTCCTGGCGCTGCGCGGCGACGCCGGCTACGTCAACGCCTCCTCGGCCTCGCTCGACGCCATCAACCAGATGGCGACCAATCTCGGCGTCGAGGACGATATGCGTTCATCGCTTGCCCGCTACATGGCGACCGCCGGCCTTGAGATGCGCTGGCCGGTGCTGTTTTCGATGACCAGTTCCAGCCATGTCTTCGAACCGATGGCGCAGGTATTCATGCGTCCGAACGAGCAATATGTCGGCGGGCTGGCGGTCCCCAACGAGGACGCCCAGAGCTTCGTCTTCGACGCCACGACGCTGTTCGAGCGCGACAAATTCTCGGGCTACGACCGCATGGAAGGCGGCACACGCGCCAATGTCGGGCTGCGCTATTCCGGCGCATACGACAATGGCTGGGGCACCAATGCGGTGTTCGGCCAATCCTACCAGCTCGGCGGCCAGAACTCGTTCGGCACGCCGGACCTGGTCAATGTCGGCGCCTATTCGGGTCTTGAAACTGCAACCTCCGACTATGTCGGCCTTGTCGGCTTCAACAGCCCCAGCGGGTTTTCCGGCTCGGTCAGCGGCCGTTTCGACGAGCAAAGCTTCGAGATCCGCCGCGCTGAGGTAAAGGCCGCCTTTTCAGGCCTGCCGGTATCGCTGAGCGCCAAATACGCCTTCATCCAGGCGCAGCCACTCTATGGCTTCTCGACCGATCGCCATGAGGTTACGCTCGGCGCCTCGACACATCTTGCCGAGAATTGGCGCGTCTTTGGCACCGGCACATATGATCTGGAGCAGAGCGTTCTGGTCAAGGACGGGGTCGGCTTTGCCTATAGTGATTCGTGCTTTACCTATTTGATGACGTTTTCGGAAAGACGTGACCTGAACACCAAGGAAGTATCGCAGAACGTCGGCTTCAACCTGTCGTTCCGCACGCTCGGCGATTTCGGCTCGTCGCAACGCTCCATCGACACCATTCAATAACGGGCAGCGGTCGGCAACGGGGCGGCTGGCGGACGACATTGTTTCGCCGCATAGAGCAGGCACGACTTTTGACGGCCTGAACTGGGATAGGTTCGGCTGAATCGGGATGGAATTGGGATGCTTTCGATGAGGAAATACCTCTTTTCGGCAGGGTTCGCGCTGCTGGTGGCGTTCTCGACCACCGCGGTGACGCGGCCAGTTTTCGCCACCGAGATCAAATACGTCGTCAACAATATACCGATCACCACCGGCGACATCCAGCATCGGGCCGCTTTCCTGCGCCTGCAGCACAGAAAGGGCGATGCCAGCCAGGAAATGATCGACCAGACGCTGCGCCTGGCCGAAGCCCGGCGGCTCGGCATCCGCATCAGCGACGCGCAGGTCGATGCCGCTTATCAGCGTTTCGCCACCAGCAACAAGATGCCGCTCAAGCAGCTTGACGGCGCGATGGCGCAATCCGGCGTCACCAAGGAGCATTTCAAGGAGTTTATCCGGGCGCAGATGGCCTGGAACCAGGCGCTGACCGCGCGTTCCCGTTCCGGAGACGGTGGCGGCGCAATGAGCGAGCAGGACCTCGTCAAGCGCATGCTCGAAAAAGGCGGCAGCAAACCGAGCGCCACAGAGTACATGTTGCAACAGGTCATCTTCGTGGTGCCGGCCGCCGAGCGAACCGCGACGCTGGTCAAGCGCAAACGCGAAGCCGACGCCATGCGCGCCCGCTTCAACGGCTGCAACACCACGCGCGAATTCGCCAAGGGCCTGATCGATGTCACCGTTCGCGATCTCGGCCGGGTGCTGGCGCCGCAATTGCCGGCGGACTGGGCCGAGCAGATAAAGGCTACAAAGGTCGGCGGCGCCACCACGACGCGCGAAACCGACCGCGGTGTCGAATTCATCGGCATCTGCTCGTCGCGCGAAGTGTCAGACGACAAAGCCGCGCAGATGGTGTTCCAGAGTGAAGGTTCGAACGACAAGAACGCCGACGAACTCTCGAAGAAATATGTCGAGGAGTTGCGGAAGAAAGCCCGCATAATCGAGCGCTGAAGTCGAAGCGCCGTGCCTGACGCAGAGCTTCCGCTGGCGTTGAGCGTCGGCGATCCGTCCGGCGTGGGGCCGGACATCGCCATCGCTGCTTGGCAGGCCCGCGATAGCGCTGGCGTTCCGTCATTTTATCTCCTTGCCGATCCGGCACTGATTGCCGCGCGGGCGCACAGGCTCGGCACCGATATCGCGATTGCCGAGACGACGCCGGCGTTAGCGCCGGGGGTGTTTTCGCGCGCGCTGCCGGTGGTGGCGCTTGCTGCCCGTTTCGTCGACAGTCCCGGCCGCCCGGATCCAGCCAACGCCGCCGGCATCATCGAGGCGATCGACCGCGCCGTTGCCGACTGCCTGGCCGGCCGCGCTGCCGCGGTCGTCACCTGCCCCATTGCCAAGAAGCCGCTCTACGACGCCGGCTTTCGCTTTCCCGGCCACACCGAATATCTGGCGCATCTGGCATCGCTTCACACCGGCACCGAAGTGACGCCTGTGATGCTGCTTGCCGGACCGGACCTGCGCACCGTGCCGGTCACCATCCACATCGCGCTGGCCGAGGTGCCGAAAGCGCTGACGACTGACCTTATCGTCGCCACCGGCCGCATCACCGCCGCCGACCTTGCGAACCGCTTCGGAATTGCCAAGCCGCGGCTCGCCATTGCCGGCCTCAACCCGCATGCCGGCGAAGGCGGCACCATGGGCACCGAAGACGAGCGGATCGTGCGCCCGGCGGTCGACCGGCTGAGGCAGGAAGGGATCGACGCCTTCGGGCCATTGCCGGCCGACACGCTGTTTCATGCTCGCGCCCGCGCCGGCTACGACGTGGCGCTCTGTATGTATCATGACCAGGCGCTGATCCCGGCCAAGGCGCTGGCGTTTGACGAGGCGGTCAACGTCACGCTCGGCCTGCCCTTCGTCCGCACCTCGCCCGACCACGGCACCGCCTTCGACATCGCCGGCAAGGGCATCGCCCGTGCCGGCAGCCTGATTGCGGCGCTGAAACTCGCTCGCGTTCTTGCCGATACCGGGAAAAGGCCGTAGGCCCTGAGCCCAATCAGCCAAATTCGATGGCCTTAACCCGATGAGCCCGCCTGATGAGCCCAGCCCGATGAGCATAGACGGCCTGCCGCCACTGCGCGAGGTGATCGAGCGCCATGGGCTGCAGGCGAAAAAGGCGCTGGGCCAGAATTTTCTGCTCGACCTTAACCTGACAAGCAAGATTGCGCGAACCGCCGGCGACCTGAGCGACGTTACGGTTATCGAGGTCGGTCCCGGTCCGGGCGGGCTGACTCGTGCCCTGCTCCTCAACGGCGCCCGGCGGGTCGTCGCCATCGAGCGCGACGAGCGCTGCCTGGCGGCCCTGGCCGAGATCGCGAACCACTATCCGGGCCGGCTCGAGATTGTAGCCGGCGATGCGCTGAAAACCGATTTGGCAGCGCTTGCTAAAGGGGAAAGCGGCGGGCCGGCGAAAATCGTCGCCAACCTGCCTTACAATATCGGCACCGAATTGCTTATCCGCTGGCTGACCGTCACCGAGTGGCCGCCCTTCTACACATCGATGACGCTGATGTTCCAGCGCGAGGTCGCCGAACGCATTGCAGCGAGCCCCGGCAGCGAGGCCTATGGTCGGCTCGGCGTGCTGGCCGGCTGGCGGACGGAGGCGAGGATTGCCTTCGACGTACCGCCGCAGGCGTTCACGCCGCCACCCAAGGTGACGTCCTCGGTGGTGCATCTTGTGCCGCGTGCCAACCCCTTGCCGGCAGAGGTGAAACGGCTCAGCCGCGTCACCGAAGCGGCATTCGGCCAGCGCCGGAAAATGCTGCGGCAGAGCGTGAAAAGCCTCGGCGGCGAGGCGCTGCTCACCCGCGCCGGCATCGATCCGACCAGGCGTGCGGAGACGCTCAGCGTCGAGGAATTCGTTCGCCTGACCAACGCGGTGTGATGCCGGGAAGCGTCCGCGTGGAATTTCCGCTCTCATGGCATAGATAGCCGGACAAACCCTGCCCGGAGACAAACAGTGGCCGCCTATGTCATTTCCGACGTCACGATCCGTGACGCAGAGGCTATCGAAGCCTATCGCGCCCACGCGGCTGCCTCCATCGCCCAGCATGGCGGGCGCTATCTGGTACGCGGCGGCGAGGTGGAAATGTTGGAAGGCGACTGGTCTCCCGGGCCGCTGATCGTCGTCGAATTCCCCGACATGGACACGGCGCGGCGCTGGTATCGCTCGGCCGAATACGCCGCTGCATTGGAGCTGCGCGACGCCGCGCTCAGCCGCAATCTGATCCTGGTCGCGGGGATAAGCGCCTTGATCAATCCGTCTTTTCGTCGAGCAGCCCCGAGACGAAATCGAACAGGCCCGGCCGGCGATCTCGTCTGAGCCGTTCGGCCGTGACGATGCCGCGCACCTCGGCGAAAGCGCGGTCGAGATCGTCGTTGACGATGACGAAATCATATTCCTTCCAGTGCTCGATCTCGTTGCGGGCGTTCTTGAGCCGCGTCTCGATCACCGCTTCCTGGTCCTCGGCGCGACGCTTCAGCCGCGCCTTCAATTCCTTCATCGATGGCGGCAGGATGAATATCGAGACGATGTCGGCGCGCATCTTCTCCTTGAGCTGCTGAGCGCCTTGCCAGTCGATGTCGAACAGCATGTCGCGGCCTTCGGCCAGCGCCTGTTCAGCCGGCTCGCGCGGCGTCGCGTAGCAATTGCCGTGCACCTCCGCCCATTCGAGCAGCGCATCGGAATCGCGCAGCCGCTCGAACTCGCGCATGGTACGGAAGTGGTAATGGACGCCCTCGATCTCGCTGCCGCGGCGTGGCCGCGTGGTGACCGAGACCGACAATTCCAGGCTGGAATCGCTCTCCAGCAGATTGCGCGCAATCGTCGACTTGCCGGCGCCTGACGGCGACGACAAGACCAGCATCAGCCCGCGGCGCCGAATGCGGGAACCCACATCCCTAGCGGTCATGGGGCTTGGCAGTCATGTGGCTTGGCATCGGGATCATTCCAGATTCTGGACCTGTTCGCGAAACTGGTCGACGACCGCCTTCAGTTCCAGCCCGATGGCGGTGACCGCGGCAGCATTCGACTTGGAACACAGCGTATTCGATTCGCGGTTGAATTCCTGTGCCAGGAAATCGAGCTTGCGGCCGATGGCCCCACCGCCGGAGAGCAGCGCCCGCCCCGACGCCACGTGCGTCTTCAGCCGGTCGATCTCCTCGCGTATGTCGGCCTTGGTGGCCAGGAACGCCGCTTCCATATGCAGCCGGCTGGCGTCCAGATTGGCGGACGCGTCCATCAACAGGCGGATCTGCTCGGCGAGCCTTTCGCGGATCGTGGCCGGTTCGCGTGATGGATCGGCCTCGGCCCGCAGCGTCAGCGCCTCGATGGCATCGATATGGCCGGACAGCAGGGAACGAAGTGCCGCACCTTCGCCCTGGCGCGCCTGCTGCAGTCCGTTCAGTGCTGCTTCCAGCGCCGACAGTATTGCGGTATCGAGCGCACTGCGCGCCTCTTCGGTTTCGATGGTTTCGGGAATGTCGAGGACGCCGCGCAGCGCAAGCAGGCCGTCGGCCGCCGCAGGGGCTACTCCGAACTGCTCCTGCAGCCGCTTGGCCAAGCCCGCCAGATCCTTCAGGAAAGCCTCATTGACCACGGGTTGCGCTTGCGCGCCGGCGGCGCGGCCAATGGTCAGCGTCATCTGGAAATTGCCGCGCGCAAAACGCTTTTGCACCGTCTGCCGGACGGCCGGCTCCAGCCGGTCGAAACCTTGCGGCAGCCGCAGCCTGACCTCGACGCTTTTGCCGTTGACGGACTTGGCTTCCCAGGCAATCGAAGTGCCGTCGTGTTCGGCGACACTGCGCGCAAAACCGGTCATGCTCTGCAAGTTCATGTAGCCGTGCGTCCCTTTGCCGAATGCCCCTCAAGCCGGAGCGATTTTCTCCGGACAGGATCAAGTGAATTTCAATGCCATAGCAGCCCTTGCACATCCACCCGGACATGCACAGGGCCAACCTGATGGCGTCCGGCCCTACTGGGCGGCGGTGGCGCCCGCATTGTCAACGATGGCTCCCGCCGGCGTGTCGGCTCCGGTATTGGTTGCCCCGGCCTTGGCGGCGTCCTGCGCCTGCTTTTTCAGCAGTGCCCGGTAGCGAGCGACATTCTCGTTATGCTCATCGAGCGTCGAGGCAAAGACGTGCCCGCCGGTGCCGTCGGCGACGAAGTAGAGATCGCTGGTCTTCGACGGATTGGCGACTGCCTCCAGCGCCGCACGGCCGGGATTGGCGATCGGCGTCGGCGGCAAGCCGTTGATCAGATAGGTGTTGTAGGGCGTCGGCTTCTGGATGTCCGACTGATAGATCGGGCGGTCGATGGGTTTGCCCTTGCCGCCGAACAGGCCGTAGATGATGGTTGGATCCGACTGCAGCCGCATACCCTTGGCCAGCCGGTTGAGGAAGACGGCGGCTACACGCGAGCGTTCATCGCCCTTGCCGGTCTCCTTCTCGACGATCGAGGCCAGGGTGACAAAATCCTCAACGTTGGCGATCGGCAGATCCGGCGCTCGGCGCTGCCAGACTTCGTCGACCAGCTTCTTCTGGTCGGCCAGAAGCTTGTCGACCATCTGCTGGCGTGTTGCGCCGCGGGTGAAACGCAGCGTGTCGGTGGCGAGGCTGCCCTCAGGTGGAGTGGTCGACGGCATATCGCCGGTCAGCGCATCCTGCTCGGCGATCCGTTGCAGCGCCTGCTCAACCGTCAGCCCCTCGGGGATAGTCAGCGAATACATCACCGACTTGCCGCTCTTCAGCAGTTCCATGATGTCGTGCATCGACGCCTGCGGCTTGATCTCGTATTCGCCGGCCTTCAGGGCGGAATCATTGCCGAAGGCGCGCACGCCAAGGCGGAAAATGCGGGCGTCGCTGATCAGCCCTCGTCGCTCAAGCTGGTCGGCGATCTCCTGGACGCCGCTATTCGGCTTGACCAGGAAAGTGTCGCCATTGGCCGACGGGCCGGGCTCGTTGAACTCCTGCTTACCGAAATACAGCGCAACGCCTGCCGCCAGGACCATCAGCATCACCGAAGAGATGACGAAGTTCATGAACACGACGAACTGGCTGCGCGAGGCACGCGAGCGCTTCGGCGGCGGCGTGCCGGCCTCGGGCCGCAACGCCTCGCTGGCCGTCTTCGGAACGATCGGGCCGGGCGCTGCTGCCCGTTGCCCGAATTCCCCGTTATCGGCCGGATTTGTGTTCATAGCGCCCTACCATTTGATCTTGCGACGAATCCCCTCGGGCAGAGTAGGGGCGAATATGGCAAAATTGACGGCAGACGGAAACCGGCAGAGCGGTCAGCCATTGTAGCGCTGGAAGACGAGCGAGGCGTTGGTGCCACCGAAGCCGAAGGAGTTGGACAGCGCCACGTCGATCTGCCGGGCTCGCGGCTTGTGCGGCACCAGGTCGATCGCCGTTTCGCGCTCCGGATTGTCAAGATTGATGGTCGGCGGCGCGATGTTGTCGCGAATGGCGAGGATCGAAAAGATCGCCTCGGCAGCACCAGCCGCGCCCAGCAGGTGGCCAATCGACGATTTGGTCGACGACATCGATATCTTCGAGGCGGCGTTGCCGACCAGCCGCTCGACGGCGCCGAGTTCGATCGTATCGGCCATGGTCGAGGTGCCGTGCGCGTTGATGTAGTCGACATCGGCCGGCGTCAGCTTCGCCCGGTTCAGCGCCGCGGTCATGCAACGGAAAGCGCCGTCGCCGTCTTCGGCAGGCGCGGTGATGTGATAGGCGTCACCGGTCAGACCGTAGCCGGTGACCTCGGCATAGATCTTGGCGCCGCGGGCCTTGGCGTGTTCGAGCTCCTCGAGCACGACAACACCGGCGCCCTCGCCCATGACGAAGCCGTCGCGATCGCGATCATAGGGGCGTGAGGCCGTTTGTGGCGCGTCGTTGCGCTCGGTGGAGAGCGCGCGGCAAGCGGCGAACCCGGCGATCGACAGTCTCGTCACCGGCGCTTCGGCGCCGCCTGCGACCATAACGTCGGCATCGCCCCAGATGATCAGCCGGGCGGCATCGCCGATGGCGTGCGCACCGGTCGAGCAAGCGGTGACGACGGCATGGTTGGGGCCTTTCAGCCCATGCCGGATCGAGACCTGACCGGAGACGAGGTTGATGATCTGGCCAGGGATGAAGAATGGGCTGATGCGGCGCGGACCGCGTTCCTTGAGGATCATCGCATTCTCGGCGATGCCTTCGATGCCGCCGATGCCCGAACCGATCAGCACGCCGGTGGCGCACTGTTCCTCATGCGTCTTCGGCTGCCAGCCGGAATCCTTGAGTGCCTCGTCGGCGGCCGCGATCCCGTACAGGATGAAGTCGCCGATCTTGCGCAGTTCCTTCGGCTCGAGAACGGCTTCAGGATTGAAAGTGGCGTTGGAGCCGTCACCGCGCGGAATGACGTGGGCGACCTTGCAGGCAAGGTCTTCCACGTCGAATTCGGTGATGCGCTTGGCTGCGCTGCGGCCGGTCAGAAGCTCCTTCCAGCTGTGCTCGAAGCCCATGCCGAACGGCGAAAGCAGCCCAAGGCCCGTAACGACGACACGCCTCATCGCAGGTCCTCCCCGGTGATGACTGCAAATAGCGTCAGGCGGAGGCCTTGTCGATGTATTTCACCGCATCGCCAACAGTCAGGATGGTCTCGGCGGCGTCGTCCGGGATCTCGACACCGAACTCTTCTTCGAACGCCATGACAAGTTCGACCGTGTCGAGGCTGTCCGCGCCCAGATCATCGATGAAGCTCGCCTGCTCCGTCACCTTGTCGGCATCGACGCCAAGGTGCTCGATGACGATCTTCTTGACGCGCTCTGCGGTGTCACTCATTTGGGCATCCTCGTCTTTTGGTTGTCTGTCTTCGTTAGCGGGCAGAATGCCGCTAATCAAGCTGAAAGATGGTCCTGCCGGAAACGCAGCGGAACAGGACCGGTTTTTGCCCGAACCGCCGGGTTGCGGGCGGCATTACACGAAAAATCCCGTGCATCCAAGACGGAATGAAGCGTTTTCCCAAGTGTTAGATCATTGCCATGCCGCCATTCACATGAATGGTCTGGCCGGTGACGTAGGCTGCCTCGTTGGAAGCTAGGTAGGCGACGGCAGAGGCGACTTCGGCGCCCGTGCCCATGCGCCGGGTCGGGATCGCCGCCATGATCGCCTCTTTCTGCTTGTCGTTGAGCTTGGCGGTCATCGCCGATTCGATGAAGCCCGGGGCGACGCAGTTGACGGTGATATTGCGGGTGGCGATCTCCTGCGCCAGCGATTTGGAAAAGCCGATCATACCGGCTTTGGAGGCGCAGTAGTTGGTCTGGCCGGGATTGCCGGTGACGCCAACCACTGAAGTGATATTGATGATGCGGCCATGCCGGCGCCGCATCATCGGATGGGTAAGCTCGCGGGTCAGCCGGAACACGGCGGTCAAGTTGACCTCGAGCACGCTATCCCAGTCGGCGTCAGCCATGCGTACGAACAGCCCGTCCTTGGTGATGCCGGCATTGTTGACAAGGATGTCGACGCCTTCGAGATCGGTCTCCGCTTTCTGGCCGAGCGCCTTGACCTCGTCGCGATTGGAAAGATTGGCCGGGAACAGCTTGACCCGGTTGCCTAGTTCGGCGGCCAGCGCCTCCAGTTTGTCGATGCGTGTGCCGTGCAGGCCGACGATGGCGCCCTGGCCATGCAGCACACGCGCGATCGCCTCGCCGATGCCCCCCGATGCGCCGGTGACGAGCGCCTTGCGGCCGGTCAATTCGAACATGTTTTATCCTCTTCGCAAATCATACTGGCCAATCATACGGGCCGGGGAGTTCGGCTATCTGTAACGTCGCCGCGGTGGCCTATGGTTACCACCAGAATGACGAGCCGGTTATCCTGCACATCGCACATGATGCGATAATCCCCGACGCGATATTTCCAAAAGGTTGCGAGCGGGCCCTTCAGCGGTTTGCCGAGTTCACGTGGGTTGTCGAGAACGGCAATGCGGTTCTCAATAAAATCACGGATACGGTGACGTGTCTGCGGATCCAGTTTTTCGACAAATTTTCGCGCCGAGCGGGCGTATTCAAGCGTCCAGGCCACGCCAGAAGTCCTCGGCTCTCATGACGTCTTCTTCACCACGCCTGATCCGCTCAACGACTTCGGCAGCCAAATAGTAATCCTCCAGGTCCCCCAGACCACGTCAATGAGCTCGCGCAGATAGCAGGCCTTGCTGCGACCAGTTTTGGCCGCGAGAAAATCCAGGCGCTGCTCGACTTCAGGAGAAAGGCGGATCGATGTGGGCATGCCGCACCTCATGGCGATACATGTATTCATCTAGCTGCCTAGCGCCGGTGAATTCAAGCCATTTGGTTCACCCCAACGCCGCCAGCGCCGCCTCGACCTCCGCCGCGGATCCGATGGCGCTGATGGCAATGTCGCGGTTGATGCGGCGGGCCAGTCCCGACAACACCTTGCCGGCGCCCACCTCATAGAGCGTCGCAACGTCATTCGCGCCGAACCACTCCACCGTTTCGCGCCAGCGCACGCGCCCGACCACCTGTTCGACGAGGCGGCGGGCGATCTCGTCCGGATCGCTCGTCGGGGTCACCGTAACATTGGAGACCAGCGGCACGACCGGCGCACTCTTCGTCACGGCGGCCAGCGCCTCCCGCATGATCTCGGCCGCCGGCTTCATCAATGCCGAATGGAAGGGCGCCGAGACCTGCAGCATCAGCGCCCGCTTGGCTCCCATCTCCGTGCATAGCTTCGCCGCCAGTTCGACCGCCGGCCTGGCGCCGGAGATCACCAACTGGCCGCCGCCATTATCATTGGCGATCTGGCAAACCAAGGCTTGCGCGGGATCTTTGGCCGCGCTTTGGGCAGCCTCTGCGCAAGCGGCTTCGACGTCGGCTTGTTCCAGCCCGATGATCGCCGCCATGGCGCCCTCGCCGGTCGGTACCGCCGCCTGCATGGCATTGCCGCGGATGCGCAACAGCCGGGCGGCGTCGGCGACCGAAACGAAACCGGCGGCTGCAAGTGCCGAATATTCGCCGAGCGAATGGCCGGCGACATAGGTGACCTTATCTTCCAGTGAGAAGCCGCGCGCCTCCAGCGCCCGGATTGCGGCAAGCGACACCGCCATCAGCGCTGGCTGGGCATTAGCGGTCAGCGTCAGCGTCTCTTCCGGGCCTTCCCAGATCAGCTTCGATAGGTTTTCGCCAAGCGCATCGTCGACTTCCTCGAAGATCCGCCGCGATTCCACAAAGGCGTCGGCGAGATCCTTGCCCATGCCGGCAGCCTGGCTGCCCTGCCCCGGAAAGGTGAATGCGATGGCCATCGGCGGCTCCCAGCTGCTGGTTCTCGTTGCCTGTGACGCAAGGCGTACAACCAAGTCAAGTCCAACGTTGACCGCGCAACGTTGCCCGAGTGCCTGTTTCGGCAGGCTTTTCGGCGATCACTCATGATGAAAACCGCTCACGATTTGTTTGCTGGCTCTTCTTATTTCCGCCACAGGCGCTAGGCTTTGCGTGACAGTTCGATGACAGTCGAGTGACGCTTTTGTTGCGGGCCGGGGAACTACCGAAGTGGCAAGAACCAGAAAAGGTGCAGCCGAGGCTGCGCCACAGTTTCTCGAAGGCGATCCGTCGACCGGCTATCTGCCGGGGCGCAAATGGCCTGTCATCCGCTATGGCTTCATCAGCTTGCTGGCCGCGGCCATCCTGGTGTTCGCCATCGAATTGATCGTGCGCGGCAACTTTGCCGGCACTATCGACTTCTTTCTGCAGCCCTTCAAACCCGGCTGGACCACAATCATCATTTTTGCGCTGATCCTCATCGGCCTCGACGCCGTGCTCGGCCGCAGCCATCAGAGCCTGATGATCGTCGCGCCGCTGACGCTGTCGCTGGCGTTCGTCGGCCACCAGAAGTCGCTCTATCTCGGCGATCCGCTCTATCCGACCGATTTCCTCTATTCCCGGCAGATCGTGGCACTGATGCCGCTCCTGGTACGCGATCGCCCGGGAACCGCCATTGCCCTGGCGATCGGTATCGTCGGCGGGCTGTCGCTGCTCGTCTATGGCTGGCGACTATGGCGCCGCCGCGTTCCGGCGCTCAGCCACAAGGGCCGCCTTGCCCGGCTGACGCTGACAGTACCGCTGATCGCCTTCTTCGTTTCCATCATGGACTATGCCACTTTCTCGTGGACGCGCGACCGGCTGCAGATCATCCCGATCATGTGGGACCAGAAGGAAAACTATGCCTCGAACGGTTTTGCGCTCGCCTTCGCGCTGAACGTTCCGATGGCCCATGTCTCGGCGCCGCCCGGCTATTCCGGCAAGGCGATCGAAGCGATCGGCAAACCGCAGGTGACGGCCTCGGTACCCGCCGAGAAGCCCGACATCATCGTCGTCATGAGCGAATCCTTCTGGGATCCGACCAAGCTGCCCGGCGTCACCATCACGCCCGACCCTATCCCCAACGTGCGGGCACTGCGCACGGGCTACATGTTCTCGCCCGAATTCGGCGGCATGACGGCCAACATCGAGTTCGAGGCCCTGACCGGGTTTTCCAACGCCTTCCTGCCGGCAGGCAGTATTCCCTACCAGCAATATGTGCGGACACCGACCCCCTCGCTCGCGACCTTCCTGAAAAGTCAGGGCTACCGGGCGCGCGCCATTCATCCCGGCACCAACTGGTTCTGGAACCGTGGAGCCGTTTATGCCGATTTCGGCTTCAACGACTTCAAGTCCGAGGAGACGTTGCCGCCCATGCAAAAGCGCGGACCGCTCGCGTCGGACGCGGCGATGACCGACGAGATCATCCATGAGGCCGATACCAGCGCCGAGCCGGTGTTCTTTTTCGCCGTCAGCCTGCAGAACCACGGGCCGTATGAGCCGTATCGCTATAACAATCCAACCCACAAGGTGCAGGCGCCGATCAGCCAATGGGCGCGTGAATCGCTGTTGAGCTACGCCGAAGGCTCTTCCGACGCGGACCGCGGCCTTGAGCGGCTGATCGAATGGGCGAAGAAACGCGAGCGGCCGACGGTCATCGCCTTCTTCGGCGACCATCTGCCACCGCTTGGGCCGGTCTACGTCGAGACCGGTTTCCTGAAGGACAATGTCGCGCCGCGCAAGGAGGCGGCCGACCAGATGCTGCTGCACCACCAGACGCCGCTGATCGTCTGGTCGAACCGCAGCGGCCCGGCTGAGGATCTGGGCGCCGTCAGCCCGGCCTTCCTGCCCTACCATATCCTGAAGACTGCCGGCATCAGCCATCCCTATTACACCGGCTTCCTCGGCCAGTTGCGGGAGCGCTACCGCGTCATCGACCGCAATTTGCTGTTGGCACCGGCGGGCGATGCCACCCCCGATTGGTCACGTCAGAAAGACATCGACCCGGCAATCCGCGACTTCCGTCTGCTGCAATACGACATGATGTTCGGCAAGCGCCATGCGGCGCCCGATTTCTTCCCCGAGACCATGGGCAAAGTGGCTGCGCACACGAGTTGAGCAGCGGCGGCGGAACGGCCGTTGGCCGACTGACGTCGTTCAGTTCGTCAAGTGCAGTTGCGAAATCGAGCTTCCGATTTTCAGGAAGACGCTTTCGAGCTGACTGACGTCGTTGGTCGGGTAATAATCCGACGGCGACGACGCGCAGGCCTCGTAGAGCTTGCGGTTGGCTGCGGTGTCGGCCTGCAGCAATACTGTGAAGATCTGCACGTCCTGTTTCTTTAGCGTGTTGCACACATTGGTTGTCCAGTCGTCGACATTGCGCGCGGCCGCGGTCTGGTCGCTGGATCCGAACCGACCCGAGGCCAAGAACCCGTAAGAACCATAGTCCGACTTCTGTGGCGTATCCTTCGCGCCATAGACAACATTTTCGCCGTCGGTCAGCAGCAGCACCGTTTTGGTCGTGCCCGACGTCCTGAAAGGCGCGCCGTCACTGTAAGGCGGTTCCGGCGAGAGCACCCGCATCCCCCATGACAGCCCTTCCGAAACATTGGTCCCCGAGCCGTTCCATTCGATCATCTCACCGACGGCGCTGCGCAATTTGTCGAAATCGTCGGTCAGCGGCACTATCGGCGTCGGACAGGCCCGGTTTGGGCCGACAGTCAGCGGGCCTTTCTTGTCGTTGATCAGCTTCATCGTCGAAACACTGTACTTCGCCATGTCGCCGTTGAGGCCGGGAAGCAGCGTGAAAACCGTGTCGTCGAGATAGGAATTGTTGTAGCCGGTCGCCGAATTGCCGTAGGAACTGTTCGGGCTTTTGGCGTTCCCTGGATCGTCCGGTGCGAAATAAGGTACGAACAGGGTGTCCGGTTTGTTTTGGTCGGGCGAAATGTCGGAAACATTGTTGGTTCCGGGCCGCGCCTCGACGCAGCCTCTCCATTCGACGCCCAATTGCTTGAACAGGTCCATGTGGTTGACGCGCTTGCCGCCGACCAAGGGGAAATTGACGCCATTGTTCGGCGATTTGCCGGCCGTGTCGATCCAGGCCGGATCGTAGTCCTCGCCCTTGACGTTGACCGCGGTGACGAACGGTACCACCGCGACACGTACACTGCGCGTCGGCGACTTCGCCGCTTCGAGCATATCGATCAAGGCCGTCGCCGCCGTTCGCAATGCGCCGATGCGATCGTTGCTGGCCATCGACCCGGTATTGTCGAGCACCAGCACGACTTCGAGCTGATTGGTCGATTCGACAGCGCCGGCATCGACCGTAATGCGCTTGTCGTTGCCGAACAGGAAGGCGAAGTTCAAGTTGACGTCGGCCGCGGCGACAGCCTTTGTCTGGATGTAATTGACGCCCCTTTCGACGGTAAGCGTCGCTTCGGCGTTCCTCAACTCGCCGTGGCCGGCGACATTGGTCTGGAAATAGCGGTCGAAGACGTCCTTGCGCGTGGCATCGATGTCGCCAAGATGCGAAGATGCAAGGTTCGCGGCATCGAGCGCGTTCTGCAAGCTGACCTTTGCCCTCATCAAGGTGGACACGTCCACGGCAAAGGCCACGGCCGTCAGAACCGCAGGCAACCCGAACGCCAGCATCAGGGCAAAGTTGCCGCTCTTCGAACGGCAGAACTTGTCGAAAAGCATTTTACCCCCAAAACCGCCGTGCTGCCGGCCCCGCGCGAAGTGTTTCGTTTTGCATTCGCATGATGAAGGACGGGTGGACACCACGCCCGCCGGCAAGGGAACTTCGCATGGTGGTTAAGGTCCGGTTTCAGGAAATCCGTAAAAACCTTGCCATCGAGACCCGTTGTGCTTTGGAAGGTAGGGCGCTAATCGAGCCGTTTGCCCTGTCGTTTGGCCTTGCTTTGCGGTCAAATTCCTGTATAGACGCCCGCAATCTGCCGGTCCTTGCTGGGGGCTGAACGGAGGGCCGGAGGTTTTTCGAAACCTTCGCGTGAAGCCAGAAGCGCTTCCGCCTCCCGTGTCTCCGCTCTCGACCGTCTCGTCATGCTCCTTTCTTCCCCGCCTTCGCAAGGATTGCGGGCCAGAGAAGTTGCAGAGGCTTTTGCCGCCGGGAACCGGGAGAGAAACGAAGAAAGGCACGAACACTATGGCTCTATACGAACATGTGTTTCTTGCCCGGCAGGACCTCTCGCAGCAGCAGGTCGATGCGCTTGTCGAACAGTACAAGGGCGTCATCACCGCGAATGGCGGGTCCGTCGGCCGGGTCGAGAACTGGGGACTGAAGTCCCTCACCTACCGGGTCAACAAGAACCGGAAGGCATATTATACACTCATGGACATCACCTGCCCGCCGGCCGCGCTCAATGAAATGGAGCGCCAGATGGGCCTGTCCGAGGACGTGCTGCGTTTCCTGACCATCAAGGTCGATGCGCATGAGGAAGGTCCGTCGGCAATGATGCAGAAGCGCGAAGAGCGCTCGGAACGCGGCGGCTTCGGCGACCGCGACCGTGGCGATCGTGGCCCGCGCTCATTCGGCGACCGCGATCGCGGTGACCGTGGTGATCGTCCGCCGCGCAGCTTCGGCGATGGCGGTGCCGATCGTGGCCCGCGCCGTCCGCGCGAAGGCTTTGAAGGAGCCGCAGAATAATGGTCGACATCAACCAGATCCCAACCCGGCGCCCCTTCCACCGTCGCCGCAAGACTTGCCCGTTCTCCGGCGCCAACGCGCCGAAGATCGACTACAAGGACGTGCGGCTTCTGCAGCGCTACATCTCCGAGCGCGGCAAGATCGTGCCATCGCGTATCACCGCCGTCAGCCAGAAGAAGCAGCGCGAACTCGCCAAGGCGATCAAGCGCGCCCGCTTCCTCGGCCTGCTGCCCTACGTGGTCCGCTAACACTTCAGGCGGGCGGTTCGCCGCCCGCTTTTCCCACGGCGACGGGCGCCGCAGGGTTTGCCATCAAATCCCGGGTTGGATTTCGACAAGAGATCCTAACTGCCGCGACAGGCAGGACAGCGACATAGGCGACGACGCCCCAGCTTCCTGACCTGTTCCAGACAATTCGGCGCCGATCCTGAGGATAGGCGCCCAACCGAAGGAACAAAACCATGGAAGTCATTCTTCTCGAACGTGTTTCCCGCCTCGGCCAGATGGGCGACACCGTCAAGGTCAAGGACGGGTTCGCCCGCAATTTCCTGTTGCCGCAGGGCAAGGCGCTGCGCGCCAACGAAGGTAACAAGAAGAAGTTCGAGGGACAGCGGGCCCAGCTCGAAGCCCGCAACCTGGAGCGCAAATCCGAGGCCGCGCAGATTGCAGAAAAGCTCGACGGCAAGAGCTTCATCGCCGTGCGCTCGGCCGGCGAAACCGGTCAGCTTTATGGTTCGGTCTCGACGCGCGACATCGCCGAGCTGGTGACGGCGGAAGGTTTTTCGGTCAACCGCAACCAGATCCTGCTCAACCAGCCAATCAAGACCATCGGCGTCACCAATGTGGCGATCGCGCTGCACCCGGAAGTCGAGGTTACCATCACGCTCAACATTGCCCGCACGGCCGACGAAGCCGAGCGCCAGGCCAAGGGCGAAACACTGACCACCGCCGAAGCCATCTACGGCGAGGACATCAACGATAATGCGCGGCCGGAAAACTTCTTCGATCCGAATGCGGAGTTCGAAGGCGGCGAAGACAACGGCTGATCGTCATTCGTCGGCATTCGCCGGCTAATCGCTATTCTGGACCAATGCCCGGGCCTCGTACCCGGGCATTTTTATGCCAAATGGAACTTTTCGAACCCCTATATCTTGATGCAGAATAGGACAGCATGTCTGGCCGAGAGGGGACAATTGGTCATGAATATTCTGCTGAAACGCGTTCTCGACCGCCTGGTCCGCATAGGCAATCTCAAGGTGACAGGGCCGCAAGGCTCGATGGTGACTTTCGGTGACGGCAGCGGCGAGCCGGTGCACATGCACATCAAGACAAGGCATGCCGAGCGCGCAATAACCTTCGATCCGATGCTGGCGGTGCCGGAAGCCTACATGGACGGTGAACTCGACATTCTCGAGGGCGGCGTGCTGGGGGTGATGCGGATTGCGTTCCAGAACATGGGCAGCGGCGGTATCGATGCCACCTGGTCGAAGGCGATCGAAGGTCTGCGCCACGCCTTCCGGCGCCTGCAGCAGATCAACACGGCGTCGCGGGCGCGCCGCAACGTGCAGCGCCATTACGATCTGTCGGGCGACCTCTACCGCCTCTTCCTCGATGAGGACATGCAATATTCCTGCGCCTATTTCGAGCAGCCGGACATGACGCTCGACGAGGCACAAGCGGCCAAGAAGCGCCATATCGCCGCCAAGCTCAGGCTGAAGGCCGGCCAGACGGTTCTTGATATCGGCTCCGGCTGGGGTGGGCTTGGGCTCTATCTAGCCAAGGCGTTCGACGTCGACGTGCAAGGCGTGACGCTGTCGACCGAGCAGCACGGCGTCGCCACCGACCGCGCCCATGCGCAAGGCCTGCAAAACCGGGTGCATTTCGACATCAAGGACTATCGCGAGCTCAATGAGCGTTTCGACCGCATCGTCTCGGTCGGCATGTTCGAGCATGTCGGCGTCAATCATTTCCGCACCTTCTTCGACAAGTCGGCGACGCTGCTGAAGCCGGACGGCGTCATGCTGCTGCACACGATCGGCCGCTCCGGCGTGCCGTGGGCAACCAGCGCCTTCATCCGCAAGTACATCTTCCCGGGCGGCTACATCCCGTCGCTATCCGAAGTGATGCCGGCCATCGAAAAATCGGGGCTCGTCGTCACCGATATCGAGGTTCTGCGGCTGCATTATGCCGAGACACTGAAGCATTGGGGCGAGCGCTTCGCGGCCAACCGCGACAAGGCCAAGGCGATTTATGACGAGCGCTTCTGCCGCATGTGGGAGTTCTATCTTGCCGCCTCGGAAGCTGCCTTCCGCTGGCAGGATCTGGTGATCTTCCAGATCCAGATTGCCAAGAAGAACGACACGCTGCCGATGACGCGCGACTACATGGCCAGTTGCGAGAAGGCGCTGGAGATGCGCGATCTTGGACGTCGTGAAAAGGCTTCTGCGGCCAAGCCCACTCGCCGCCGCAAGGTGGCGGATCCGGAGTAGACTGCCTGCGATTGCACCATTGCCGCTTGCCATTGCCGGCCGGCACGCTGAAAAGGGTCCCGTCAACGCGGGACCTTTTTTCATGACCTACCTCCTCTACGTCGCCGCCGCACTTGCCGAGATCGCCGGCTGCTTTTCGTTCTGGGCGTGGTGGCGGCTGGACAAGTCGCCGCTGTGGTTGGCGCCCGGTCTCGTCTCGCTCGTGCTATTCGCGTGGCTGCTGGCGCTGGTCGACACCAGCGCGGCGGGCCGGGCCTATGCCGCCTATGGCGGCATCTACATTGCCGCCTCGCTGGCCTGGCTGTGGCTGGCGGAAGGCGTGCACCCCGACCGCTGGGATCTTGCCGGTGCCGCGATCTGCATCGTTGGCGCCTCGGTCATTCTGCTCGTACCTCGGACTGCCTAAGCGATGGAACTGCCCATCCCGCTTAGACAAGGCGTCGAGCGCCTTCTCGAACAGGTGCCGTTGCCGATGCTTAAGCAAGCGGCAAAGACGCTGTCGGACCGCTACCGCGCCGAGTTGCGCGACGGTCGCCTGCACATGGCCGAAGACATGGCGGTGAAGGCCTATCTGGCAACGCGGCTACCGGCGACCTATGCGGCCGTTCGCGCCAGCCTCGATGCGGTGGGCGAGTCTCGGCCCGACTATGCTCCGAAGACCTTGCTCGATGTCGGCGCCGGCCCTGGCACGGTGCTTTGGGCCACAATCAATCTCTGGCCGGATCTCGAACAGGCGGTGCTACTCGAGGCCGGCGCCGCGGTACGAAGGGTCGGCGAAGCACTTGCCGCGGATGCGATCACGGCCAAGACCGCCTGGCGGACCGGCGACATCACCGACCTGGTCGATCTGGAGCCGGCCGAGCTGGTGACTTCAGCCTATGTGCTGGATGAGATCGCGCCGGCATCGCTGGCAAAACTCGTCGACCGGCTCTGGCAGCTGACCGCAGACACGCTGCTGGTGGTCGAGCCGGGCACGCCGGCCGGCTGGCAGCGTATTCTTGCCGTGCGGCGGCAGCTGATCGAGGCGGGCGCGCACGTGCTTGCGCCCTGCCCGCATGAGGCGCCCTGTCCGCTCGTCGCCCCCGACTGGTGCCATTTCGCCCGCCGCGTCGCCCGCTCGCGCCTACACCGTCTGGCCAAGGATGCCGAGGTGCCGTGGGAGGACGAGAAATTCATCTTTGTCGCGGCCTCCCGCCATCCGGCCGCTCCGCCTCGGGCGCGAGTGATCGCACCGCCGAAGTCGGGCTCCGGCAAGGTCTTGCTGAAGCTTTGCGAACAGGATGGGGGTGCTGCCGAGCGACTGTTCACCAAGCGCGACGGCGAGACGTTCAAGGCCGCGCGGCGACTGGATTGGGGTGATGCCTTGCCGGAATGACCGGCAGCTATTTTCCTGTTTTGTTCTCGCCTGAGAACGGCTAGGCTCGCCATCTTGATTCGAGTCAATCGAGATTCTTTCCACCGAAAGATCCTGGCTGTGAATCGCGGGCATCAAAGTTGGTTGGTTGGGGACTGATGCAGATAAGTCATCACCGACTTGTCTCGTTCTGATATCGAGAGACGGGGATCAGGACCGGGGACATCATGGCAGAGGCAGCACGAAAATTCGGCGTGGCGGAAACACCGCTCTATCGCGAGGCGCCGAACAACATCGAGGCCGAGCAGGCGCTGCTCGGCGCCATACTGGTCAACAACGATGCCTTCTACCGCGTCTCCGACTTCCTGAAGCCCGGCCATTTCTACGAGCCGCTGCATAGAAAGATCTTCGAGGTCGCGGCCGAACTCATCCGCATGGGCAAGATCGCGACGCCGATCACGCTGAAGACCTTCCTGCCGGCCGACGAGAAGGTCGGCGACATGACGGTGGCGCAATATGTCGTGCGGTTGGCGGTCGAGGCCGTCACCGTCGTCAACGCCACCGACTATGGCCGCGCCATCTACGATCTGGCGACGCGGCGCGCGCTAATCACTGTCGGCGAGGACATGGTCAACATCGCCTATGACGCGCCGGTCGACATGTCGCCCTCCGACCAGATCGAGGATGCCGAGCGGCGCCTGTTCGAATTGGCCGAAACCGGCCGCTACGATGGCGGCTTCGAGAGCTTCACCGATGCCGTCAAGACCGCCGTCGACATGGCCAATGCGGCTTATATGCGCGACGGGCATTTGTCGGGCGTTGCTACCGGCTTGCGCGATCTCGACCGCCGCATGGGCGGCCTTCAGTCGTCCGACCTGATCATCATTGCCGGCCGCCCCGGCATGGGCAAGACGTCGCTCGCCACCAATATCGCCTTCAACATCGCCGAGGCCTATGTCCCGGCGCAGCAGGCGGACGGCTCGTTCAAGGCGGCCAACGGCGGCGTCGTCGGTTTCTTTTCGCTCGAAATGTCATCCGAACAGCTGGCCACCCGCATTATTTCCGAACAGACGGAAATCCCGTCGTCGAAAATCCGGCGCGGCGAGATCAGCGAGATGGATTTCGAAAAGCTGGTCGCCTGCTCGCAGACAATGCAGAAAATCCCGCTGTTCATCGACCAGACCGGCGGCATTTCCATCGCTCAGCTGTCGGCCCGCGCGCGTCGCCTGAAGCGCCAGCGCGGCCTCGACGTCATCGTTATCGACTATATCCAGCTGATGCAGGGATCGAGCGCGAAATCCTCGCAAAACCGCGTCCAGGAAATCACCGAGATCACCACCGGCCTCAAGGCACTAGCCAAGGAGCTGGCGGTGCCGATCATCGCGCTGTCGCAGCTGTCGCGCCAGGTCGAGAGCCGCGACGACAAGCGCCCGCAGCTTTCGGATCTGCGCGAATCGGGCTCCATCGAGCAGGACGCCGACGTGGTGCTGTTCGTCTACCGCGAGGAATATTATCTGAAGAACCGCGAGCCGAAGCCGGGCACCGACGAATACATCAAATGGGAACACGAGATGAACGAGATGCGCGGCAAGGCCGAGGTCATCGTCGCCAAACAGCGCCACGGCCCAACGGGATCGGTCAGCCTCGCCTTCCAGGGCGAATTCACCCGCTTCTCGGACCTTGCGGAAGAGCATCATTTGCCGGATCGGTTCGAGTGACCTCTTGATACAGGTCTCATTCCTTCGCACCCCCCTCTGTCCTGCCGGACATCTCCCCCTCAAGGGGGGAGATCGGATGTCGTTTCGGCTTTCGGCAATCGTCAATGCTGCTAGATGTACGGCAATATCGGAGCTGCCAATCTCCCCCCTTGAGGGGGAGATGTCCGGCAGGACAGAGGGGGGCGCTGTCCCGCCGACCTGTCTTTCAATTGCCGCAGGCCGCGCCTGATGGCCAAATCCCGCATTCAGTTCATCTGCCAGAATTGCGGTTCGGTGCATCAACGCTGGGCCGGCAAATGCGATGCCTGCGGCGAGTGGAACACGCTGGTCGAGGAAGGCACGTCAGGCGGCATAGGTTCCGGCCCGGCCAATACGCGCAATTCACGCAAGGGCCGCGCGGTGGTGCTGACCAGCCTCTCCGGCGACATCGAGGACGCGCCGCGCATCGTCTCCGGCATCGGCGAACTCGACCGCGCCACCGGCGGCGGCTTCGTGCGCGGCTCGGCGCTGCTGGTCGGCGGCGATCCCGGCATCGGCAAGTCGACGCTGCTCACCCAGGCCGCGGCCGCGCTGGCGGCAAAGGGCCACCGCATCGTCTATGTCTCGGGCGAAGAGGCGGTCGCGCAGATCAGGCTGCGCGCCCAGCGGCTCGGCGTCGCCGACACCCCGGTCGAGCTCGCCGCCGCAACCAATGTCGAGGACATCCTCGCCACCATCGCCGATGGTAAGCGGCCGGATCTGGTCATTCTCGATTCGATCCAGACGCTGTGGACCGATATGGCCGATTCGGCGCCCGGCACGGTGACCCAGGTGCGTGCCGCCGCCCAGGCGATGATCCGCTACGCAAAATCCACAGGGGCGGCGATCGTTCTGGTCGGCCACGTCACCAAGGAGGGCCAGATCGCCGGACCGCGCGTCGTCGAGCACATGGTCGACGCGGTGCTCTATTTCGAGGGCGAAGGCGGCCACCACTACCGCATCCTGCGCACGGTCAAGAATCGCTTCGGGCCAACCGATGAGATCGGTGTCTTCGAAATGTCGGACAAGGGCTTGCGGGAAGTCGCCAACCCGTCCGAGCTTTTCCTCGGTGAGCGCCATGCGAAGTCGCCGGGTGCCGCGGTTTTCGCCGGCATGGAAGGCACACGGCCGGTGCTGGTCGAGATCCAGGCGCTGGTGGCGCCATCGACGCTGGGCACACCGCGCCGCGCCGTCGTCGGCTGGGACGGTGCCCGGCTGTCGATGATCCTGGCGGTTCTGGAAGCCCATTGCGGCGTCCGCTTCGGCACGCACGACGTCTATCTCAACGTTGCCGGCGGCTACCGCATTTCGGAGCCGGCGGCCGACCTGGCAGTGGCGGCGGCACTGGTTTCCTCGCTCACCGGTCTTGCCCTTCCCGCCGATTGCGTCTATTTCGGCGAAATCAGCCTTTCGGGTGCGGTGAGGCCGGTTGCGCATGCGCAGCTGCGCCTCAAGGAAGCCGAAAAGCTGGGTTTCGGACGCGCGGTTCTGCCCTTGGGCAGCGAGGAACTTGTTGGTGGCAATGGGGTCGGGGGGATCGGAGCCGGCGCTTTCCAGCCCACCGAGCTTGCCGATCTCGTGGCGCGCATAGCCGGCTCTCGGCGCAGCCGCGCCGACGAGCAAGAGTGATGCGGCTCGTCGAGTCGTGAAAAAGAGATCGGAGTGGGGCGAAAAACATGCCGATTACGCTGCTTGACGGAATTCTCGTCGGCTTCACCCTGGTCTCGGCGATGCTCGCTATGGTTCGCGGCTTTTCGCGCGAGATCCTGTCGATCATCTCCTGGGCAGCCGCCGCGGCCGCCGCCTTCTTCTTCTACAAGCCGGTGCTGCCTTACATTCAGCCCTATGTCGACAATGAAAAGGCCGCCATGGCGGCGGCCGCCGGTATCGTCTTCATTGTCGCGCTGATCGTCGTTTCGGTCATCACCATGAAGCTCGCCGACTGGATCATCGATTCCAGGATCGGCGCGCTCGATCGTACACTTGGCTTCCTCTATGGCGCGGCGCGCGGCATCCTGGTCGTCGCTGTCGCGCTGCTTTTCTTCAATTGGCTGGCCGGCGCCAAGGCTCCAGGCTGGATTGCCAACGCCAAGTCAAAGCCGTTGCTCGAATCGATCGGCGCCAAGCTCGAAAGCCTGCTGCCCGAGGATCCGGAAAACGCCATCCTCAACAAGCTCAATCCGAATCAGCCGGCCACCGAGACGCCTCTGGCCCCCGACGCGCCTGCAGCGGAAGCCCCTGCCGCCGGCGACGACGCCACTGCTCCGGCACCCGACGACAGCGATGCGCCGCCGGCCGACAATGCGCCCGCGACGCCGGCACCTGCAAACCCGGCGCCGGCAAACTGATTTCGACAGACTTGCGAGGCTCAAGACTGTCGATCATGTGAACGCCGCACGACGTGCGTTGCTTTCGATGCGCTATGACCTTATATGGCGACTTTAGCGGAGCTTGAGCCCCAATGGCAGCCTCAGTGGCAGACGCAGACGACGTGCTTTCCGCCGAAGCCGACGACCATTTCCACGACGAATGCGGCGTGTTCGGCATTTTCGGCCGGCAGGACGCCGCAGCCATCGTAACGCTCGGTCTGCATGCGTTGCAGCATCGGGGCCAGGAAGCGGCCGGCATCGTTTCCTATGACGGCACCCAATTCCATGTCGAACGCCATGTCGGCCTGATCGGCGACACCTTTACCAAGCAGCGTGTCATCGACAGCCTGCAAGGCAACCGTGCCATCGGCCACACACGCTATGCCACCACCGGCGGCGCCGGTCTGCGCAATATCCAGCCTTTCTTCGCCGAACTTGCCGATGGCGGCTTTGCCGTCGCCCATAACGGCAATCTCACCAACGCCATGACCGTTCAGCGCGCCCTGCAGAAGCAAGGCGCCATCTTCTCTTCCACCTCCGACACCGAAACGCTCCTGCACCTGGTTGCCACCAGCAAGGAGCGCGACCTGAATTCGCGCTTCATCGATGCGGTGCGCCAAGTCGAAGGCGCCTTCTCGCTGGTGGCGATGACGTCCAAGAAGATGATCGGGTGCCGCGACCCGCTCGGCATCCGCCCGCTGGTGCTCGGCGATCTCGACGGCGCCTGGATTCTCGCCTCCGAGACCTGCGCGCTCGATATTATCGGTGCGCGTTTCGTGCGCGACCTGAAGCCCGGCGAAATGGTCGTCGTCACCAGCAAGGGCATCGAAAGCCTGTTCCCGTTCGAGCCGCAGAAGACCCGCTTCTGCATCTTCGAATATGTCTATTTCGCGCGGCCGGATTCGTCGGTCGAAGGCCGCAACGTCTATGAAGTGCGCAAGCGCATCGGCGCCGAGCTGGCGCAGGAAAGTCCGGTCGAGGCCGACATCGTCGTGCCGGTGCCGGATTCGGGCACGCCGGCGGCGATCGGCTTTTCGCAGGCCGCGGGCATTCCGTTCGAGCTCGGCATCATCCGCAATCACTATGTTGGCCGCACCTTCATCCAGCCCGGCGATTCGATCCGCCACATGGGTGTCAAGCTCAAGCACAACGCCAACCGCCGCATGATCGAAGGCAAGCGCGTGGTGCTGGTGGACGATTCGATCGTGCGCGGCACCACCAGCCAGAAGATCGTCCAGATGGTGCGCGATGCCGGCGCCAAGGAAGTGCATATGCGCATCGCTTCGCCGCCGACGCGCGCCTCCTGCTTTTACGGCGTCGACACACCGGAAAAGTCGAAGCTGCTGGCGTCGCGCATGTCGGTGGAGGAGATGGCCGAGTTCATCCGCGTCGATTCGCTCGGCTTCCTGTCGATCGACGGGCTCTACCGCGCCGTCGGCGAGGCCGGCCGCGACAACGAGCAGCCGCAATTCTGCGACGCCTGCTTCACCGGCCAGTATCCGACCCGGCTTGCTGACTTCGAAGGCTCTGACAATGTGCGCACGCTGTCGCTGTTAGCGGCCGGCGGGTCGTAGGCCTTGCCGGTCCGTTTGTCTCCCTCCCCTTAGCCCCTCACGGCGGTTTCACCTTGCCTGTCGGAATCCATCGTATGAGCCTTGACCTCTCCGGCCGCGTTGCGGTCGTCACCGGCGCCTCGCGCGGTATCGGCTATTTCATCGCCAGGGAGCTTGCCGCGGCCGGTGCGCATGTGATTGCGGTTGCTCGCACCGTCGGCGGGTTGGAAGAACTCGACGACCAGATCAAGGCAGGTGGCGGACAGGCGACGCTGGTACCGCTCGATCTTGCCGACATGGCGGGGATCGACCGGCTGGGCGGCGCCATCCACGAGCGCTGGGGCAAGCTCGACATACTGGTCGCCAACGCCGCTGTGCTCGGCGTCATCGCCCCGATCGGCCATGTCGAGGCCAAGACCTTCGAGAAGGTGATGACCATCAACGTCACCGCAACATGGCGGCTGATCCGCTCGGTCGACCCGCTGCTCAGGCTTTCCGATGCCGGCCGTGCTATCGTGCTGAGCTCCAGCCTTGCCCACTCCGCACGCGCCTTCTGGGCGCCTTATGCGGCGTCGAAGGCGGCGGTCGAGGCCATGACGCGTTCATGGGCGCATGAGACCGAAAACCTGCCGCTCAGGGTCAATGCCGCCGATCCCGGGGCAACGCGCACCGCGATGCGGGCGCAGGCCGTACCCGGCGAGGATCCTGAAACACTGCCGCACCCTTCGGAGATCGCCAAGCGTATCGTGCCGCTGGCCAGCCCTACGCTCAAGGAGACCGGGCTGATCTTCCAGGCCAAGCACAATCGCTTTGTCGCCTACCGGCAGCCGGAGTAGCCACACATCGCATTTTGCCGGAAGAATTGCTCCGGCACCAACGTTGTTCGGGTGCCACAATTCGAGAAACGGAGGACCATATGCGGAGACTGCTTCTCTTGACTGCCACCGCGCTGCTTGCAGTGATCGGCGCCGCGTCGTCGCAGGAAGCAACGATGAGCTTTTTCGTCACCAGCATCGGCTCCGGCAAAGGCGCCGATCTCGGCGGTCTCGCCGGCGCCGACGCCCATTGTAGTTCACTGGCCGAAGCCGCGGGCGTTACCGGCAAGACATGGCGCGCCTATCTCTCGACCAGCGATACCGATGCACGCGAACGTATCGGCAAAGGCCCGTGGTTCAACGCCAAGGGCGTCAAGATCGCCGATGATGTCGCTTCCCTGCATAGCGATGCCAACGCCATCACCAAACAGACGGCACTCGACGAAAAGGGCCAAATGGTCAACGGCCGCGGCGACACGCCCAACCGGCACGACGTGTTGACCGGCTCCAAGCCGGATGGCACGAAAATAGCCGACCAGACCTGCGGCGACTGGACGCTGAGCGGAGCAGAAGGTGTGGCGATGATGGGTCATCACGATCGTACCGGCCTCGATGATTCGGCAGCCGCCAAATCATGGAATTCCTCGCATGCGTCACGCGGTGGCTGCAGCCAGGAAGCGCTGAAGGGCACCGGCGGCGACGGCCTGTTCTATTGTTTTGCGGTGAACTGAACCAAAACGACCCGACGTCACGTGGCTGTGATGCCGTGGCTTAACGCCGCGCTTTGGCCCAGCTTTCGCCCCTGGGCCGGAGTTGCTAGGATCGTGCGACTCCCAAAACAAGCAGAGCGAGGAAATACTCATGGCGGCACCGAGCGTAGCGTTAGTCTGGTATCTGGTGATCGCCGGCCCGCAAGGCGGCATGGTCGTGCTGCCCAGCACATTCGACACCCGCGAACAGTGCGCCTTCGCCATAACCGAATACCAGAAGCAACCGACGCCGGCCGGCTGGTCGGTGCAGTGCGTGCCGAGCGCCTCGCCCTTCGCCGACGAGGGCGACGCCGAGGAGCCGTCGGCGCAGTAGGACAGCGTGATCTCCCCCCTTGAGGGGGAGATCGTCAGCGTCGCGCGCTTACCGTCAGTTCCGGCTTCTGGCTGATGGTCTGGAACACGACGCAGTAGCGCTCGGTCAGCTTGAGCAGCGCATCGATGCGCTCCTGCGGCTCGTCGGTGTCGAGGCCAAATGTCAGCCGGATGGCGCGGAAGCCAACCGGCGCATCCTTTGCCACGCCAAGCGTGCCGCGAAAGTCTAGGTCGCCTTCGGCTTCGACCGTGGCGGCCCCAAGCTTGAATTCCAGCGCCGTCGCTACCGCCTTCAGCGTGACGCCGGCGCAAGCCACCAGTGCCTCCAGCAGCATGTCGCCGGAGCAGAGTTCGTGCCCGGTGCCGCCGGTCGCCGGATGCAGCCCGGCAATGGCGATCGCCCTGCCTGTCTCGACCTTGCAGGCGATCGATTGGTCGTCGATCGAGCCTTTGGCGCGGAGAGTAATCAGCGCGCGCGAGGCGTCGTCGCGATAGGCCACCTTCAGCGGCGCCTGCATGGCCTTCAATGCGATCGCATCCATTTCGTTTCTCTCCCATAGTTGCCTGGCTTCGCTGCCTAACGGCGATGCCGCCTGCCCAAACGCAAGTCTCCACTGGCGTAGCGCTTGGCAGGGTTTCGCCCGTATAACCTGACGATACGGGAGTTGTGTGCGTCAAGTTCTGCAAAATGGCGTGGCATTGCGGTGACGTCGGCGTGTCCGCAGCGCAGCCCCCGTGTTTAGCGGAGCGGCGGACACATGACGGT
>NZ_JAMYOZ010000046.1:0-35725 GCF_040320095.1 Mesorhizobium sp. M0800
CCAAATCAGAACGTCACAGAAGAATCATACAGCACACGCCGGCGGAATCCGACACGTCACAACCGAGTCAATCCGTCGAAGCAAGATGTGTATACGCCCTAGCGCTTCGCGGGGGTGAGGAACCCACGTCTTGAGAGGCTGGTCTTCCTTCGCGCCCCCTCTGTCCCTCCGGCGTCTTGATACAATACCCCCGACCGCCGTTCACCCCGCGCCCGCGTCATGCTAATCAGCGCCCATGGCACAAAAGAAAGCATACGAGGTCGATGCATGGCTCGCGAAGCCGGATCCGCGCGTCTCCATCGTGCTGCTTTACGGTCCCGATCGCGGGCTGGTTGCCGAGCGGGCAAAGGCCTTTGCCGGCAAGACCGGCCTGCCGCTTGACGATCCGTTCTCGGTCGTCAGGCTGGACGGTTCGGAGGTCGATCGCGACGAGGGCCGCCTGCTCGACGAGGCCCGCACCGTGCCGATGTTTTCGGAGCGGCGCCTGCTATGGGTGCGCAATGCCGGCGCCCAGAAGGCGCTTGCCGACGACGTCAAGGCGCTGACGTCGGAGCCCGCGCGGGAAGCCATCATCCTCATCGAGGCCGGCGACCTGAAGAAGGGCGTCGGCCTGCGCGCCGTGGTGGAGGCGGCGGACAATGCCATGGCATTGCCTTGCTATGCCGATGAGGCCAGGGATATCGATACGGTCATCGACGACGAACTGCGCAAGGCCGGCATGTCGATGACGATGGAGGCGCGGCAGGCGCTGCGCCGCAATCTCGGCGGCGACCGGCTGGCCTCGCGCGGCGAGATCGAAAAGCTTGTGCTTTATGCGCATGGCCAGCCCGAAATCGGCCTCGACGACGTCAAGGCGACATCCGGCGATGTCTCGGGGCTCTCCTTCGACGCGGCGGTCGACGCCCTGCTCGAAGGCAGGATCGCCGACTTCGACACCGCCTTTAACCGCCATTGCCAGTCCGGCGGCCAGCCCTTCTTGGTACTTTCATCGGCGATGCGGCAGTTGCAGGCGATCCAGGCGATGCGCGGCCAGATGGACGCCGGCGGCCGCAATGCCGCTTCGGTCGTTGCCGCGGCGCGCCCGCCGGTTTTTTTCTCGCGGCGCAAGCTGGTGGAGAAAGCCCTCGAACGGTGGAGCAGCGAAGCGCTCGGCCGCGCACTCAACCGCCTGCAGACGGCGGTCCTGCAGACACGCCGGCGGCCCGATTTGTCGGTGGCGCTGGCGCGGCAGGCGCTGCTCGGCATTGCGGTGGAGAGCGCAAGGCTGGCGCAGCGCACCTAATCTCCCCCCTTGAGGGGGAGATGTCGCCAAAGGCGACAGAGGGGGTCACAGCGCGTAGAACACCAGCCCCTTCCGCGAAGACAGAGGACGTGGGCGCTTGAAATTTACGACCCCTTCTGGCCTGCCGGCCATCTCCCCCTCAAGGGGGGAGATTAACTACTTCGACGATTTCGCCAATCACCGCGCGGCAGCAAAAACGTTATTTGCCGGCTAATTTTAGCAACCTACCTACTCCCGCTTCAGCCTTCGGCAAAGCTCGTCAAGCTGCTCCAGCGTCCGGTAGGCGACGCTGATCACGCCGCCGCGCTGGTTGTGCTCGATCGTGACGATCATGCCGATCGTGCTGGTCATCAGCCGCTCCAGCGCCAGTGTGTCGGCATCCTTTTGCGGCGGTGCGGCGGGCTGGCGCTTTGCCGCCGGCGCGCCGACCGGCATCTGCGCCAAGGCTTCGGCCTGGCGCACCGAAAGCCCCTCATCGATGATCCGCTTAGCAAGTCCGGCCGGGTCGTCGGCCGTCACCAGGGTACGGGCGTGGCCGGCCGAGAGCGCGCCGTCGACCAGCATGTCGCGAATGACGTCGGGCAGCTTGAGCAGCCTCAGCGTATTGGCGACATGGCTGCGGCTCTTGCCGATCACCTGGCCGAGATCGGCTTGGGTATAGCCGTGGTCTTCGATCAGCTGCTGGTAACCCAGCGCCTCCTCGACCGGGTTGAGGTCGGTGCGCTGGACGTTTTCGATGATCGCCAGTTCGAGCGCCGTGCGATCGTTGACGTCGCGTACGATGATCGGGATTTCGGTCAGCCCGGCGCGTTGCGCCGCGCGCCAACGACGCTCGCCTGCGATGATCTCGTAGCGGCCCGTTTGGGTTTTCGACGGCCGCGCCACCACCGGCTGCACCACGCCATGTTCGCGGATCGACTGGGCGAGGTCGGTCAGGTCGGCGTCGCCAAAATGCCGGCGCGGGTTTTTGGGATTGGGGCTGAGGAACTCGATCGGCACCTTGCCGTCGGCCGCCAGCCCGGGCTTTTCCGGTGCCGCCGGGCGATCGATTTCGCCGATCAGCGCCGCCAGTCCCCGTCCCAGTCTTTTCCTCGAAGGGTCTTCGTTCATCGTCCGTCCAGATCGTTTCGGTATCGAATCGGCTTATTGTTCAGGCAGCACGCAATTTACGCTCGCGGCGGATGACTTCCGAAGCAAGCTGCAGATAGGCCTGGCTGCCCGAGCATTTGAGGTCGTAGAGAATCGCCGGCTTGCCATAGGACGGCGCCTCGGAAACGCGGACATTGCGCGGGATGACGGTTTCATAGACCTTGTCGCCCATATGCGCCCGCACATCCTGCACCACCTGGTTGGCGAGATTGTTGCGCCCGTCGAACATGGTCAGCACGATGCCCTGGATCGTCAGGTCGGGGTTGATCGAGCGGCGCACCTGCTCGACCGTCTCCAAAAGCTGGCTCAGGCCCTCCAGCGCGAAAAACTCGCACTGCAGCGGCACCAGCACCGAATCGGCCGCAGCCATCGAATTCAGTGTCAGCAGGTTGAGCGAGGGCGGGCAATCGATCAGCACATAGCCGAAATTGGCCGAGCGCTCGGCCGAAGCCCGCAGCGCGTTGCGCAGCCGCAGTACCCGGTCCGGCGCCGAGGCGATTTCCATCTCGATGCCGAGCAGGTCGAGCGTCGACGGCACGATCGACAGGCCAGGCACCGCCGTCGGGATTGCCGCCGCTTCGAGGTCCAGCTCGCCGGTCAGCACATCATAGGAGGAGACGGTGCGGTCGCGCCGGTCGATGCCAAGCCCGGTGCTGGCATTGCCCTGCGGGTCGAGATCGACGATCAGCACCTGTTCGCCTATGGCCGCCAGCGCCGTGGCCAGATTGATGGCGGTCGTCGTCTTGCCGACGCCGCCCTTCTGGTTGGCGACGGTGATGATTCGGGGGCCGTTCTTCATCATGGGTCTATGCCAGAAATTCATTTGGGTCGCCGGTCACAAGCCAGGGTGCTGTCGCAAGTCGGATACTTCGAGAATGACGCCCTGCGCGTCGGTTGCACTGGCATGTTCTACCAGATCGAAAGACCATCGTTGAGCGCTTTCTGTCACTTCGGCGCGGTAATCCCGGCCTTTGTGAAACAGGCCGCGCGACCCCTTGGTCAGCCACGGTGCCGCCAGGTCGAGCAAGTCGGGCAGCGAGGCGAGTGCCCTGGCTGTGACGATTTGCGGTGCAGGAACAAGAGGATAGCTGTCGTCGATGCGGCGCGCGATAACCTTGGCGGGCAGGCTGAACTGTCCGATGACCGCTTGCAGGAACGATGCTTTTTTCCGGTTGCTTTCAACCAGGTCGATGCCGGCGCCGTCCCGCTCGGCAAGCAAAAAGGCCAGCACAAGGCCGGGAAACCCACCGCCGGAGCCGAGATCGACCCAGCGCTTCGCCTCTGGTTTGATTCGCGCCAGCTGCGCGCTGTCGAGGATGTGGCGGCGCCAGACATCGTCCTGCGTCGATTGCGCGGCCAGATTGATCCGGCGGTTCCATTTCTGGAAGACGGCCTCGAACTCGACCAGGCGATCGAATGTTTCACGTGAAACCGGGCCCGCTGCCGCCTGCAGGTTTGCCCAGGACGCAGCGCTCACGCGACCTGCTTTCGCGCGGCCGCCTCGGCATTGCGGACATGGGCGACAATAATCGACAGCGCCGCCGGCGTCATGCCTTCCATGCGTTGCGCATCGGCAATCGAGCGCGGCTGGCGTGCCAGCATCTTCTGCTTCAACTCGTTCGACAGGCCGGGAACAGAAGCAAAGTCGAGCGACTCGGGAATAAGCCTGCTCTCCTCATGCCTGATCTGCGAAACATCGGCCTGCTGGCGGTCGAGATAGACAGAATATTTGGCTTCCGTTTCAAGACGTTCGGCCGTGTTGCTGTCGATCGCCGCGAAAGCCGGCTCGATCCGCGCCAACCAGGCGATGTCGACGCCGGGATAGGCCAGCAACTCATAGGCCGAGCGACGGACGCCGTCCCGGTTGATTTCGAGCCCATGGCGCGCTGCCTCATTGGGGGTCATGGTGGTGCCGAGGGCGAGCTGTCGCGCCTTCTCAAGGTCTTGCATACCATTGTTGAACCGCTGCATCCGCTCCGGCGAGGCAATCCCCAGCCTTATCGCCAGTGGCGTCAGCCGCACATCGGCGTTGTCGGCTCGCAGCGATAGCCGGAACTCGGCCCGCGAGGTGAACATGCGGTACGGTTCGGCGATGCCGCGGCTGGTCAAATCGTCGACCATCACGCCGATATAGGCTTCGGTGCGGCTCAGCACGATTTCCTCGCTCGCCGACGCCTTGCGCGCTGCATTCAAGCCGGCAAGCAGCCCTTGCGCGCCGGCCTCCTCGTAGCCGGTGGTGCCGTTGATCTGGCCGGCGAGGAAAAGGCCGGCGATCCGCCTGGTTTCCAGCGTTGGCTTGAGCTCGCGTGGATCGACATGGTCATACTCAATGGCATAGCCCGGCTGCAGCATCGTTGCCCGCTCCAGCCCTGGAATGGTCTTTAGAATATCCAGTTGCACATCTTCCGGCAGCGAGGTCGAGATGCCGTTCGGGTAGACCGTGTCGTCGTCCAGCCCTTCCGGCTCCAGAAATATCTGGTGGCCCTCGCGATCGCCGAATTTGACGATCTTGTCTTCGATCGACGGGCAATAACGCGGCCCGACGCCTTCGATCGACCCCGAATACATGGCCGAGCGGCCGAGATTGGCGCGAATCAGCTCGTGCGTGGCGTGGGTCGTTCGGGTGATGCCGCAGTGGATCTGCGGGTTTTCGATGCGCTCGGTGAGCAGCGAGAACGGCACGGGGTCTTCGTCCGCCGCCTGGCTCTCCAGCGACGCCCAATCGATCGTCCTGCCGTCCAGCCGCGGCGGCGTGCCGGTCTTCAGCCGCCCGAGCTTGAAGCCGGCGAGGCTCATCGTCGCCGACAGGCCGACGCTCGCCTGCTCGTTCATGCGGCCGGCGACGATCTTCTTCTCGCCGATATGGATCAGCCCGCGCAGAAAAGTGCCGGTCGTCAGCACCACGGCGCCGCAGGCGAGCCGGCTTCCATCCGCCAGCAGCACCGCCGCGATGCGTCCGTCGTCGATTTCCCCGTCGTTGATTTCGAAGTCCAGCACCTCGCCTTCGATGACCTCGAGGCCGGCCTGCTGGCGGATTGCCGCCTGCATGGCGAGGCGATAGAGTTTTCGGTCGGCCTGCGTTCGCGGACCACGCACCGCTGGCCCCTTGCGGCGGTTGAGCAGGCGGAACTGGATGCCGGCGGCATCGGCGACGCGCCCCATCAGCCCGTCCATGGCGTCGATCTCGCGAACCAGATGGCCCTTGCCGAGGCCGCCGATCGCCGGATTGCAAGACATCACGCCGATCGTGTCGAAGCGCAGCGTCACCAGCGCCGTCCTGGCGCCAGCCCGCGCAGCGGCACTGGCCGCCTCGCACCCAGCATGGCCGCCGCCCACCACAACCACATCATAGTGATTGGTCATTTCAGAATCCCGAATTCAAGTGGACCGACACATGTCCCTGGAGGCCCGCGCTGTCAAGGACGCAGGGCCTTCAGACGCATGACTGCCCCCGACAATGCGGACAGAGATCGCCTGGCGCCGCCCTGTCTTTCCTTCTCCCCTTGTGGGAGAAGGTGGATTGGCGCGCAGCGCCAAGACGGTTGAGGGGTGCTGGACGGAGTGCAGGTGATGCCAAGCTGGAACACCCCCTCATCCGACCGAGCTTCGCTCGGCCACCTTCTCCCACAAGGGGAGAAGGGGAGGCGCTACGAGCGAGATCGTTTCACGTGAAACAGTACCCACCTATTCTTGGGCCGTGTTTCACGTGAATCACCGCCGGTGCTCCTTCCCCTATGTTTCACGTGAGTCATTTCCCAATACAGAACTGCGAAAAAATCACATCGAGCATGTCTTCGACATCAACCGACCCGACGATTCGTCCGAGCCGATCCGCCGCCAGGCGCAGCTCCTCGGCCTGCAGTTCCTGGCCGCGATCACTACTGGCCACTGCTGCGAGCAGGAAGTGTTTCGTCTCGTTGAGCAGCTCGACGTGCCGCAGCCGCGACGGCAGGATATCGCCGGCCTTGCCGATCTGGACGGCGGCACGACGCCCGATCTCGTCCAGCAGTTCGGCCAGACTCGTGCCGTCCCGCGTCGAGATAGCGAAATCATAGTGCACCGCAGGCGAGGGCGATTTGCCCCCCAGCAGGTCAATTTTTGTTCCAACCCTCAGCGCCGGAATGTCGCCCGGCGGCACACCGATCGCGATTGGCTCCGCCATATCCTCAAGCAGCAACAGCAGATCGGCGCTGCGCGCCTTGGTCCTGGCCTTCTCGATCCCGATCGCCTCTATCTTGCCGGGCGCCTCGCGCAGACCGGCGGTGTCGGTTACCCTGACCCGCGCCCCTTCCAGGTCCAGTACCACCTCGAGCAGGTCGCGGGTCGTGCCCGGCTCGTCGGTGACGATGGCCGCTTCGCGCCGCGCCAAGGCGTTGAACAGGCTGGATTTGCCGGCATTCGGCGCGCCGAGGATTACCACTTCGAACCCATCGCGGATGATTTCGGCAGCGCGGAAACCGGCGACGTGGCGCTCGATTTCCTCGATCATGGCCCTGACATCGGACCAGACTGTATCGGCGACCGAGCCCGGCACGTCATCCTCGTCGGCAAAGTCGATCTCGGCCTCGATCATCGCCTGAGCGTGGATCAGCCGTCGGCGCCAGCCCAGATAGAGTTCACTCTGCACGCCTTGGGCGTTGTGAACGGCAAAGCGCCGCTGCGCCTCGGTTTCGGCGTTGATGAGATCGGCCAGCGCCTCGGTTTCGACCAGATCGAGCTTGCCGTTGAGAAAGGCGCGGCGGGTGAATTCGCCAGGCTCGGCATGCCTGACGCCGTCGAAGGAGGCGATCGTTTCCAGCATCCTCGCGACAACGGCGCGCCCGCCATGCACATGGAACTCTGCAACGTCCTCGCCGGTAAAACTGTCGGGGCCGGCAAAGAAGACGACCAGGCCGCTGTCCAGCACCGATCCGTCGGGCGCCCGGAACTTGCGATAGGTGGCAACGCGGTTTGGCACCTTCGATCCCGCAATCGTTTCGACAGCGAATCGACTCTGCGGCCCGGAAATGCGGATCACCGCAATGCCGGCCGGCAGGCGCCCACTCGACAACGCTACGATGGAGTCTTTTGAAATCATTTGCCCGCTCTGCCGAAGCGCCCTAGCTATGCTTGTTCAATCCGCCATCGAGAAGCGCCGTGACATTGCCTGCACAAAACCTGCTTGCCGAAGAGGCCAGCCCCTATCTGCAGCAGCACAGCGGCAATCCAGTGCACTGGCGGCCATGGTCGCCCGCCGCTCTGGCCGAAGCAAAGGTGCTGCAGCGTCCGATCCTGCTCTCTGTCGGCTACGCCGCGTGCCATTGGTGCCACGTCATGGCGCATGAGAGCTTCGAGAACGACGACGTCGCCGCCGTCATGAACCGTCTCTTCGTCAATATCAAGGTCGACCGCGAGGAGCGCCCCGACATCGACCAGATCTACATGGCGGCGCTGTCGTCGATGGGCGAGCAAGGCGGCTGGCCGCTGACCATGTTCCTGACCCCGGACTGCAAGCCGTTCTGGGGCGGCACTTACTTTCCGCGCGAAGCCCGCTACGGCCGGCCGGGCTTCGTCCAGGTGCTGGAGGCGGTTGACAAGGCTTGGCGGGAGAAGAAAGAAAGCCTCAACCAGAGTGCCGACGGCCTGACCACGCATGTCGAGGCGCGGCTTGCGGGCAGCCATGGCAAGGCCGTGCTCGACCGCGGCATGCTGGCGAACCTCGCCAATGGCATTGACGGCATGATCGACCGCGATTTGGGCGGTCTGCGCGGCGCGCCGAAATTCCCCAACGCGCCGTTCATGCAGAGCCTCTGGCTGTCCTGGCTGCGCGACGGCACCGCATCCCACCGCGACACTGTTCTCCTAAGCCTCGAAAAGATGGTGGCCGGCGGCATCTATGACCATATTGGCGGCGGACTCAGCCGCTACTCGACCGACGCCGAATGGCTGGTCCCGCATTTCGAAAAAATGCTCTACGACAATGCCCAGCTCATCCGCTTGTGCAATTGGGCCTATGCGTCAACCGGCAAGGATTTGTTCCGGCTGCGAATCGAAGAGACGATTGCCTGGCTGTTGCGCGAAATGCGAGTCGAGGGCGATGCCTTTGCCGCCAGCCTTGATGCCGATAGCGAGGGCGAGGAGGGGTTGTTCTACACCTGGAGCAGGGATGAGCTCGAAGCAGCCCTTGGCGACGATTCAGCATTGTTTTTCAAATACTTCACGCTTGCCGGTCCGCATGGTTGGGAAGGCAAGCCGATCATTTGCCAGACTGATGCTCAACAGGCGCAGAGCGTCGTCGATCGTGACCTTCTGGTTCCGCTCAAGCAAAGGCTGCTGGCAGCGAGGGAACAGCGCGTGCGGCCCGGGCGTGACGGCAAGGCCCTGACCGACTGGAACGGCTTGATGATCGCAGCCCTTGCCGAGGCCGGACGGTCGCTTGGCCGATCCGACTGGATCGAAGCGGCGGCAGCGGCCTTTGCCGCAATTGCGGCTGCCCGACGTGACGGCCGCCTGCCGCATTCGATGCTCGGCGCAAAGAAGCTGTTTCCGGCTCTGTCGAGCGACTATGCCGCCATGGCCAACGCCGCCATCTCACTGTTCGAGGCGACCGGCAATCCCGACTATATCGATCGCGCCGGGAATTTCATTGAGCAACTCGATCTTTGGCACCGGGACAGCGACAAGACCGGCTACTATCTGACCGCGTCCGACAGCGCGGATGTGCCGATCCGCATCCGCGGCGATGTCGACGAAGCCATTCCTTCCGCTGCCGGCCAGATCATCGAAGCCCTGGTCCGATTGTCGTCGCTTTCGGGCGATCTCGATCTCTGGGAAAAAGCCTGGACAGTCGCAGAGCACGCGGGCGGGCGGGCGGAGCACCAGGGCTATGGCCAGGCGGGTATAGTCAATGCCTGTGCCTTGGCGCTTGAACCGCTGAAGCTGGTGATCGTGGATAGACCGAAGAATCCAAGGCTTGTTCCGGTTGCGAATCGAAATCCAGACCCGCGCCGGGTGGACATCGTCGTGCCTGTTGGCTCGGCGACAAATCTGCCGGCCTTGCCAGGCGGCGTCCTGCCGCCAACGGCCGAGCCCGGCGCCTGGCTCTGCACGGGGCAGGTCTGCCTGCCGGTGGTAATGGAAGCTGAGGAACTCGAGCGGCAGTTGCGCCGTCGATAGGTCGAGGTGCACAAAACCGGAACGCCGGCGGGACAGCGCCCCCCTCTGTCCTGCCGGACATCTCCCCCACAAGGAGGGAGATTGGCCGTCATCACTGATTTCGCCAACCACCAACCTTGTAAAAGGGACGCCGTCGGCGAAGCTGCCGATCTCCCCCCAAGTGGGGGAGATGTCCGGCAGGACAGAGGGGGGCGCGAAGGATCGCCGCGCCTTTGCCCCCCTACGTATTCATCGAATCGAAGAAGTCCGCATTCGTCTTGGTCTGCTTGAGCTTGTCGATCAGGAACTCGATAGCGTCGGTTGTTCCCATCGGCGCTAGGATCCGGCGCAGCACGAAGATCTTCTGCAGGTCCTGGCGTGGGACCAGCAGGTCCTCCTTGCGGGTGCCGGATTTGAGGATGTCCATGGCCGGGTAGATGCGCTTGTCCGCCACCTTGCGGTCGAGCACGATTTCCGAATTGCCGGTGCCCTTGAACTCTTCGAAGATGACCTCGTCCATGCGGCTGCCGGTATCGATCAGCGCCGTGGCGATGATGGTCAGCGAGCCGCCTTCCTCGATATTGCGGGCAGCACCGAAGAAGCGCTTCGGCCGTTGCAGCGCATTGGCGTCGACACCGCCGGTCAGCACCTTGCCGGACGACGGCACGACGGTGTTGTAGGCGCGGCCGAGGCGGGTGATCGAGTCCAGCAGGATGACCACGTCACGGCCGTGCTCGACCAGGCGCTTGGCCTTTTCGATGACCATTTCGGCGACCTGGACGTGGCGCACCGCCGGCTCGTCGAAGGTCGAGGACACCACCTCGCCCTTCACCGAGCGCTGCATGTCGGTGACTTCCTCCGGCCGCTCGTCGATCAGAAGCACGATCAAATAGCATTCCGGATGGTTGGTGGTGATCGAATGGGCGATGTTCTGCAGCAGCACCGTCTTGCCGGTGCGCGGCTGCGCCACGATCAACGCGCGCTGGCCCTTGCCGAGCGGCGCCACCAGGTCGATGACGCGCGCCGAAATATCCTTGGAGGTCGGAACCTCCATCTCCATCTTCAGCCGCGAGGTCGGATAAAGCGGTGTCAGATTGTCGAAATGGATCTTGTGGCGGATTTTTTCCGGGTCGTCGAAATTGATCGTGTTGACCTTGAGCAGCGCGAAATAGCGCTCGCCCTCTTTCGGGCTGCGGATCGGCCCTTCGACCGTATCGCCGGTCTTCAGCGAGAACCGCCGGATCTGCGACGGTGAAATATAGATGTCGTCGGGACCTGGCAAATAGTTGGCATTGGCGGAGCGCAGGAAGCCAAAACCGTCCTGCAGCACTTCGACGACGCCGTCACCGATGATCTCGATATCCTGGGTCGCCAGCCTCTTCAGGATCGCGAACATCAGCTCCTGCTTGCGCATGACGCTGGCATTCTCGACTTCGAGCGATTCCGCATAAGCGATCAGCTCTGGCGGTTTCTTGTTCTTGAACTCTGTGAGTTTCATTTCTTGCATCATTAGACGGACTCTGAGTAAGCTTTGGGAAAAATATCGGCGGGATGCGACAAATGCCGGGCGCGGCCGAAGCGATAAATGGGCGGCGCATGACGGGAAGGAAGACCCGTCTTTTATCGTCGGTCGGTTGAAAGAGCAAGCCGCCTTTTTCGGGCAACCGAAGACGTCAGAACGGTTTCACGATAACCAGGACGACGATGACGATCATCAGCAATGTAGGGATCTCATTGACGATCCGCCAGTGCCTTGCCGATTTTTCATTGCGGTCTTCGGCAAATTTCCGGACGGCGGCGGCGAGATAGCCATGCACGGCCGACAGGCCAACCACCGCAGCGATCTTGGCATGCAGCCAGCCGCCTTGAAAACCAAAGCCTTTCCAGGCGAGCCACAGGCCGAATGCCCAGGTGATCACCATTGCCGGATTGATGATGCCGCGCAGCAGGCGGCGCTCCATCACCTTGAATGTCTCCGACTGGACGGAGCCTTTTTCGGCATCGGCATGATAGACCAGCAAGCGCGGCAAATAGAGCATGCCAGCCATCCAGGAGATGACGGCAATCACATGGATCGCCTTCGCCCAGGGATAGAAATCATCGGGCCCGAACAGCAACAGCAGCCCGGCCAGCACCAGGAAAATGGCGATCGCGATTGCCGCGCGGCGCATCGCGCCCTTACCGGTGTTGGTGCCGTTCGCATTGTCCGCGCCCATCATCGTCACGATGCGCTCCGCACCAGCTTGACCATCCGCTCGACATGAGCGAGCGGCGTCTCCGGCGTGATGCCGTGGCCGAGATTGAAGATCAGCGGCCCGTCGCCCAGCGCCTTCAAGATCGCCCCCACGCCGTCGTCAAGCGCCTTGCCGCCGGCTACAAGCCTCAGCGGATCGAGATTGCCCTGCACGGCGCCGTCACGCTGCAATTCCTTCGCCGTCGACAATGGCACGGTCCAGTCGAGGCCCAGCCCGGTCACGCCGGTCTTCTGGCGATAGCTTCGATAGTGATCTCCCGCGCCCTTGGGAAAGCCGATGATCGGAACATTGGGATGGGCAGCCTTCACTTGCCGGACGATCGAGGCCACCGGCTCGACGCAGAACAACTCGAAAGACGCTTCGTCGAGTACGCCTGACCACGAATCGAAGATCTGCACCACGTCGGCGCCGGCCTCGATCTGGCGGATCAGATAGGCACCCGAATGATCGGCGAGCACCTTCAGCAGCCTAAGAAAGGCCGCCGGCTCGCGATAGGCGAACAGCCTGGCCGGCGCCTGGTCGGGCGTACCGTGGCCGGCAATCATGTAGGTCGCCACCGTCCAGGGCGCACCGCAGAAGCCGATCAGCGTCGTTTCATCAGGCAGTCTGGCGCGCAACCGCCGCACCGTCTCGTAGACCGGCTCGAGATTCACGTGAAACGTTTCGCCGTCGAGAGCCGCAATTTCCGCAGCCGTGATCGGCGTCAGCAGCGGGCCGCGTCCTTCCTCGAAGCGCACGTCGCGGCCGAGCGCATGCGGCACGACAAGAATATCGGAAAACAGGATCGATGCATCGAAGCCGAAGCGTTCGATCGGCTGCAGCGTCACTTCGACGGCGAGATCCGGGTCGTAGCAAAGATCGAGGAAGGATCCGGCCCGTCTCCTCGTCTCCCGGTATTCCGGCAGATAGCGGCCGGCCTGGCGCATCATCCAGACCGGTGGCGGAAACGCCGCCTTGCCTCTCAACACGTCCAGCACGATCCGGTCTTGAGGCATTGAGCGCTCGCCTTTCCAGGCTTCCCTATAATTAAATATTCTATTTTTAGGAATCTTATGATTCTAAGAGTCTGTTGGTTGTGGTGGTTGTCTCCTGTCCCGCTTTGCCCTCGAAAAGACCAGCCAGCATATTGTCGCGCGCTTCTCCAACGGGATTGCAGGACTTTGTGGAAAGTCGGGAATTTACGACTGAAGTCAATGCGTTGCCGCCACGCCAGGGAAATTGCCCCTGTGGATGAAGCGAAGGCAAAAAGCTCCGTCCCCGGACTTGTCCCCAACCGCCCGGAGAAGCCGACAGCACATCGAATTGTGGACAAACCGCCATCTGATACAGTCGCTTTGCGGTGGCCGAGTTTTCCGCCCGGCTTATCCACATCGGCCCACAGCCTGGAATGTATCCTGTGAACAAACCGCAGAGCTTCTTTCATCTTCACCTGATTTCCGACGCCACCGGCGAAACGCTGCTGGCCGCCGGCCGCGCGGCTTCCGCGCAATACAAGGATGCGCGCGCCATCGAACATATCTACCCGCTCATCCGCACCGAAAAGCAGGTGACGAAGGTGTTCGAGGACATCGAGGAGGAGCCGGGCATCATCCTCTACACGGTGGTCGACCAGAAGCTTGCCCGCGGCATCGACGAACGCTGTGCGGCGATGGGCCTGCCTTGCGTCTCGGTGCTGGAGCCGGTGCTGACGGTGTTCCAGTCCTATCTCGGCACGCCTGCCGGCCGACGCGTCGGCGCCCAGCATGTGCTGAACGCCGAATATTTCCGCCGCATCGACGCGCTCAACTTCACCATGGAGCATGACGATGGTCAGCTGCCGGCCAATATGGACGATGCCGACATCGTGCTCGTCGGCATCTCCCGCACCTCGAAGACGCCGACCAGCATCTATCTCGCCAATCGCGGCATCAAGACCGCCAACATCCCGATCGTGCTCGGCGTGCCGGTGCCCGAAACCCTGGTCAATGCCAGGAGGCCGCTGATCGTCGGCCTGGTCGCCACCGCCGAACGCATATCGCAAGTCCGGCAGAACCGCATTCTCGGCACCAGCGCCTATGAGCCGACCGACTATGTCGACCGTGCCGCGATCGCCGAAGAGCTCACCTATGCCCGCCAGATATGCACGCGGCACGGCTGGCCGATGATCGACGTCAGCCGCCGTTCGATCGAGGAGACGGCGGCGGCAATCGTTGCCCTGCGCGGCAAGACGCGGTAGGGTTTGGGCGCTTGTGCTGTGGGCGGTCCTTTCCTTCTCCCCTTGTGGGAGAAGTTGGCCGAGCGAAGCTCGGTCGGATGAGGGGTGTTCCAGCTTGGCATCACCTGCACTCCGTCCAACACCCCTCAACCGTCTTGGCGCTGCGCGCCAATCCACCTTCCCACAAGGGGAGAAGGCAAGATCGGGCGAAAAAAATGGCCGAAAAAATCATCCTTGCCTCGGGCAGCCCGTTCCGCAAGGCGCTGCTCGTCAATGCCGGCGTCACTGTCGAAGCGGTTCCGGCTTCTGTAGATGAGCGCGCGCTCGAGGCGCCGCTGCAGAATAGTGGCGTGTCGCCGGAGGACGTCGCCCTGGTGCTCGCCGAAGCCAAGGCCACCGACGTCAGCGAGCGCAAGCCCGGCGCCCTAGTGCTCGGCTGCGACCAGACGCTGTCGCTCGGCGACGAGCTGTTCCATAAGCCGGCCGACATGGAAGGAGCGCGCCGTCATCTGCTGGCGCTGTCGGGCAAGACGCATCATCTCAACAGCGCCGTCGTGCTCGGCCGTGACGGCCAGGTTCTGTGGCGGCATGTCGGCATCGCCAGCCTGACCATGCGCAAGCTCGATCCGGCCTTCATCGGCCGCCATCTTGCGCGCGTCGGCGCCAAGGCGTTGTCCAGCGTCGGCGCTTACCAGATCGAAGGCGAAGGCATCCAGCTGTTCGAAAAAATCGAAGGCGACTATTTTACTATTGTCGGCCTGCCACTTTTGCCGGTGCTGGCCAAGCTGCGTGAGTTCGGGGCGATCGATGGCTGAGGCCACGAAAAAGGCGTTTGTCACGGGCCACCCGATCGCGCATTCCAGGTCTCCGAATATCCACGGCTACTGGCTGGCGAAATACGGCATCGGCGGCGTCTACGAGGCCATCGACGTTGCACCAGAGGCGTTTGCCGAATTCCTGCAGACGTTGCAGGCACAAGGCTATCGCGGCGGCAACGTCACCATCCCGCACAAGGAAGCCGCCTTCGCTTTGGCCAAGCGGCGTGACGCCGACGCCGAACAGATCGGTGCGGTCAACACGCTGTGGTTCGAGGATGGCGAATTGTGCGGCGGCAATACCGACGCCCATGGCTTTGCCGCCAATCTGGACGAATATGCACCGGGCTGGGCGGCCAACGGCCGCGCCGTGGTGCTCGGCGCCGGTGGCGCCGCTCGCGCGGTTATTCATGCGCTGAAGCAGCGCGGCGTCAGCGACATCCGCATCGTCAATCGGACGCTTGCGAGGGCGCAGGAGTTGCGCGACCGCTTCGGTGCCGGCGTCTCCGCCCATGGCTTGGCGGCGACCGGCGAATTGCTCGAAGATGCCGGCTTGCTGGTCAACACGTCAGCGCTCGGCATGCATGGCAATGAAGGCCTGTCCGTCGATCCCCGCAGACTGCCGGACGGCGCCATCGTCACCGACATCGTCTACGTGCCACTGGAGACGCCGCTCCTTGCCGCGGCCAAAGCGCGCGGCCTGAGAACCGTCGATGGGCTCGGCATGCTGCTGCACCAGGCGGTGCCCGGCTTCGAACGCTGGTTCGGCACCAGGCCACAGGTCACCGCCGAACTGCGGCAAATGATCATCGCCGATATCGGCGCGATAAAATGATCGTGCTCGGCCTCACCGGATCGATCGGCATGGGCAAGTCGACCACCGCAAAGATGTTTGCCGAGGCCGGCGTGCCGGTCCATGATTCCGACGAGGCGGTGCATCGCCTCTATGCCGGCCAGGCCGCCCCCATGGTCGAGGCGGCCTTTCCCGGGACCACCCGATCCGGTGCGGTCGATCGCACAAAGCTGGCCGAACGGGTGCTCGGCGACGCCGCCGCCCTGAAACGTCTGGAAGCGATCATCCATCCGTTGGTCCGTGCCGACGCCGATGCCTTCCTGGCTGAAAATCGTGCCGCCGGCGCGCCGCTTGTCGTGCTCGATATACCGCTGCTGTTCGAGACCGGCGGCCGTGATCGCGTCGACAAGGTCGTGGTCGTCACCGCGCCGCCTGAAGTCCAGCGCGCCCGCGTGCTGGCGCGCCCGGGCATGAACGAGGAAAAGTTTGCGTCGATCTTGGCCAGGCAGGTTGCCGACGCCGAAAAGCGCCGGCGCGCCGACTTCGTCATCGACACCGGCCAGGGCTTTGATGCGGCGCGCGCGGCTGTCAATGCGATCGTCGCCGAACTAGTCGGGGATAAGGCAGCCAGGCCTGGTTAAGAGGCTTGCAGCCCGCTTTACCTGTTGCCATTTTGTTCCGGGTGTGATTCGGCTAGAATGACGCCGGAACCAATGGACTGATTCGATGCGTGAGATCATCTTCGATACGGAAACCACCGGCCTCGACACCCGCGAGGACCGCGTCATCGAGCTTGGCGGCGTCGAGTTGGTCAACCGCTTCCCGACCGGCCGAACCTTCCACAAATACATCAACCCGCAAGGCCGCCAGATCCATCACGAGGCGCAGGCCGTGCACGGCATCAGCGCGGCCGATCTTCAGGGCAAGCCGACTTTCATGGAGATCGCCGAGGAGTTTCTGGCCTTCATCGACGGCGCCAAGCTGGTCGCGCACAATGCCGGCTTCGACATCGGCTTCCTCAATCTCGAATTCGGCCGGCTTGGCCATCCGGCCATCGATCCGGGACGGATCGTCGACACGCTGGCGCTGGCGCGCCGCAAGCATCCGATGGGCCCCAATTCGCTCGATGCGCTCTGCCGCCGCTACGGCATCGACAACGGCCGCCGCACCAAGCACGGCGCGCTGCTCGATTCGGAATTGCTGGCCGAGGTCTATATCGAGCTCATCGGCGGCAAGCAGGCAAGCCTCATCCTCGACAGCATCCTGACTCCGGCGGGCGGCAGGCAGAATGTCGACGACATCGATATTTCGATCGGTGTGCGGCCGATCGCCTTGCCGTCGCGCCTGACCGATGCCGAGCGCACCGCGCACGCGGGCATGGTTGGCACATTGGGCGAAAAGGCGCTGTGGCTGCGGGTCGTCTCGGAGACGAGTTCCGCGGCATAGTGATTTTGACAGGTTGCGGCCATCGGCAGCGAACGCCGATAGTTCCGTTCAGTGGCAAATCGCAAACCTTGGAGATTGGCTGAAATATCCCTCCACTTCGTCATCCCAGGGTCTCCGCGACGTCGCTTCGCTCCTGCTCCGCCCTGGGATGACGAAGGCGCAGTGATATTCGGCTAATCTCGAAGATATTCGACTTGCCGCTGAAGAGAACCATCGACGCTTGCGTCCGATTGGCCTTCAGCCTGTCGGGCGGGACATCATTATAAAAAACCCGGCTTCGCGCCGGGTTCTTCCAAGCGCTGCGAGCTAACCAGCCTCAGCTCACCTTGACCTTGGCGGCGGCAGCCTGGTCCTCGGCCAGCTTCTGCTGGAACATCTGCGCGAAATCGATCGGGTCTAGCATCAGCGGCGGGAAGCCGCCGTTGCGTGTTGCCTCGGCGATGATCTGCCGGGCGAACGGGAACAGCAGCCGCGGGCATTCGATGAACAGGATCGGCAGCATGTGCTCCTGCGGGAAGCCGCTGATGGAGAAGACGCCGCCATAGACCAGCTCGACGTTGAACAGCACTTCCTGGTCGAACGACGCTTTTGCGTTCAGCGTCAAATTGACGTCGAACTGCTTGTCCGAAAGCGGGTTGGCGTTGACGTTGACATTGATGGCGATGCCGGGAGCCTTGTCGCGGCCGCGCAACGAGTTCGGTGCGCCGGGGCTTTCGAAGGACAGGTCCTTCACATATTGCGCAAGCACGTTGAGCGAAGGCTGCGCCGCATTTCCATTACCGTTGGCTGCGCCGGTCGGCGCGTCGTCGTTGCTGGCCATAAGCTGTGGTCCTTTTGCCTGGGCAGCGTTGCTGACCGGATTGAAATTCGGGCGTTCGCTATCATGGCCGGCCCGACAAGACAAGTTTGCAAAAGACGCCGGTTGCCTTGCAGCTACTCGTCCTTGAGGCGGCGCCAGGGAGAACCCGGTCCGCGCGTATGGTCGTCGGCCCGCGAATAGTCGCCGTCGTCGAGATCGATGGTCTTGCCGCGTTGCCTTGCCCGCAAACCACTGCTGAAATCGGTTGCCAGCACGATGCGGCCTTTCAGCATCCGCCAGGCAAGATCGCGCACCGGCGGCAGGAACAGCAGAAGGCCGAAAATATCCGAGATGAAGCCGGGGATGATCAAAAGGATCGCTGCCAGCACGATCATGGCGCCATGCGCAAGCTGGCCGCTCGGATCACGCCCGGCATCCATTTCGGCACGGACCCTGGCCATCACGCCAAAACCCTGGTGCCGCAGCAGCAGGGCGCCGGCGACACTCGAGGCCAGCACCAAGCCGACTGTCGCCAGCGCGCCGACCTGGCGGCCGACAATAACGAAACCGGCTATCTCCAGCAGCGGAAGCGCGAGAATGAACAGGGGAAGCAGCGAGATACGCAAATCTTGACCGATCGTTTTCGATGTTTTGCCGGCCGGCGAGCAATCGCCGCTGGCACCAGAGCTGTTAGATAGGTATGGCTGCCTTTGATTTGAATGATTGCGTCATGCGTTCTATATGCTTTGGATACTGAACGCTATGTGATCGCGGCCCTTGCTTGGCCGCTGGTCCGGCCAAAGCAGGGATTGATTGGCGGAAGATATGGGCTTCTTCGACTTCGGCACGATTTTCTTTCTGATTGCGGCGGTGGTGATCTTCTTCCAGCTGCGCAACGTGCTTGGCCGACGCACGGGCAACGAGCGCCCACCCTTCGATCCATATACGGCAGCGCGCAAAAACGACAAGGATGCCGCCCAGAAACCCGAGAACGTGGTTTCGCTGCCGCGCAAGCGGCTGGCGGGAGAGCCGGCGGCCGACACCTATGTGGCGATCGATGCCTTTGCCAAGCCCGACACCGATCTCAACCGGGGCCTGCGGGCGATCAAGGACAATGATCCGACCTTCGACCCGAAGACCTTCGTCGACGGCGCCAAGATGGCCTACCAGATGATCGTCATGGCGTACGCCGATGGCGACCGCAAAACGCTGAAGAACCTTTTGTCGCGCGAGGTCTATGACGGCTTCGTCGCGGCCATCGGCGACCGCGAGGCAAAAGCCGAAAAGATCCAGTCCTCCTTCGTCGGCATCGACAAGGCCGACATCGTTTCGGCCGAGATGAAGGGCAGCGAGGCGCACATCACGCTGCGCATCGTCAGCGAACTGATTTCGGCGACCCGCGACAAGGCCGGCGCCGTCATCGACGGCGATCCCGAAACCGTCGCCGAGGTCAAGGATGTCTGGACCTTCGCTCGTGACGCGCGCTCGCGCGATCCGAACTGGAAGCTCGTCGCCACCGAAGAAGAAGACTGAACTGGACGGCGGCGGAGGCTGTCGTGTCGTTTTCTCGAACCTTCAGCGAAAAATCCTTTGGCGAATTGCCGGGCTGGGGCGAGGACGACCACCTCCCGGCCTTTGACGCCTTTCGCCGCTCGGCCTTTCATGTCCTGACCAAACCCTACCGCTCCGGCGCGCTCGGCGTCGATTTCAGCGGCTTTGCCGACGCCTATGCCGAAGCGCGCACCGTTTCGCCGGCGAATCGGTTGCAGGCCAGAAGCTTTTTCGAGCGCCATTTCGTTCCGGCCCGTATCGATGCCGAAGATGGTGGTCCCGGCCTGGTCACCGGCTTTTACGAGCCGGAGGTCGACGCCTCGCCGGTGCGAACGGAGCAGTTTCCGGTGCCATTGCTGGCCCGCCCGGCCGACCTTGTCGACATCGACGACGGCAATCGTCCTTCCGGCATGGATCCTTATCTCGCCTTCGCACGTGCGGCGCCGAACGGCCCGGTCGAATATTTCGACCGCGGCGAGATCGAATGCGGCGCGCTTGCCGGAAAAAGGCTGGAAATCGCCTGGCTCGCCGACAAGGTCGACGCCTTCTTCATTCACGTGCAGGGCGCGGCACGGCTCAAGATGACCGACGGCAGGCTTCGCCGCATCACCTATGCCGCCAAATCCGGCCAGCGCTTTACCGGACCGGGCAAGATCTTGAGCGAGGAAGGCGAGATCCCGCTGGAGAAAGTGACGATGCAGTCGATCCGTGCCTGGTTCAAGGCGCATCCGGAACGCGTCGACGAGATCCTTTGGCGCAACCGCTCCTACATCTTCTTCCGCGAGGTGGGCGTCGACGACCCAGAGCGCGGCCCGATCGCTGCCGCCAAGGTGCCGCTGACACCCGGCCGCTCGATCGCCGTCGACCGGCTGCTGCACACGTTCGGCACGCCTTTCCATATCGATGCACCGTCGCTGACCGTCTTCGACGGAAAACCGTTCCGGCGGCTGATGATCGCGCAGGACACCGGCTCGGCGATCACCGGGCCGGCCCGCGGCGATCTATTTGCCGGGTCGGGCGATGCGGCCGGCGAGATCGCCGGCGTTATCCGCAACGCCGCAGATTTTTATGCGTTGATCCCCCGGGCGCTGGTTTCAGGAGCAGGCCGATGACCCGGCGCATCGACAGGCTGAGCGAGGACGACCGGGTGCTGTGGAACCTGGTGGCGCGCACGGCAAAACCGCTGAAGGGCAGAACCGCCGTCGAAATTCCAGACGTCGGGCCGGAGATCGACGAGACCAGGCAGGCGCCGCCGCCGGCACAGGTCGCGGGCAATGCTGCCACGGCCGCAAACCAGAAGGCGCAGCATGTCTCCCAAGCACTCGACGAACCGACGCTGGACAAGCTGTCGAAGGGCCGGCTGCCGATCGAAGGCCGCGTCGACCTGCATGGCCTGACCCAGGACGAAGCCTATTCGCTGCTGTTTTCCTTCCTGTGCCGGGCGCATGCCGGCGGCATCCGCTACGTCCTCGTGATCACCGGCAAGGGTTCCTCGTCGGGCGGCGATGGCGTCTTGCGGCGCGCCGTGCCGTCATGGCTGTCGACACCCGCCTTCCGGCCCCTCGTCTCCAGCCACGACCATGCCGCCCGCAAACATGGCGGCTCGGGTGCGCTCTATATCCGCTTGCGGCGGGCGCGCTCATGAGGACATGCCCATGAGGGACGCACCTATGAGGATGCACCCATGAAGGTGCGCTTGTGACCCCATTCGGCGAAAAGCTTCGCGTGCTGCGAAACGAGCGCGGCGTCAGCCAGAAGGACATGGCCAAGGCGATCGGCGTCAGCGCAGCCTATCTCTCGGCGCTCGAACACGGCCGCCGCGGCGCGCCGAGCTGGACGCTGATCCAGAAGATCATCGGCTATTTCAACATCATCTGGGACGAGGCCGAGGAACTGGCGCGGTTGGCCGAAACCTCGCATCCGCGCGTCAAGCTCGACACGTCGGGTCTTAGCCCTGCGGCGACCGAGCTTGCCAATCTCCTGGCCGACAACATCGAAAAGCTCGACGAAGCCGAGCTTCGCCGCATCATTGCGTCGATCCGCGCCGCGCTGGCACAGCCGAAATGAGTTGCCTTGTTACTGGACCGAGCCGACCAGAACCTGCTGGCCGCCGCGGATCGAGACCCAGCGGCCGGTATTGTCGATCGCCTGCCGCTTGAGGAAACGATAGCCGGTCTGGTCCCAGGAACGGACCTGGTCGGTCAGATTGTCGAGGATGTAGTCGCCCTTGTCGGTGCGCACCGTCAGCACGGCGTGGCCCTCACCGTCGGGCTTGCGCACGACGGTCATCAGCAGATCGGCAAACGAGACGCCAAGCCGGTTCAGCTCACGGCGCTTTTCCAGGACATAGTCCTCGCAGTCGCCGACACCCTTGTCGGGATAGGCCCAGACCTCGTCCTTGCCGTAGATGTCGAAGTCGCTCTCCGGCTTGACGGCGGCGTTGACCTTTGCCGTGACGCTGAGCAGCTTGCGCCACAGCGAGCCTGTCAGGCTGGCGGGCGACAGATCCTTCGGGCGGATCGAGCATTCGGACGCGTAGCTCTTGCAGAAATCATAATGGCCGATCGGCTGCGAGGTCGGGCCACCTGTTATCATCGGGCTGGCCGCCGAGGCCGAACCGGCCCAACCTGCCGCCACAGTAAGTCCAGCCAGCGCGCACAGGCGCAGCGTTCTCGCCATTGGTGAGGAAATCATTGTCCCCGCTTGTCCCTTGTTGTTAACGAAACGTTAAGGGGTATTTACAGTCCGTGTCAATTATGAGGATGGATTGATTTTTGCGGCATGGTTACCCGCGTGGCGCCAACGCGACTATTGTGCAACAGGTCGACCGGCCGCACGGCCCCGCCAGCCGATGATTTTGGCATTGACCGACCTGATGCGGATTGACGGGCATCATCACTGGTCGCCTATTTCTTGCCGGTCCTGACCAGTTTCGGCTTCACCGCAACCCCGATTCTGACGGCCGTAGCTGGTAATGAAATCGACGATGCGCGGCACGATTTCGGAGCGGAAGCGCGAGCCGTTGAACACCCCATAATGGCCGACCGCCGGCTGCATGTAATGGGCGTGCCTGTCAGCCGGGATGTTGATGCACAGGTCGTGCGCAGCCTTGGTCTGGCCAAGGCCGGAGATGTCGTCGTTCTCGCCCTCGACCGTGAACAGGGCGACATTGCGGATCGCCGAAGGGTCGACCGCCACGCCGCGATGCGTCATTTTGCCCTTGGGCAAGGCCTGGCGGACAAACACGGTGTCGACGGTCTGCAGGTAGAATTCCGCCGTCAGATCCATCACCGCCAGATATTCGTCGTAGAAGTCGCGGTGCTTCTCGGCATTGTCACCGTCATGCTTCACCAGGTGCATGAAGAAGTCCTTGTGGGCGATGATGTGGCGGTCGAGGTTCATGCTCATGAACCCCGAAAGCTGCAGGAAGCCGGGATAGACCTCGCGGCCGAAGCCCGGCACCGGCCAGGGCGCGCGCATGATGACGTTGTCGCGGAACCAGTCGATGCCCTTTTCCTGCGCCAGCAGATTGACCGCCGTCGGATTGCGGCGCGTGTCGATCGGCCCGCCCATCAGCGTCATCGTCGAGGGCACGAACGGATCACCCTTGGCTTCCATCAGTGCCGCCGCCGCCAGCACCGGCACCGAAGGCTGGCACACCGCCATCACATGGGTGTCGGGGCCCAGCGCATGCAGCATGTCGACGATGTAGTCGATATAGTCGTCAAGATCGAAGCTGCCGTCGGCCAGCGGCACCATGCGGGCGTCGACCCAGTCGGTGATGTGCACGTCGGCATAGGGCAGCATCGCCTCCACCGTGCCGCGCAGCAGCGTCGCGTAGTGGCCCGACATCGGCGCGACGATCAACAGCTTCGGATCCGGCCGGCGCCCGGCCGGAACCGCCCGCTCGAAACGAACCAGGTTGCAGAACGGCCGCGACCAGACTGTATGTTCGCTGACCTCGACGGTTTTCCAGTCGACCACGGTCTTGGTCAGGCCGAATTGCGGCTTGCCGTAGCGGCGCGTCGTGCGTTCGAACAATTCGGCCGTTGCCGCAACCGAGCGGCCCCAGGACGTGTGTGAGACCGGATTGAGCGGATTGGAGTAGAACAGGCGCACCGCATCGGCATAGAGGCGCGCCGGCTGCAAGGCGGCGTGGTTCAGTTCGTAGAGCTGGTAGAACATCGAGAACCCCGCTGCCGACTGCGATCGAAGGGCCGACGAGCAGCGCCGAGCCTTGAATGCCTTGCGGGGAAGTTAGCAACAATCTGCTGCGATGCAATACGTCAACTTGCGTGATTTATGCTCGTTCTTTCGTCCAAGGCGTTGAGAATCCGCCTGGAACGGCAACAGCCGGCTCAATGTGCACCTGCGAAGGCCTGGCAAGCAGCACGGCTATTGGGGACGAGCGTCGGAGGCGGTGTCCGGCCGTGGCGGCCGTTAGACCCGTGCCATGCAGACAGCGGTGTGACCCGAGCTGATGAAGCCAAGCTGGCTGGCGGCGCCCTTCGACAGATCGAGCATCCGGCCCCTGATAAACGGGCCGCGGTCGTTTATACGCACGACGACGCTGCGGCCATTGTTGCGGTTGGTCACCTTCAGCTTGGTGCCGAACGGCAGGCTGCGATGCGCTGCGGTCAGCGCCGACGGGTTCATGCGTTCGCCGGAAGCGGTTCTGGAATGCAGTGAGTACCAGGAGGCACGGCCGCACTGAGCGGCGGCGCTGGCACTGGATGCGCCGACCATCAGGCCAGCCGCGATAGTGGCCGCGACAAGCGCGGTCCGATTGCTTTTGTTCATGTGTTGGGGACTGGCTCCGTTGACAGACCCGCAGCGGTTAGGGGCGAATGAGGCAGCAAATGCGGCAATGATCTGTCGGTTCCATGACAATGTTACACGTTTGGAGTCGGTCCGAAACAATTGGTCAGAGAGTTTCCGCAGCACGACACAGCTTCTTTGATGATCTTTGCACCGATCTCCGCATGTCTTGCGCAGGATCAGAGGTTAGCATCTAAGTAGAAGTTGGCGTGACCGAACCGCTTCTTTTAGCTGTTCCATTCCGGCCGGAACGCGGCTGACGATCGACTTGGAAAGGAGTTCCAGCAATGAGATTGATCAAAAATCTGCTGGCCTTGATTGTGCTCGCCACCGGCGTGCTGTGGTCATTGCAAGGCATCGGTTGGGTCCAGGGCAGCTTCATGACCGGCCAGTCGCAATGGCTCTATGCCGGCATCGTGACGGTGCTGGTCGGCCTGGTCGGCCTGGCCTGGGCAAACCGCTCTCGTGGTTGAGCAGGCGTCGATCCTCAGGCGCGCGCCCGCCGGAGCAGCAGCGGACCCGTGGCGGCCGCTCACCGCGACCAGTATTGCCAGCCCCAGTAGAAACTTTCGTCACGCGGCGGCAGGCGGTTGCGCTCGGCATCCAGCTGGACCGGCGTCGGCGTTTTGCGTTCGTCTTCAGGCGGCTGTTTGTCTCCGGCCTTGATCAGGCGGAGCCAATGGCCGAAATGCGCAAACAGTACAGCGGTGGAATGGGGCATCGTCACGTCTCCGGTCCGGTTACTCCCGCCCCGCCCACGGGACGAGCACCCGCTCGATCCTGCGGATGATGAATTCGAGGACGAAGGCAATGGCCGCGATCACCAGTATGCCCATCACCACCACGTCGGTGACGAGGAACTGGGCAGCGGACTGGATCATGAATCCGAGCCCGCGTGTCGCTGCCACCAGCTCGGCGGCAACCAGCGTCGACCAGCCGGCGCCAAGCGCGATGCGCAGACCGGTCAGGATCGAGGGCAGCGCGCTGGGCAGGATCACGTGCCTGATCACTTGGCGCTGCGTGGCGCCAAGTGAGCGCGCTGCATTGATGCGCTCCTTCGAGACGCCGCGAACACCCGATGCCGTCGACAGCGCGACCGGCGCCAGCATGGCAATGGCAATCACCAGGATCTTGGACGGCTCGCCAATGCCGAACCAGATAATGATCAGCGGCAGATAGGCGAGCGGCGGGATCGGCCGCAGGAACTCGAGCAGCGGATCGAAGATGCCGCGCCCGATCGTGCTGATGCCGATAGCCAGCCCGATGGGAACGCCGATGACAAGGGCGATGATCAACGCCGCAAACACCCGCCACACGCTGGCGGCAATATGCTGGAGCAGCGTCGCGTCGACAAAGCCGTCACGGGCGACGACGGCAAATTTGTTCCAGACTGCCACGGGCGACGGCAGGAAAACCGGCGACACCAATTGCAGGCGGGCCGATACCGTCCACGCCGCCAGCATCATCAGAATGGTGATCGCACTAACCAAGCGGGCCGAAACGCGGCTGCGTCTCGGCCGCGGCCGCGACCATGGCACCGACAGCGCGTCGCCTCCGTCGTCGACCTTGGAGCGCTGCGGCCGCTCGGTATAGGAGGTAACGGTCATGCTGCCTCCCCTTCGAAGATCGCGTCGGTCAACTCGCCGCGCGCCGCGGCGAAGGCGGGATCGGCCTTGATGCTGCGAATGGCCTCGCCGGCTGCATAGCGCCGGCTGAAGCCGGTCTCGAAGCTCCACACCACCCGGCCAGGGCCGGGAGCGAACACAATGATACGGGTTGCCAGCACCAGGGCTTCCTCGATGCCGTGCGTGACCATCAGCACGCCGACCTGGCTTGCCGTCCACAGATCGAGCAGCGTTGTCTGCATGCGTTCGCGTGTCAGCGCATCGAGCGCGCCCAGCGGCTCGTCGAGCAGCAGGAATTGCGGCTCGGCCGCCAGCGCCCGGGCCAGGCCGACCCGCTGGCGCATGCCGCCGGAAAGCTCCCAGATGCGCTTATCGCCGGCGCCGTCGAGTTTCACCAGCGCCAGAAGGTCGTCGGCAGTCCGCGCCCGTTCGGCAGCCCTGACACCGCGCAGCCTGAGTGCAAAGGCGACATTTTCCCGCGCGGTCAGCCACGGAAACAGCGCGTCGTTCTGGAACACGACGGCGCGGTCCGAGCCTGGCGCCGTGATCGGCCTGCCGCCAATCGTGGCGCGTCCGCGCACAGGCTCGACCAGGCCCGCAGCGACGTTGAGCAACGAGGTCTTGCCGCAGCCTGAGCGGCCGACCAGGACAACGAAGTCATCCTTGGCGACCTCAATCGACACATTTTCGACCGCCGGCGCCGGCTGACCGTCATAGTGGACCGAGACTTTGTCGAGCACGAGATGCGTCATGGGAACCTCGCCGATATTCCGAATCTGTCTGCCCCGAAGCCGCTCCTCGCAAGCGGTTCGGGGCAGGGAGCACGCGGCGTCAGGGAAGGAGAACCGCGCGCGTTGGCGTCAGTTCGAGGCAAGCGCTTCGCTGACATATTTCGACGACACGTATTTCGAATAATCCGGCAGCACGGCGTCAATCTTGCCCTGCTCCTTGAGGAAGGCCGCTGTCGCCTCGACCGCCTTGACCGTGCCGCCGCCGAGGAACTTGTCCGAGGCTTGCTCCTCGAGCGTCGGGAAGACATAGCCCCTCAATAGTTGCGGCACGTCCTCCAGCTTGGCCCCGGTGATCGTGGCGATCTTCGCCGCTTGCGGCGACGTCACCGACCAGACGTCCGGCTTGGCCAGGAACTCGGCATAGGCCGCGCCCGTCACTTTGACGAAGTCGCGCACCGCTTCCGGGTTCCTTTCGGCGAAGTCGGTGCGCACGATCCAGGCGTCGAAGGTCGGCGCGCCCCAGGCGGCGACCTGCGAGGAATCCAGCACGACCTTGCCCGAAGTCTTGATCTGGCCGAGTGCCGGATCCCAGACATAGGCGGCGTCGATGTCGCCGCGCGCCCATGCCGCCGCGATCTCCGGTGGCCGCAGATTGAGAATATCGACCGACTTCGGGTCGACACCCTCATGCTTCAGCGCGGCAAGCAGGCTGTAATGCGTCGTCGAAACGAAGGGCACCGCCACCTTCTTGCCGGCAAGGTCGGCGGCCTTCTCGATGCCGGCGCCGTTGCGGGCGACAAGGGCCTCGGATTCGCCGATCAGCCCGACAATGAAGATTGTCTGGATGGGAAGCTCGCGGCTCGCCGCCGCCGCCAGCGGGCTCGAGCCGACATAACCGATGTCGACCGAACCGGAAGCGATCGCCGCGATCACGTCGGCGCCGGAATCGAATTTCCGCCAGTCGATTGCCGCCTTGGTCGCGCTCTCATAGGCGCCGTCGGCCTGCGGCACCTTCGAGGGTTCGACGACCGTCTGGTAGCCGATAGTGATCTTGAGGTCCTGCGCATCGGCTGGGCCGAGAAAGGCCGCACCAGCCAAGGCCGCCGAGGACAAGAGAACGATACGTCGCGAAATGGTGGACATGAAAGGCTCCTTGGAAACGAGAAAAACCCGGATTGCGTTTCATAGTCATCTAACTCTATCGTTCTTGTAGAGTTAAATCCTTCCAATCGGTTCGGTCTTGTTAGAAAAAATCATCTGGCTATGGCAGTTCGCGCGCTTCTGGGTGACGGGACGGCCCGGGTGAGAACCATCGTCCTTGCCCGGGGAACCTCTTCCACGTCGTCCATGCGCGCACCAAGGATTTTCCCGTTTTCGCCCCTGCATCGGCAAACCATGCTGCGAGTAGCCAAGAAATTGGAAACAAGTTCCCTGTGTTCGCGGTTAAGTCTAGTATCCTTATCGACATTGAAGGATTGGAGAGGACGATGAGCGACGCCACCCTCCTTGTTGCCGCGCGCGGCATGCTTTGGCCTTCAAACTCAGGGGCAGAAGCTGCTGTCGGTATTCTCGCCGATGGGGACATTCCTGCCGCCGGCCAGTTTGGCGGTGCGCCATTGGCGGCGGCTTCTGTGCTTCCAAGAGCACAAGCCCCGGCCAAAATGGCCATTGCGGCGTGAAAACGAAGCAAAATCAACGTTTCTCGGCTTGTATATCATGTCACTAGAATTTATCTGTAGTGACAGCTTGGACGCGGCGGGGAGGCACGCCAGGCGTTTCGCAACCGGTGGCCTTGCGCCATCGCATGACAGAGAAACGTTCGGGTTATGCTCACGAAAAAAGGTAAATACGGCCTCAAGGCGCTCGTCCATCTGGCGCGCCTGCCGGTTGGACAGCTCGCCTTCGTCAACGACATCGCCACAGGAAACAATATTCCGAAGAAGTTCCTCGATGCCATCCTTGGCGAATTGCGCAATGCCGGTTTCGTTCAGAGCCGCAAGGGCAAGGAGGGCGGCTACCGGCTGGCACGCCCGGCGGACGAGATCAAGGTCGGCCACGTCGTGCGCGTGCTCGACGGACCGCTTGCCCCCATTCCTTGCGCCAGCCGCACCCAGTATCAGCGCTGCGAAGACTGCCACGAGGCGACATGCCAAGTCCGACACCTGATGCTGGAGGTCCGGCAGGCCATCGCCGAGGTGCTGGACCAGCGCAGCCTCGCCGAAATGCGCGACATCGCCGGCGACGAGGATTTTTCGGCGGCGTTGAAAATCCAAGCCTGAACCAATCTCTCCTGAGCCGGCGACGATCGCCAGGACAGCTGGTGTGCGCATGACGGTGCGCGCTACGCCAAGTTCGATCATCATTGTCGGTGGCGGTGCCAGCGGCGTCGTGCTTGCCGCGCATCTGCTGAAGTCGCCCAATCCCGATCTACGTGTCAGCTTGATCGAAAAACGCCCTCATTTTGGGCAAGGCATGGCCTATTCAACGCTGCTGTCGGCGCATGTGCTGAATGTCAGCGCGTCGGGCATGAGCGCCTATGCCGACGATCCCGGCAATTTCTCGCGCTGGCTGCTTGAACGCGGCCTGGCAACGCCGGAACAGGCGCCGGTCTATGCGCCGCGCAGCGTCTACGCCCGCTATCTCAAGGAGCTGCTCGACGAGCTCGAGGCGCGTGAGCAGCAGACGGGCCGGCTGCGCCTAATCCGCGAGGAGAGCCTGTCGATCTCGCCGACCACGTCAGGCGTCGAAGTGGCGCTGGCCAACGGCACCAGCGTGGTTGCGCATCTCGCCGTGCTCGCCACCGGCCATGACGAAGAGCCGGGGGCGGGGCAGGGCCACGCGATCAGGATGGGATCCGAGGCCGACACTGCGCTCGACCCCGAAGCCCGAGTCATGGTGCTGGGCACGGGCTTGAGCATGGTCGATGCCTTCCTGTCGCTCGAGCAGCGCGGCCACCGCGGCGCGATCGTCGCGGTGTCTCGGCGCGGCCTGCTGCCTTCGCCGCATCGCAAGGGCAATCCGATCAAGCTCGACGTTGCCGACATTCCGCTCGGCACCCAGCTTTCCTATTTCGTCGGCTGGTTCCGCGACCTGATCCGGGAAAACCAGAAGGCCGGCATCGACTGGCGCGACGTCGTCGACGGTCTGAGACCCTTCAACCAGAAGATCTGGCAGAACTGGCCGTCCTCGGCCAAGCGCCGCTTCGTCGAGCACACCAAAGCCTGGTGGGATATCCACCGCCACCGCATGGCGCCTGAAGTCTACGCCCGCGTTGCCGAGGCGGTGCAAGCGGGCCGCATCCGCCTTGTCGCCGGGCGCGTCGTCGAGATCGCCGCCGGCGACGGCTTCAGCGTACAGGTCCAGTCGCGCCACACGCAGCACCTCGAAAGGTTCGACTTTGCTCGCATCTATGATTGCACAGGCATCGCCAGGGACATCTCGACCACCTCGAACAGCGTGGTGCGGTCGCTGGTCGAGCGTGGGCTGGCACGGCCGGATCCGCTGAGTCTCGGCCTCGACGTGACCGCGAACTGCGAGGTCATCGCCGGCGACGGCACGGTATTCGCCAAGATCCTCGCCGTCGGGCCACTGACGCGCGGCACCTTCTTCGAAATCGACGCCATTCCCGATATTCGCGTGCAGTGTGCGCGGCTAAGCAAGCGCTTACTCGGATGAGGCCCCTTTGTCTTGACGCAATTCCGGACGCAGGACACCTGCCGCCGGGTGAAAAGATCTCGACCTCATAGCCTCGTTCGGTGAAGGCGAACCAAGGGTGCGGGAGCTCGCTCCACCAGAAGCCGACCGTCCAGCCCGTGGTGGTCGAGACAGCCGGGTTGGCGATGACGCCACACGTTTCGGCTGTCTCGCATTGACCGAATTGGTGTCGCGGGCGCTCATCTTCGTTCTCCTCCATGGATTTTGTAGCCGGCCAGGCCGTGAGCCGCGACCCTGGCCAGATGACCGGGCAAATTCTGCTTCCGTTGTCACCGTGCCTTGCCTAGCATTGGCGCATGACCCAACGCGGAAGACTGTACGGCTGTCCGGTCGAGTTCGCGCTCGACGCGCTCGGCGGCAAATGGAAGACGGTGATCCTGGCGCGGATCAAGGAACAGCCGATGCGCTATTCCGACCTGCGCCGGCTGATCCCCTCACTCTCGGACAAGATGCTGACGCAGCGCCTGGCCGAGCTTGTCGAGATCGGCTTCGTCACGCTCGAGACGTCGCCGGACGGCAAGGGGCGCTACGCCTTGACCGGGCGCGGCGGTGATCTCGCCGCCGCGCTGCAGGCGCTCTATGACTGGGGCAGCGTGCATGGCCGCGCCGAGGGTGTGCGCTTTCGCACCGACAGCGCAGCCACCACCTAGATCAATTCCGGAAAAGCGCGGAGCGGTTTTCCGTCCGCAATCGCGTGAAAACAAAGGCATAGAGCGGTTCGGCATTGCCGTGAAACGGTGGGTTGCGCTGGCAAGCCCTCAACCTGCACCGGCAAGCGCGCTGCAGAAGCTTGCGACGTCGGTGACGACGGCTTCGCCGAGGAAGCGTAGCGTCGCCATCGAGCGGTCGCGCGCTTCGCGGTTGCCGAAGCCACAGGCGTCCTCGATTACCATGGCGACGAAGCCATTGTCGGTCGCCTGGCGAACGGTCGGCTCGATGCCGATCTCCATGGCGATGCCAGCGAGCGCTATCGTGCGCACGCCGCAATCGCGCAAGGCAAAGCCGAGCGCGGTGGAATCGAAGGCCGACATCGTGAGCTTGTCGAACACCGCCTCGTCATCGCGGGGTTCCAGCTCGGGCACGATCCGCGTCGCTTCGGCATCGCGCGGGAACCACGGCTCGACCGTGTCGGGGCTGTCGCGCCGCTGCCAGGCCATGGCGGTGCGCAGCTGCGTCGCGCCCATCCATTTGCGCGGCAGCGACAGATGGCGCGTGAACGCCACCCGCATTCCGGCCATGCGCGCCGCTTCCAGCACCGTGCCGGTACGCTCGACGATGGTCGCGGCGCCGGCCACCTGGCGGCAGATGCCGACCTGCATGTCGTAGACCACCAGCGCCGTGCGGCGCGGATCGCACCACTCAGCCAGGCTGGCCGGGATTTCGATCCCGTCGCTCGCCCGGATCATGCCGCAGTCCGGTCCCATGGCTTGGCGATATCGACCGTCGGATCGAACAGGAATTCCAGCGGCAATGGCGCGTCGAAGGCGATGAAGTGCCATTCCAGCAGCCCGGCCTTGGACAGCGGGAAGTCCTCGGTGTAGCGCCGCGCTTCCGCGACGCTGTCGAGCTCGAAGACGATGATGACGCCGCCAATATCGCCGCGCGCATAATTCTCGCGCACGATCCCCGCCTTCCAGAGCCGCCAGACATTCGACACTTCGTCGCGCAGATAAGGCCGTAAATCGTCGAGCGTGACGCCGGGCCTGAAATTGTCATAGGCAAGAATCTTCATCGGCCGTTCCTTGCATTGCTGTTCGCCCAGCGCCGGGTAGCATGGCGGAATCGGCCGCCGCAACGAACGAGATGGTGCGTTGAAACGCCCGCACGATTGCCGTTGATCCTATGGGCGGCCGGGGCGGCCGCGGGATAATTTTTGCTGAAGAGGAGGAAAAGCGCGGTGACCATCGAAAGGCTGAACCCCGAGGACGTGCACAGCAATCCGGCCTATTCGCAAGGCGTGTCGCTGCCGGCATCCCCGCGCATCGTGCTGGTCGGCGGCCAGAATGGCGTCGACGCGCAAGGCCGGATCGTCGCCAGGTACGATCTCCCTGCACAGACCGCTCAGGCGCTTTCCAACCTGGCAAAGGTGCTCGAAGCCGGTGGGGCAAAGCCTGAAGACCTCGTCAGCCTCTCGGTCTATATCGCCGGCGACCTGGACATAGGGCCGGCCTTCGGCGCCTGGATGGCCTTCTGGGCAAACCGTGGCGCGCCGCCGATCATCAAGGTGCTGCGCGTCGCCGGCCTCGGCAATCCGGATTTTCTGATCGAGATCGAAGCCCAGGCGGCGATCGCCTGAACCCTAAGCGGGTTCTGCAAATCTTTTGCCCTACCTAGAGGCCCCGCCCGGCGAAGCTTTCGCGAAATTCCATTCCCCTGCTGGCGGCCGGATTGGCACGATCTATCTTCTTTCCAACTGCAAACGGCTGGAAAAGACGGTAGGTTGCCGTCTTCCAGGGCGGTTGCTCATTCTGGCAACGGAGCATCTGACATGAGCAAGCACAAGATCGTGGCACCGGACGATGCATCGTCCCGCCTGCGCCCGCCCTATGCCTCGGTTCTCGACCTGATCGGGCAGACACCGGTCGTCGAGCTGACCAAATTCGACATCGGCAAGTGCCGGCTGTTCATCAAGCTCGAAAGCCAGAATCCCGGCGGCTCGATCAAGGACCGCATCGCGCTGTCGATGATTGCCGCCGCCGAAAAACAGGGCAAACTGAAACGCGGCGGGACGATCGTGGAGGCGACCGCCGGCAATACCGGTCTCGGTCTCGCCCAGGTCGGCATCCCCAAGGGGTATCGCATTATCCTGGTCGTCCCCGACAAGATGTCGCGCGAAAAGATCCAGCATCTGCGGGCGCTCGGCGCGGAGGTGCGCATGACGCGTTCCGATGTCGGCAAGGGCCATGCCGAATATTATCAGGACATGGCCGAAAAGATCGCGGCCGAGTTGCCCGGCGCCTTCTACGCCAACCAGTTTGCCAACCCGGCCAATCCGCACGCCCACGAGACCACGACGGGGCCGGAGATCTTTCAGCAGCTCGAAGGCGATGTCGATGCGGTGGTCGTCGGCGTCGGCTCCGGCGGCACGCTGACCGGGCTTGGCCGCTATTTTGCGAAAGTCTCGCCGAAGACCGAGATGATTTTGGCCGATCCGGTCGGCTCGGTGCTGGCACCGTTGATCAAGACCGGCAAGATGGTGGAGGCCGGAAGCTGGACCGTCGAAGGCATCGGCGAGGATTTCGTGCCGCCCAATGCCGATCTGTCGCTGGTCAGGAAGGCCTATTCCATCCCCGACAAGCAGAGCATGCTTGCGGTGCGCGACCTGCTTTCGAAGGAAGGCATTCTCGCCGGCTCGTCGTCCGGTACGCTGCTTTCGGCAGCGCTTCGCTATTGCCGCGAGCAGACCGTGCCGAAGCGCGTCGTTACCTTCGTCTGCGACAGCGGCAACAAGTACCTATCGAAAGTCTTCGACGATTTCTGGCTGGTCGAGCAGGGCCTGGCCGAGCAGGAGCAGCATGGCGACCTGCGCGACCTGGTCATGCGCACGCTCCGCACCGGCGATGTCGTGTCCGTCGGCCCGGACGAAAGCCTGCTCAACGCCTATGGCCGCATGCGCCGATCGGATGTCTCGCAGCTGCCGGTGCTGGACGAGGGCAAGCTCGTCGGCATCATCGACGAAAGCGATATCCTCGCCAAGGTCGAAGGCCCCTATGACAGCCGCTGGGACCGCTTCAAGGCCCCGGTCAGTACGGCTATGACCTCTACCCTGCACACGCTGCAAGCCAGCCAGACGCTGGACGCGTTGCTGCCGGTCTTTGATCGCAACGAGGTCGCCATCGTCTTCGACGGCGACGAATTCATCGGCCTGATAACACGCATCGACCTGATCAACCATCTGAGGCGCGCCCGATGACCGTCAAAGCCACCGTCTCGGGCAAAAACCGCCTCGCCTTTTCGACGCGCACCATCCATGGCGGCCAGAGCCACGACCCGACGACGGGCGCGGTGATGGTACCGATCTATGCCACTTCGACCTACGGTCAGCAGAGCCCGGGCGTGCACAAGGGCTTTGAATATGCCCGCAGCCAGAACCCGACCCGCTTCGCCTTCGAGCGCGCGGTGGCCGACCTCGAAAGCGGCACAGCCGCCTTCGCCTTCGCTTCGGGGCTGGCGGCGATCGCAACCATTTTCGAATTGCTCGATTCAGGCGCGCATATCGTCGCCACCGACGACATCTATGGCGGCACGTTCCGGCTGCTGGAACGGGTGCGCAAGCGCTCGGCCAATTTGCAGGTCGACTTCGTCGACTTCACCGACCTTGCCGCAGTCGAGGCGGCGATCCGCCCGGAAACCAAAATGCTCTGGGTCGAGACGCCGACCAACCCGCTGCTGCGTGTCGTCGACCTCGAAGGCGTCGCAGCACTTGCCAGGCGCAAAGGCGCGCTCTCAGTCGCCGACAACACTTTCTGCAGCCCCTATCTGCAGCGGCCGCTGGAGCTCGGCATCGACATCGTGGTCCATTCGACGACGAAATACCTCAACGGCCATTCCGACATGGTCGGCGGCGTCGCCGTAGTCGGCGACAACAAGGATCTCGCCGACCGGCTGAAATTCCTGCAGAACGCCATCGGCGCCATTTCAGGGCCGTTCGACAGTTTCCTGGCGCTGCGCGGCTTGAAGACGCTGGCGCTGAGGATGGAGCGTCATTCGTCGAACGGCCAGAAGATCGCGCACTGGCTGGAAAGCCGTCCCGACATCCGCCGTGTCATCTATCCCGGCCTGCCCAGCCACCCGCAGCACGCCATCGCCAGGCGGCAGATGCACGCCTTCGGCGGCATGATCACGGTCGAGCTCGACCGCGACCTCGCCGGCACCAAACGCTTCCTTGAACATACGCAACTGTTCACGCTGGCCGAAAGCCTCGGCGGCGTCGAAAGCCTGATCGAGCACCCGGCGCTGATGACGCACGGCTCGATCCCGGCGAAAAAACGCGCCGAGATCGGGATATCGGATTCGCTGGTGCGGTTGTCGGCCGGGATCGAGGACGGTGACGATCTGATCGCGGATTTGGATCAGGCGTTGGCGAGTTGAAGGGGGCGGTTCGTATCGTCTCGAAATTCTGGGCGGGGCCAAGACAACATCTGCCGAGTGACCGGAAGAGAAAGCGTTGGGCTACAGGAACCGCTCGCTCGCCTTGAGGCCGCCGTGGCAAATGAGGCGGCGAGCGTTTGTTCTAGGTCGTGAACCCATAAAGGGTTGCGGAGTGAGCGGGCTCATGCTCTGACGGTGCAGCAAGCCGATCCGCGAGACACTGATGCGTAGCGAGAACGTCGAGATACTATCGGACAAGACCAATGCCGCTGTCATGCGGCATCCTGGTCGGGCCTTCCCCGGCGTTCTCGTTCAGGGTGACAGCCTT
>NZ_JAMYOZ010000047.1:0-33305 GCF_040320095.1 Mesorhizobium sp. M0800
CCCTACTCCCCTACTCCCCTACTCCCCTACTCCCCTACTCCCCTACTCCCCTACTCCCCTACTCCCCTACTCCCCTACTCCCCTACTCCCCTACTCCCCTACTGCCCTACCCGCATTTTAGGGGGTTACATCCGGCAAAACTCTTCCCTATAAGGCCCTCCTAGCCTGATACCAGAATCGCGAGCACAACCGGCCGGGTCATCCCGTCCGGCTTTTTGTGCAAGCCGCCCGCCGAAACGGACCCTCGACATGCCAAGACGCACCGACATCAAGTCGATCCTGATCATCGGGGCCGGCCCCATCGTCATCGGTCAGGCCTGCGAATTCGACTATTCCGGCACCCAGGCCTGCAAGGCGCTGAAGGAAGAGGGCTTTCGCGTCATCCTGGTCAACTCCAATCCGGCCACCATCATGACCGATCCGGAACTGGCCGACGCCACCTATATCGAGCCGATCACGCCGGAAGTTGTCGCCAAGATCATCGCCAAGGAGCGGCCCGATGCGCTGCTGCCGACCATGGGCGGCCAGACCGCGCTCAACACCGCTCTTTCGCTGCGCCGCATGGGCGTCCTCGACCGCTATCAGGTCGAGATGATCGGCGCCGACGCCACCGCAATCGACAAGGCTGAGGACCGCGCGCTGTTTCGCGAGGCGATGAACAAGATCGGCCTGGAAACGCCGAAGTCGATGCTGGCCAACGCCACCGACGTCAAGAATGCCGACCGCAAGACGCACGAGGCCGAGCGCGCCGCGCTGAAGGCGGAAAAGCCCGAAAATCTCGACGCCGCGCTCGATGCTCTGGAAACGCGCTGGAACCTCGGTGAGGGCGACCGCAAGCAGCGCTATATCAGCCATGCCATGGCGATTGCAGCACAAGCGCTCGACCATGTCGGCCTGCCCGCAATTATCCGCCCCTCCTTCACCATGGGCGGCACCGGCGGCGGCATCGCCTACAACCGCGCCGAATTCTTCGAGATCGTCCAGTCCGGCCTCGACGCCTCGCCGACCACCGAAGTGCTGATCGAGGAGAGCGTGCTCGGCTGGAAGGAGTATGAGATGGAGGTTGTCCGCGACAAAGCCGACAATTGCATCATCATCTGCTCGATCGAGAACATCGACCCGATGGGCGTGCATACCGGCGATTCGATCACCGTCGCCCCGGCGCTGACGCTGACCGATAAGGAATACCAGATGATGCGCAACGCCTCGATCGCGGTGCTGCGCGAGATCGGCGTCGAGACCGGCGGCTCCAACGTCCAGTTCGCCGTCAACCCGGCCGACGGCCGCCTGGTGGTGATCGAGATGAACCCGCGCGTCTCGCGCAGCTCCGCGCTCGCCTCCAAGGCGACCGGTTTTCCGATCGCCAAGATCGCCGCCAAGCTCGCCGTCGGCTACACGCTGGACGAGCTCGAGAACGACATCACAGGCGGAGCAACGCCGGCGTCGTTCGAGCCGAGCATCGACTATGTCGTGACCAAAATCCCGCGCTTTGCCTTCGAGAAATTCCCCGGCGCCGAGCCGGTGCTGACCACATCGATGAAATCGGTCGGCGAGGTCATGGCCATCGGCCGCACCTTCCAGGAATCGCTGCAGAAAGCGCTGCGTGGACTGGAGACCGGCCTGACCGGTCTGGACGAAATCGAGATCCCCGGCATCGGCCATGGGACGACAGCTGCCAGCCACGTCGACGACCGCAACGCCATCCGCGCCGCCTTGGGCACGCCGACGCCGGACCGGCTGCGCATGGTGGCGCAGGCGATCCGCATGGGCACCTCGCTGGAAGACGTGCACGCCATGTGCAAGATCGACCCGTGGTTCCTCGAGCAGATCGCCGGCATTCTCGACATGGAAGCGCGCATTCGCGAGCACGGCATCCCCGAGGACGCCGCCAATCTGCGCATGCTGAAGGCGATGGGTTTCTCCGATGCCCGCCTCGCATCCCTGGTCAGGAAGGACGTCGAAGAGATCGAGAAGATTAGGCGTACACTCGACGTTCATCCGGTCTACAAGCGCATCGACACTTGCGCCGCCGAGTTTGCTTCGCCCACCGCCTACATGTATTCGACCTATGAGGTGCCGTTCGCCGGCGCGCTCGCCAACGAGGCGCAGGTCTCATCGCGGAAAAAGGTCGTCATCCTCGGCGGCGGCCCCAACCGCATCGGTCAGGGCATCGAATTCGACTATTGCTGCTGCCACGCCGCGTTTGCGCTGCGCGACGCCGGCTTCGAGGCGATCATGATCAACTGCAACCCGGAGACCGTGTCGACCGACTACGACACCTCCGACCGGCTCTATTTCGAGCCGCTGACGCCGGAGGATGTGCTGGAGATATTGCGCGCCGAGAAGGCGTCCGGCGAGCTGGTCGGCGTCATCGTCCAGTTCGGCGGCCAGACGCCGCTGAAGCTGGCGGATGCGCTGGAGAAGGCCGGTATCCCGATCCTCGGCACCTCGCCCGACATGATCGATCTCGCCGAGGACCGCGACCGCTTCCAGAAGCTGCTGCACAAGCTCGGCCTCAGCCAGCCGAAGAACGGCATCGCCTATTCGGTCGAGCAGGCCCGCCTGGTCGCCGGCGAGCTCGGCTTCCCGCTGGTGGTGCGCCCGTCCTATGTGCTCGGCGGCCGCGCCATGCAGATCATCCACGATGAGAGCATGCTGCAATCCTATTTGCTCGACACCGTGCCCGGCCTGGTGCCGGAGGACATCAAGCAGAAATACCCCAACGACAAGACCGGCCAGATCAACACGCTGCTCGGCAAGAACCCGCTTTTGTTCGACACCTATCTGTCGGGCGCCATCGAGGTCGACGTCGATTGCCTCTGCGACGGCAGGTCGACCTACGTCTCCGGCATATTGGAGCACATCGAGGAGGCCGGCATCCATTCGGGCGACTCGGCCTGTTCGCTGCCGGTGCATTCGCTGCCTTCCGAGCTGGTCGACGAGTTGGAGCGCCAGACGGCAGCGCTTGCCCGCGCGCTCAATGTCGGCGGGCTGATGAACGTGCAATACGCGATCAAGGACGGCACCGTCTATGTGCTGGAGGTCAACCCGCGTGCGTCGCGCACCGTGCCCTTCGTCGCCAAGACCATCGGGCGTCCGATTGCCAAGATTGCTGCCCGCATCATGGCCGGCGAAAGCCTGGAAGACGCCTTCGCCCATTACGGCGCCATGCCCGACCCACGCAATCCCGGCCACATCGCGGTCAAGGAAGCGGTATTCCCGTTCGCCCGCTTTCCCGGCGTCGACATCCTGCTCGGCCCGGAAATGCGCTCGACCGGCGAGGTCATGGGTCTCGACCGCGACTTCGCGCTGGCCTTCGCCAAGAGCCAGCTGGGGGCGGGTGTTGATCTCCCCCGCGCAGGCACGCTGTTCGTCTCGGTGCGCGACGAGGACAAGAAAGGCATCTTGCCGGCGGTCAAACGCCTCGCCGGCCAGGGTTTCAAGGTGCTGGCCACCTCAGGCACGCAACGCTTCCTCGCCGAAAACGGCGTCGCCGCCGAGAAGATAAACAAGGTGCTGGAAGGCCGCCCCCACATCGAAGACGCCATCCGCAACCGCCAGGTGCAGATCGTCTTCAACACCACGGACGGCCAGAAGGCGGTGTCGGACTCGAAGTCGCTGCGTAGGGCGACGCTGATGCAGAAAGTGCCGTATTACACGACGCTGTCCGGTGCGGCCGCGGTGGCGGAGGCGATCGCGGCGCTGCGGGCGGGAAGCCTCGAGGTCAGGCCGCTGCAGGAGTATTTTGCGTAAGGTTCCAATCCGTCCAAGAGCTTAAGACGTCGAAGGTGCCGACGAGTATTTACAACTCATAGTAGCGGTAAGACAATTTTGTACAATGCGACTAGATATACCAATACCATAAAGAATATACTTACGATTATATAAGACTCGTACCACCGAAGCGCGTCTCTGAACCGAACTGGTTTTCGCGACTTACCAAATGCAACGACCTCGATCTCCGATTCATCTTCTCGATAGTTCAGCCAAGCAAATAGCCCACTAATCAGCGCTGCTATACAGATAGCTGACACCGCAACAGCACACCAAAAAAGTCCCCAACTGCCAAGTCTAGCTAGGTCGCTGCTCAAACTACGATCAGCCACGCCCTTCACTATGCTAAATTGAGCGGCCAATATCGCTACCAAAACAGCCTGATAAAAAGCTGCAATAATAAATGTCGTTTTATTTAACTCTTTCTTTTGATCCAGGATGTACTTGTATCTCTCCAGCAAGTACGGATTCTCGCTCATAGTGGCCCCTCAGTAGGCGAACGATTCAATAGCCGAGTCTCTCCGATCCCATGCAAATGGGTCGAAAATCGTCGAGTTCGTATCCTGCAATGCCTGCACAAATGCCTGAGAATCTTTCATGTAGTTCTTCAGCCATTCGAAGCCAGCCTGGCTAATAGCTCGATCGAGCAGGTCTTCATTGAAGATATCCCAACTCCAGCGGAAACTCCGCAGCAACTCTATAACCAACAGGTTCGCGGCCAATGAACGGAATTCATCTAGATCACCTGACGTACCCATCGAAAAGAGCAACTTTGCTAGGGGCACCCCCGGCGCGAGATACCTTTCCCGATTTGAGACGAAACTGCCTGCCACACCTAGTCCTCGCGCCTGGATCGATGGGCCGGGCACATTGAGCCGATCACCGCTCGTAGAGCGAGTGGCGCGAAGCCGCTCGCGAGCTTCCCGTAAGACATGCCAGAACTTGATATCCTTCTGAGCGATCTGCTCGTAAACCGCAACGGTCGAGAGCCACTGCGGATTGCCCTCGCGCTTGACCCAACGAAGCTCTAGCTGCCTAGCTTCCTGGGAAGCTACGATCTCGGCGATCTCAAAAGAACCTTTTATATTTTCCTCAACATAACCAGACGAATTTAGGTTACACACGGTCACACCAGCCGGGTGAGTGCCGCTCTTATTTCCAAGTGTAGCAAGAATCTTTGAGGTAGTGATATCTGACGGTGCCTCTTTAACAAAATATTCTATTGATTTATAAAGAGGAGACTCAACTGTCCAAAATTCTTTCGATTTGCTAAGTTCACTAATTGTAATATTTGACCGGCCGTTGGAGTCTTCAATAAGCACGAGCGGAACCCTCGACATCGATTCTGAAAGGAGGATCGGCTTAGATGCAGGCACTGACTGACCAATCAAAGGAGTAGCGATGTAAGGAGCGACTCCAACAGCACGCGAAAGCGAGTGACTATCGCTAGCAGAAAGCCGTTTAATCTCGTCAGAGATATGGCGGGCATACAACTCATAAATAGTCTGCAACATCTGCCTCTGTTCGGCAGTCTCTTCGAGAGCTGAGCGCGCCACGTTCGTGCGTGGGGCGCCCTTGCCTATGGAATTTGCCACGGCAAGGATAACAGGCGCCCTAAACCCCGGAGTGCTGTGCTCGACGGCTACGCCCTCGACGCAAGTAGCGATTGGGGCAGGATCTTCATCATCAGCAACAAGCTCCCGTTCGCGTGGCACATCGACAAAACTCCAATCCTGAAACAATTCATCTTTCGCTACGGCAAATGCCAACGTCACGCCCGCCTTGGTAAATTCCTTTACCTCCACTTCTCTTTTGTATCGAGAACGCCGTCGGGAGGAAGAAGCCAAGTAAGACTGAATCGCCTCCTTTGGTGACTGATAACCAATAACTATGGGATCGTCATTGTTGATCTTGACCCTAACGGCGCACCTGGGAAACATTAGCCACGACTTCGCAACTCTCAATACGTCACCGATGCGGGCCGTCGGCCTCAGAATCATCTTTACGGCGGTGCCGTGAGGATACATTGGCAATTGATCCCGGTTGGACACTTTGTCAAGAAGCTTGATTAGGTACTTTCCATGAACTGATCTGAGAGCAATTCTTCTTGCCTCTTCTTCATCGTCACTGCATGTGGTAATCTCGACGTCATCCGAAACCATAAAAGCGGATAGTACCCCAATGCCAAAGCGACTTATTGAGTGGAACTCCGGGAACTTCTCTTTAAACTTTGCATCTTGATAGCGGGAGGACCCAACTTTTAGTAAATGGCTCTCGATTACCTCCTGTGACATGCCGGTCCCGTTGTCCAATACCGTCAAAGAACGCTCCGCGTCATTCCAGATAATTTCTACAACTCCCCGTTTTTCAGATTCGACACCATCAATATCAGCCTGAAGTCTAACGGCATCCAAAGCATTCTGTGTAAGTTCTCTTAACACCACAGTAGTATCATTGTACAACGTGTGACCGGTCAAAAGATCAAGTATTTTATGCTGATCTAATTCAAACTCAAAAGAATCAGTAAGGAATCCTTCAGTATCGATGAAATCTGTATCTATATGACGCCAAGGAAAATTATATGGATCAACTACGTCCCGGCTTGATTTTTGAATTGCCGCATAAGATTGATTCATCTCCTTTTCCGCGTAGGACAAATAGCTAGTGAGCCCGAAAAATCCGTCTGGCTCTTTGAAGGTCGCGTGCACTTCTATCGTATCCGACTGCACCGACTTACTCACGTGACCCTCTCGGTCCCTACCGAGGGCGGCACGCACGGTCCGCACCGCGCCTTGCTTCTGCCACTCGACTTGGCTGATTGGGTCATTTGGGTTTATAAGCTGATACAGGACTCCCGGCGCGCGCTGCCTAGTAATCTGAAGCAGATCGACGGTCCTCAGTATAACCGCGCAGTATTGTAGATTGACTGTTTCGTCAGAACTTCCGTACGGCTGAGATGTTTTAAAGACGGATGTGTCATCTATACTGGCGAGCGTGTGACTTTCACAAATCAAGGCAAGATCGCGCCTTACAGTATAATCTAAAGGCTTCAGCAAATCTTCAAGAATTTTGCGTATGGCCGCCGACGAATTGTCATCATCCAGAATGGTCCCGTCCAACCAGGCACGAACACGCTTTCCGTGGCTGTATCGAACGAATTCTTGATATCGCAGTCGATCGGCATCTTCTTGTGGCATCTGCTCCAGACGAGCAACAAATTCTTTGTGTTTTTCGGATGGCAGCACAGGATTAGCCAAAAACGTTTTGTAATCAGGGTTCTTTGATCGATTTTTGTACTCATCCTGGCTAATAAGAAGGCCGAGATCGTGAAAATAGACAGATAGTACAATCATTAACCAATCGGCCGGCGTCATGTGATTCTTTGTTTCGTCGGGAATCACCCAGTCCACAGTTTTTAACATATCGACAACGTGGGAAAAGCTATGGTCTGTATACTGATGAAAGAAGCCCAGAGATTTCCATTCTGAAAGAATTTTCTGAACTGCCGATCTTATCTGATGTATATTGACAGGAAACGCCGGAAGTTTTGTAGCTTCTTCCGCACGCAGCTCCGCTGCAGTAAATGATCCCTCAGTCATTGTTCCCCCCAAAACCTCAAGATATGTACAATGATTTTGGTCTTCGAGGAAGGGGGATAACCGCAGTTGTTTATGTACATGAAAGTACGCGCGGCTTCGGAACGTTGCGTGAGCGAGGGACCGATTTACATACGCATGCTCACTAAGCACTTTGGCCGCGAGATGACGAATGCCGCCGAGGTCACCCCACCGCCACACACTCGATCTCGATATCGAACTCCATCGGCCACGATGCCACCGGCACGAGACTGCGCGCCGGCGGATTCACGCTGAAGTACTTCGCATCGACCCGGTTGATGGCGTTGTAAAAACCGGAATTGACGGCGTAGATGCGCACCATCACCACATTGTCGAGCGAGGTGCCCGCCGCTTCCAGGCAACGTTTCAGCGCCTTGAGCGACGCCTCAGTCTGCTTTTCGATGCCGCCGCACACCATCTCTTCGGTCTCTTAGAAAAAACCAATAAACCGTCCGGCGAACAGCACGGATGTCCACAGCACCAGCGAAAGCCCCGCCAGGACGGTAGTGGCCCCACCAGCCGGCTCGTCACCGCCTGTTGCGCGGCAGACGCGCAGGAAGGCGAGGAAGTTGACGCCGGCGAGAAGGATCAGCGCCATCTTGGCGAGGAAAATCGGCATCGCCGCATATTCGCTCGCCCGGACTGAAAACAGCAGCGAGCCGGTGACCAGCGCACCGCCGAACGCGGCAACTGCGGTACGGCGCAGCAGCGCCACGAACGGTGCCTGCGGCAGCGAGCGGAAGGCGCCGAGGATCCTGAGGTCCATGAGCCAGACGCTGGTCAACAGCGCGCCGATCGACATGATGTGGAGCGCATTGACGATGGGGTAGGCGAGGAAGGAGGCCTTCAGCCCCCGTACCAAAGCGAGTTGCTCGATACCGGCAAAAAACCCGTCCATTCAGGCCGGCGGCACGCGCTCGGGATAGACATCATAGGTCTTGCCGCCGACGATGATGCGCACCGCCTTCATGCGCTTTTCGCTCTCGTCGCGCGAGCGATGGCCGATCGCGGTCACCTCGTCGCCGACCTTGGCAACCTCCTCGGTGAAGCCGGCGGCGATCGTGCGCGACGGCGGCGCCATCTCCACCCGCCAGACCTCGCCCTCCGCGTCGACGTCCAGGGTGGCATGCGGGTTGCCGATATAGATGGCCGTGATCTTGCCTTTGAGTTCGAAAAACCCGTCCTGCGTCCACGACCAGCCGTGATGGGCATAGGCCGCACTGACGGCGACAAGGATCACCGCCGCTGCCAGCGTGATGCTTCGCATCTTGTTGAAAGGCGACTGCATCGCTCGTCTCCCCGGTTCCGGCACTAGAGGGTAGGTCAGCGCGCTGCAGCGTCAAATCACATCGGGACAAGAGCCCGGCACCGGCAGGATTTCCCGATACGCCGACAGGGAATGCCAAGGTCAGTGGCAGCAATCATACTGCAGCTGCTCGTCCCAGTCCGGCCGGCCCTCCGGCGCGAAATCCATCAGGTTCCACAAGATCTCGCAGGTACCGATGGCGCGCGGGTCCTGGCCGGGTTCCGGCAGCGTGAAACCCAGCTCGGAGCTCCAGAAATGCCTGATACCGTCGGCATCGCGGTGGAACACCGACAGGACGGGGAGTTGAGCGCCGGCTTCGTCCTCGGCGTGATAATCGCGCTTGAAATTGTTGCCGGCCGAGGAGACCAGCCGCATGTTTGTCCAGCCACGGTCGCGGCCGAGCGTCAGCAGATTTTCCAGCGCCATCTTGCCGACCACGGCGAAATTGAATCCGGCGGCTTCGAGATGGCCGATGGCGCCGTCGAACTGATCGAGCAGCGCCGTGCAGGACGGGCACGGCTGATCCTGCCGCGCAAGCTTCGCCGTGCCGCCGCTGGTCGCGACGTCGCGTGTCTCATTCGGATGGCGCGGAAACATCATGTTATAGATGAGCAGCGTGTCTTTGCCGGGCGCAAACAGCTCCGACAGCTTGACCTTGGCCGGCTTGCCGTCGGCGCCAAGCCCGTCGAACACATAATCCTGCGGCACCAGCCCGCCCTTGGGCAACGCGCGGCGGGCGACGGCTACATCCTCCATGGCGCGGCGCAGCTCGATTTCCTTCTGCAAAAGGGTGTCGCGGGCGGTGCGGTATTCAGCGGATTCGTTGGGAAAGCTGATCATCGTCATCTCCATCTCTTAGGATTTTGACCACGCGCGCCAAGGTTCCGGCAACGCGCCTTGCCTCTCAAGGACGCATGGCGAAGGGCGGTTCCGACATTTTTTGCGGCGGGCGGCAGAAGTCCCCCTCACCCGGATTGCCAACCGAATTGCGAAGGGCAATTCGGGGCAATCCGACCTCACCCCGAGGGGAGAGGAGGTCGTCGGCGTTGATGCCAGCCTCTTCTCCCCGGCGGGGAGAAGGTGGCCGCGAAGCGGCCGGATGAGGGGGACCCCCATATGCGATTGCCAATCGGCAGACGCTACTGCGCCGGCACCGGGCAGCTGACCTCGCCTTCCGGGCAATTGAGATAGTTCTCGAAATCCTTCACCCGATCATTGGTGAGCGCCCGTTGGCAATCGTAGACGACCATCGGATACATGCTGCCGGCGCCCTCGCGCGGGCCGCCCTGGAAAGCGCATTCGGCGTCGCGGAAAGCGACCCAGTGGCGCTGCGCATCGACCAGCAGCTTTTTCGTCGCCGCATCGTCCTTCAGCCGCCCCTCGATCTGCTTGTAGGCGCTATTGAGTTTGTCGTCGGCCTTGTCGAACGCATTCCCTGCACATTCATTCAAGGTCCCCTGGTCCTGCGCATTGGCGCAATCGTCGGCCCGCGCCACGCCCGCGAACAGCGGAACGGCGAGGATCAAGGTGGCGAGGCCGGTTCTGGAAAGCAAAAGCCGCATCATGTTTCTCCGGTTTCGTCAAAGCTCCCGCGCGAATTGCAACATTGACGCCCGGACCGGCAAGACGCGACCTGCCGCCTGGTGGACATTTCCCTTCCGGATCCTGCGCTCGGTCCCTGCCCTCCACCATGGCTCCGGGCGTTCGTCGGCTTGCCGACCGCGCCTCACCCCGCCCAATCCACCTCGACCATCCCCAGCCGCTGATAAAGCCGCACTGCGGCGGCGTTCTCCACCGTATTGGTCTTGAGATCGACATGCGCAGCACCCCTTGCCTGAAACACCGCAAAGGCGTGGCGCATCAGCGCCTCGGCGATGCCGTTGCCGCGTGCCTCCGGGTGGACGGCAAGATCCTTGACGAAAGCCCGCGTCCAGCAGAGCGCCGCGCCCGCCAGCCGGCCCTTGCCGTCGATGACCAGGAAACACAAAGCTGGGTCGAATTCCGCGTCGGCCGAAATGCGTGGCCACCATTCGTCGAACGGCCCGTCGGCGCCGTCGTCGAACACCGCGGTCAACAGCGTATGCAAAGCGAGTGCATCGGCGGCTTCGAAGGCGCGCATGAAAAACCTTCGGGCCAGCGCGGCGCCAGAAGCGTGTCGTCGAGGATCTTGCGCAGGCGGATGTCGTTTGGCGCCGGCGGACGCGGCTCAGGCATCGGGCTGCATGCGGCGCCGCAAGCTATCGCTGCCGAGCCCGGTTTCTCCGAGCAGCCCCTTGCGCTTGGCGTCGTAATAATAGCCGCTCTGGTAGAGCCGGTCGGCGCGCTTGGGGTTGCCGCCTGAGACCAGCCAGGCGCCGCGCAGATATTTCACCGCGTATTTCAAATTGGTCTCGGCATCGAACAGGCCGCTTGCCGGCCCGTCATAGCCCATGCCGCGCGCCGTCGCGTGCTTGATCTGCATCAACCCCCAATGGCCGTGATTGTAGGCTTTCGGGTTGAAGGTGCTCTCGCGGTTGACGACGCTGCGCACCAGATCGACCGGCACCTGGTAAAGCGCGGAATATTTCTCGATCAGCCGCTCGATCTCGCTGCGGCCGCCGGCGCTCGACTGACCCTCGGTGGGATCGATCGCGGTCAGAGCGGCCGGGTTCTGCGGCACCGTGTAGGAAACCGGCTGAACGCCGGGCATGGCCGCGGTCTGTTGGGTGACCGGCATGGCGACGGCTGGCGTCGCGGTAACAGGCAGGGCATTGGCGGTCATGACGGCGGGGGTAGTTGCCGCCAGCGGCGTCGGCCCGGCAAAGGCGGCGGCCGGCTCGATCGGCAGCGCCGCTGTCTGGGCGACGCCGGACGGCTCCGGCAGCACCGAAACCGTGTCAGGCAGCGCCAACGTAAAGCCGGCATCGGTATTGGCCGTATTTTCGGTGAAGGCCGGCGTCGGGGTCACCGGCGAAGTCGAGGTGCAACCGCTGAGAGCGGCCACGGCCAACACCGCCGCAAGGACGGGAAAGAGGAATTTTGCTGGCAAGCGGCGCTCGGGTCCGGTTCGTCGGGTGTTAAGAAGTCCTTACACCAGCATCTTTCCCCGGGCAATCCGCGGTAGCCGGTGGTTTTCGGGTGGCGAGCCGGGCCGCGAAATGCGATATTGTTCTGGATTTGTACTTCGAAGGATTCCGGAAAGGAGCACGCCATGGACGCCTCTCATGCCACCGCCGGCCACGCGGTCTTCGAAACCGTGCTCGGCTTCATGGGCATCGCCTGGAGCGATGCCGGACTGACCCGGCTCTGCCTGCCGCAGCGCAATCGCGACGCGGTCGAACGCCGGTTGCTGCGGCATGCCGCCGCCGAGCAGGCTGCGAAGCCCGAGCCGCAATGGGTTGCCGAGCTGATCGCGTCGATCAAGGCCTATGCCGCCGGCGAGGATATCGATTTCTCCAACGTGCCGGTCGATCTCAGCGGCGTCGACGAGTTCCGCCTGGCGATCTATGACGCGGCGCGAAAACTCGCCTTCGGCGAAACCACCACCTATGGCGAACTGGCCAAACGGGCCGGCCATGCCGGGCTGGCGCGTGAGACGGGCGCCGCACTCGGCGCCAACCCGGTGCCGCTGGTCATCCCCTGTCACCGCATCCTTGCCGCCGGCGGCAAGATCGGCGGCTTTTCCGCCCCTGGCGGCTCGGCCACCAAGGAAAAGATGCTGGCAATGGAAGGCGTACGCGTCGGCCCGCCGCCGCCGGCGCAGGTGTCGTTCGGGTTTTAGGGGTGCTGATATTCAGGCGAGGCCGGCACCCGGCGCACCATTTCGTCCCACTCTAATCCGGAAGCAGGCGCCGGCGAAAACGCCGGTCGATCTCCACCCGCTTGCATTTGTAGACGGTGCAGGAATTCGTGTCGGTGCTCGGCACCGAGGCCCGCGCCCTGACCTCGCCGATGTCGCAGAATTGCTGGCTCCGCACGTAGCGGTCGTAGAGCGCCAGCCCCGGCACGCGCGCCGATCGATAGCGCAGGATGACCGCACCCTCGCGCGCGATCGTCGCCTGCACCTTGCCGCAGCTCATGCGGGTCGGGTCGTAGCGCGAGCCCGCCTGCGCCTCGGCGGCCACCAGCGTCAGGCAAGCGGCAAGCAGAACGATTTTCATGTCCCTCTCCCCAAAACCCGGTCGCGCCCGAAGCCGGCGCGATCCTCCCGGATCAGGCGCGCAGCGACGACGCTCTCACGCGATTGGGGCGGCCGTTGGGCGGCGTTGCCGCCGCGCCATTTTCCGCCCCGTCTTGTTTTTTGCGCGAAAGCATATTATATGCGGTCCATTGATATTTCGGCCGATCGATCCGGGCCTCGCGATCTTCGCGTTTGCTGACGTTCTATCTCCAAAATCTCGATACAAACCGGCTGGGTTTCGGTCCAGTCAAACTAGAGCAAACGTAAAGGACTATCGAAATGGCAACAGGTACGGTCAAGTGGTTTAATTCCACCAAGGGTTTCGGCTTCATTCAGCCTGACAGCGGCGGCGCGGACGTTTTCGTCCACATCTCCGCAGTCGAGCGTGCTGGACTGTCGACCCTGGTCGAAGGCCAGAAGATCAACTTCGAGATCGAGCAGGACCGCCGCACTGGCAAGTCGTCCGCTGGATCTCTGAGCAAGGCAGCCTGATTTTGCGAATGGCGCGCGCCGGGCGATAGCCCGGGGCGCGCGGCAAGTCACGGATGTACTGGCGGTCGCGCGAGAAGCGCGCCGGAGCGAAAGACCCCGACAAGCCGAAGCAGCAGATTGCTGCCGGCCCGGCCAAAGCGCTCCCGATCAGGCTACCAAGCATGGGAAGGCGGGATTTTGTCCCGCCTTTTTGCTGTCTGGATTTTAAACGCCGACAATTGGCGAAACCGGCGATACAGCTCCTTCTCCCCGTATAGTGACGGGGAGAAGGACGCTTTCGCCGAAGCTTTCGCCAATTGTCAACGTTGCTCAGCAAAGTCGGCGAGTTGCACTCAACCCACCCACTCCAGCGGCACATGCCCCGGGTCGGCCTCGACCCTTTTCAGCCAGGCGGCCACCGCCGGATAGGCGTCGAGCTGAAACCCGCCCGTCTCGGCCGTGTGCGTATAGGCATAGAGCGCGATGTCGGCGACGCTGAGCACATCGCCGGCGAAGAAGCTGCTCCCGGCCAGGTGGTTGTCCATGACGCCGAGCGCCTTGTTGCCGCGCTCCAGCGTCAGCGCCAGCCGCTCGGGCGTTGCGTCCTTGGCTCTTTCAGGGAAGGTCAGCAGCGCCCTGCGCACGGCGATATAAGGCTCGTGGCTGTATTGCTCGAAGAACAGCCACTGATAGGCCAGCGCGCGTTCGTATCTGTCCGCCGGCAGAAACCGCGTGCCTTCGGCGAGATAGAGCAGGATGGCATTGGATTCGGCCAGCCGGCGGCCGTCGTCGAGTTCGAGCAGCGGCACCATGGCGTTCGGATTTTTCGCGACATAGTCGGGCTTGCGCGTGTCGCCGGTGTGCGAGCTGACCTCGACATTGGTGAAAGCGATGCCGAGCTTGGCCATCAACAGGCGCGGCTTGTAGCAATTGCCGCTGTCGATCATTCCATAGAGTATCATCGGTGCTCCCCCTTGCTCGCAACCACCCGTCTCAGGGCTTGATCCAGCGTCTATCGCGGCAGCGGCGGCTTCATCCAGTGATTTGTTTTGGCGTAACCATCAGCGCCGCTGATGCATTCATCCGAACAAGGGGATGACGTTGTTGTCCCTGCCAAGCAGCCTGTCGATCGACAGCGGCTCCTCGTCGAACAGCGTACCGGCCAGCGCCGGCCGGGCAAGGTAAAAGCCCTGCAGCAGGTCGACGCCGCCATCCAGCGCGACGCGCAGATGCGTGGCGTTCTCGACGCCTTCGACCAGCACCTTGGCGCCACGGTCGTGCAGCGTCGAAACTAGCGGCCGGAAAAACCGCTCGGCGGCGGCATGGCGGCAGAATTCTGCGAACCAGGTGCCGTCGATCTTGACGATGTCGGGCTGCACCAGCGCTACCCTTTCTTCGGTCGAATGCCCGGTGCCGAAATCGTCGATGGCGATGCGGACGCCGTCGCGCCGCATCTCGCGCGCCAGGCTGACAAGCACCTTGTCGCCGGCCGCCTGCTCGGTAATCTCGCAGACCAGCATGCCGGGATGCAGGCCGAAATCCGTCAGATGCCTGGTCATCAGCCTGATTTCGGCCAGCGCCCGTGCGGGGTCATCGTTGATCAGCGGATTGTAGTTGAAGAAGAGGTCGAGCCCGTCGACGCCGATGTTGCGGAAGTTGCGCAAATGCAGCACCCGGCACATGGTTTCGACAAACAGCCGATCCGCTGCCGGCACACCTTCGAAGAAGATTTGCGGCGCCACCGGCCTGCCGGCACGATGCGGCTCGATCAGTCCCTCGACCGCGACGGCGGCGAGAAACCTGCCGCGCGGCGCGAAGACCGGCTGGTAGGCGCTCCTAAGCCGGAATGCGCCGTAGACGCCATATTCGATGCCGACCTCGTCGGCAAAGATCGCTTCGCCGACCTTGCGCCGCATGTCGGCCCGCCCGGTCACGATGCCACCCTGCGGCCAAAGGCCCGCATCGGCCGCCGCGATGGCGAAACGGCCGCGGGAACTTTGTCCTTATCGGGCGACACCGCTGATGCCTGCCCGGCCTTGTCGAAGACGTGAAAGCTGGTCGGTGCAAGCTCCGGGCGTGCCAGCACGAAGCCTTGCACCATCGAGGCGCCCGACTTTTCGGCAAGCTCAAGCTGCCAGCCCGTCTCGATGCCCTCGAATACCGTACGGATGCCTTGCTCTTCGAAGCTTGTCACCATAGCGGTCAGCAAGGCGAAGCCGGCACCGGACTCCATCAGCGTCATGATCCAGTCGGCGTCGAACTTGACGATGTCTGGCCTGAGTTCCTTGATGCGATTGATGTCGGATTCGTCGGCGCCGTAATCGTCGACGGCAATGCGCAAACCATTGCCCCTGAGCGCCTCGACGAAATTGTAGAGCGTTTCCTGCGACGCCGATTTCTGCTCGGTGACCTCGCAGACGACGCGGCGCGGATCGATGTCGGCCTCATGCAGCACCAGCCGCATGTCGCGCAGCGCCTTGTCGGCGATGCTGCGGTCGGTGAACACCGATGGATCGAAATTGATGAAGATGGAGGCGTCTCGCGGCAGGCAGGCGCCCGCGTTCAGAAGGTGCAGCGTCCGTGTCAGCGCCTCGATATGCAGGCGGTCGACCGCCGGACAGCTGTTGAAGAAACTCATTGGCGGCTGCGGCTCGCCTTCGCGGAACGGCCGGATCAGCCCCTCGAACGCGACGACGGAAAGCTTGCCCTTGTTGAAGGCGAAGATCGGCTGGAAAGCGCTTTGCAGCGTATAGACCCCCCAGACACCGCTGGCGGTGCCGTCATCATGGCGGATGATATGGGCAAGCCCGATGCTGCGCGTCACGGTTCCTCGCTGTGCGAGACTGGCGGACCGGCTACGGTCCTGCCGTTCTAGCTTTTACCGATCGTTGGTGAATTTATTGTTGCCAGCATTGCGCGCTGGCTCATTCGACAATGCCTGCGCTGGGCTTGCGCTTGACCAGATGATGCGACATGAGAGGCGCCGCGGCGCCTTCGCCCGCCGGTCTTTTCTGGAGATATCTGTCATGGCCTTTCTTGCCGACGTCCTTTCCCGCGTAAAGCCTTCCGCGACCATCGCGGTGACGCAGAAGGCGCGCGAGCTGAAAAACGCCGGCCGCGACGTGATCGGGCTGGGCGCCGGCGAGCCGGACTTCGACACCCCCGACAACATCAAGCACGCCGCGATCGAGGCGATCCGCCGCGGCGAGACGAAGTATCCGCCGGTATCCGGCATTGTGCCGCTGCGCGATGCGATCGCAAAAAAATTCAAGCGCGAGAACAATCTCGACTACCGGCCGGAGCAGACCATCGTCGGCACCGGCGGCAAGCAGATCCTGTTCAACGCCTTCATGGCGACGCTGAACCCCGGCGACGAGGTGATCATCCCGCGGCCCTACTGGGTGAGCTATCCCGAAATGGTGGCGATCTGCGGCGGCACCTCGGCCTTTGCCGACACCTCGATCGACAACGGCTTCAAGCTGACGGCGGCCGTGCTGGAAAAGGCGATCACGCCGCGCACCAAATGGCTGTTGATGAACTCGCCGTCGAACCCATCGGGCGCCGCCTATACCGAAGCGGAACTCAAGAGCCTGGCCGACGTGCTGTTGAAGCACCCGCATGTCTGGGTGCTGACCGACGACATGTACGAGCACCTGACTTATGGCGACTTCGTCTTCAAGACCATCGCCGAGGTCGAGCCTAAGCTCTATGAGCGCACGCTGACGATGAACGGCGTGTCGAAGGCCTATGCCATGACCGGCTGGCGCATCGGCTATGCGGCAGGCCCGGTGCCGCTGATCAAGGCGATGGACATGATCCAGGGCCAGCAGACCTCCGGCGCCTGCACCATCGCCCAATGGGCGGCGGTCGAAGCGCTGAACGGCCCGCAGGATTTCATCCCGAAGAACAAGGCGATCTTCCAGGGCCGGCGCGATCTCGTCGTCTCGATGCTCAACCAGGCGCGCGGCATCACCTGTCCGTCGCCGGAGGGTGCGTTCTACGTCTATCCCTCCTGTGCCCAGCTGATCGGCAGAAAGACCAAGAGCGGCAAGGTGATCGACAGCGACGAAACCTTCTGCTCGGAACTGCTCGAGGCCGAGGGCGTGGCGGTTGTTTTCGGCTCGGCCTTTGGCCTCGGCCCGAACTTCCGCATCTCCTACGCCACGTCGGAGGCTCTGCTCGAAGAGGCCTGCACGCGCATCCAGCGCTTTACCGCCGCGCTGGTCTGAGACGTTTCAGCCGCCATACTGCTCGTCGTTCACCTTCTCCAGCCAATCGACATGCACACCCTCGAGCGCCTCCTGCATGGCGATGTGGGTCATCGCCGATTTGGGCGCGGCGCCGTGCCAATGCTTTTCGCCGGCCGCAAAGGAGATGACGTCGCCGGCCCTGATCTCCTGCAGCGGCCCGCCCCAGCTTTGCACGAGACCGGCACCGGATGTGACATAGAGCGTCTGGCCGAGCGGATGCGTGTGCCAGTGGGTTCGGTCGCCGGGCTCGAAGCTGACCAGCGTGGCTCTGAGCCGCGCCGGCGCCTCTTTCTCGATGATCGGCGTCTGCAAAACCCGGCCAGTGAAGTATTTTTCCGGCGCAACAATCGTCGGCACGCTGCCGCAGGCAATAATCTTCATCGTCGCAAGTCCTCGATTCAATCCAGTGTCTTAGACCCTACCACTTTCGTCCGATGCCGGCTGCATCTCCTGCCGGCTGCGGGCAAAACGCGGCCAGAACAGACCGGTCCGCGTGCGGTAAGCGTCGTAGGCATCAGCCAACCTTGTCCGCGAAAATTTTCGCTCTTCGTCCAAGGCCGCGATCACGTAGATCGTAACGATGCCGGCGACCGGCACCACCGCCCAGACCGACCAGGTCGCGATACCCCATCCGATCCAGAAGATGATGTAGGACGTGTAGAACGGATGCCGGACATGGAGATAAGGGCCTTCGGTCACCAGGCTGTCGGGATTGTCAGGATCGAATGCGAACCGCAGCCCCGCCTTGCGGGAGACCGAGATCGCCCACCAGAACAGCGCCGAGCTTGCCAGTTCGATGGCGAGCCCGCCGATCTTCGCCGCCACCGGCTGCCGCTCGATCCACAGCAGCGCAAGAAAGAACAGCGCCGTGCCGACCACGACGGCCGAAATGATCATCGCGCCTTGAGACATGGTCTGCGACTGGAAATGCGCGCGCATCGACCAGGCATATTGGCCGAGCGTCGCGATGCTGCTGATCGAGACGAGAAGGTCGAGCGTGGATTCCATCATCAGGCTCCGGGGTTTAGCTGTGGTGGATTCGTTCATCATACCCGGCGCAAGCCGAGAAATCATTTCTTAACCACCGTTCTAAACAACATGGTGACCTCGGCATGCGATGTTGACCTGGAGACAATCCCAAGGTCCAAACCAGATATGGCCGTTTCCCACCGCACGATCCGCACGCCGCAAGCGGATTTGCGCCTCAGCCAGTCGTCGGGACCCGGCATCCCGCTTGTCCTGATCCACGGCTCGGGCAGTTCGCGCGCCGTATTCGCCCGCCAGTTCGACAGCCCGTTGGCCGCTGCCCATCGGTTGATTGCTTTCGACCTGCCCGGCCATGGCGAATCGTCGGACGCCCGCGATCCGGCGACGGACTACACCATCGCCGGCCTTGCCCAATCGGCGGCTCAGCTCCTCGATACCTTGGGCATCGGCCGCGCCGTCGTCTTCGGCTGGTCGCTTGGCGGGCACGTGGCAATCGAACTCGCGAGTTTTCACCGCGCCGTCGGCGGGCTGATGCTGACCGGCGCGCCGCCGGTATCGAAGGGTCCTTTCGGCATGCTGCGCGGCTTCCACGCGCATTGGGACATGCTGCTGGCGTCCAAAAAGACGTATTCCGAACGCGATGCCGAGCGCTTCGAGACGCTGTGTTTCGGCGACACCGCCGATCCGTCCTTTCGCCAAGCCATCCTGCGCACCGACGGCCGGCTGCGCGCCGCGGTGACGCGCGGCATGCTCACCGGCAAGGGCGCCGACCAGAGACAGGTGGTCGAGCAGGCCGCGTTTCCGGTCGCTATCGTCAATGGCGAGAACGATCCGTTCGTCCGGCTCGGCTATTTTGAGACGCTCGCCTACGGCTCGCTGTGGGAGCATTGCCACATCATCTCCGGCGCCGGGCATGCGCCTTTCTGGGAGCGGGCGGACCTGTTCAATCCGCTGCTCGCGCGCTTTGCCGAGACGGTGGCGGTGCAGCGCGTCGACGCACCCCCGCTGGCGTCGCGCCTAACCGGCACCGGCTGAACCGGCCCCAACTTCAAATCCCTTCAACCTCAAATCCCTTGCCCTCCCGGCCTGCCCGTGGGACGATGCCCTTTGGGTAGGTGGCAAATTGAAAAAAGCCTCGCCCGCGACGGCCGACAGGCCGGCCGCCGCTCACAGGGAAACGCCTGAGTGGAGGTCAGCCATGGGTACTCGCGCCGGAGGACGACGCACGGGACCGAAATGCATTGCCATAGTCGGTCCCTTCGCAAGCGGTAAGACGACACTTCTCGAAGCCATACTCGCCCGTACAGGCGCCATTCCCCGCCAGAATCCCGTTTCGTCCGGAAATACCGTTTCCGATCATTCGCCCGAGGCGCGCGCTCACGGCATGAGCGTCGAGGCGACCTTCGCCACCACCGATTTCATGGGTGAGCCGTTCACCTTCGTCGATTGTCCCGGCTCCATCGAATTCTCCTTCGAAGCCGAGCCGGTGCTGGCCGCCTGCGACGTCGCCGTGGTCGTCGCCGAAGCCGACGAGAAGAAGATCCCTGCCCTGCAGCTGATCATGCGCAAGCTCGACGATCTCGGCGTGCCGCGCATGCTGTTCCTGAACAAGGTCGACAAGGCGATAGCAGGTGTGCGCGACACGCTGAAGATGCTGCAGCCGGCAAGCTCGGTGCCATTGCTGCTGCGCCAGATCCCGCTGCGCAAGGACGGCGTCGTCATCGGCTCGATCGACCTCGCTCTGGAGCGTGCCTACATCTACCGCGAATATGCCGAGAGCGAGGTCGCCCAGATCCCGAGCGACGACAAGGCGCGCGAGCTCGAGGCGCGCTTTTCCATGCTGGAGACGCTCGCCGACCATGACGACCGGCTGATGGAGCAATTGCTGGACGAGATCGAACCGCCGAAGGATGCGATCTTCGACGATCTTGCCGCCGACCTGCGCGACGGCATGGTGACGCCGGTGCTGATCGGCACCGCCGAGAAGGGCAATGGCGTGCTGCGCCTGTTGAAGGCGATCCGTCACGACGCACCCGACATCGAGGCGACGCGCCAGCGCCTCGGCGCTCCCGATGGCAATGCCACCGTGGTCCAGGTGATGAAGACCATCCACACCGCGCATGGCGGCAAGCTGTCTGTGTCGCGCATCCTGTCCGGCCAGGTCGCCGACGCCGCCGAGCTGTTCCTTTCCAATGGCGAAACGGCAAAGGTCTCCGGCATCTACAAGATGCTCGGCAAGGACCAGGTCAAGCTGACTTCGGCCAAGGCCGGCGACACGGTCGCGCTCGGCAAGCTGGACGCCGTCAGGACCGGCCAGACGCTGAGCTCGACCAAGGGCGGCATCCAGCCGCTGGTCACGCTGGCGCCGCCACAACCGGTCTTCGCCTTCGCGCTGCGGCCGAAAGAGCGCAAGGACGAGGTCAAGATGTCGGCGGCCATCCAGCGCCTGGCCGAGGAAGATCCCTCGCTCAACCTGCATCACAACCAGGATTCGGCCGAAACCGTGCTGTCCGGCCATGGCGAGATGCATCTGCGCGTCGTGCGCGAGCGGCTGGAAGGCAAGAACCAGATCCCGGTCGAAGGCCATGTGCCGGCTGTGCCCTACCGCGAGACGATCCGCAAAGCGACGCAGCAGCGCGGCCGCCACAAGAAACAATCAGGCGGCCACGGCCAGTTCGGCGACGTCGTGATCGAGATCAAACCGCTGCCGCGCGGGTCAGGCTTCCAGTTCACCGATACGATCACCGGCGGCGTCGTGCCGAAGACCTACATCCAGTCGGTCGAGACCGGCGTGCGTGACTACCTGAAGTCCGGGCCGCTTGGCTTCCCGGTCGTCGATGTTGCCGTCAACCTTTCCGACGGCTCCTACCATGCGGTCGATTCCTCCGACATGGCCTTCCAGATGGCGGCGAAGCTGGCGATGAAGGAAGGCATGGCCGCGTGCTCGCCGGTGCTGCTCGAGCCGGTGATGAAGGTCGAGATCGTCACGCCGTCCGACGCGACGTCGAAGATCATTGCGCTGATCCCGCAGCGGCGCGGCCAGATCCTCGGCTACGACGCGCGGCCCGACTGGCCCGGATGGGACGTCGTCGAGGCGACCATGCCGCAAGCCGAGATCGGCGACCTCATCATCGAGCTGCGCTCGGCCACGGCGGGTGTCGCCAGCTACCGGGCCGTCTTCGACCACATGGCCGAACTCACCGGCCGGTTGGCCGACGAAGCGCTGAACGCCAATGGCAAGGCCGCCTGAGCTGCCTTTGCGGCCCAACAGGAAACGGCGCCCGGATCATTCGGGCGCCGTTTCTTGCGGACCGTCTTCGTGGGAGGCGAAACGGCAGGTCCGCCGCATGCTTGCCGCCGGTGTTTTGGCGGAGGAAGGTTCGGACGCGGTAGCTGCCTGAGCCCGGGTCGTCCGAGTGATGCCCCCATCCCCCGGACGAGCCACACCGCGTCCTGTGCTCTGCTTACTCGATTTGGCGTGCCCACGCATGTTACCCGAGGTTACATGTCACTGTTACGCGCCAGTTCCGGCCGATTTTCTGGCGATGTGTTGGTTTCGGGCAACAAAAAAGCCGGATCAATGAAGACCCGGCTGAGTTTGATTGGAAGTGCCTGTTAAGGCTAACCTCCAGAGGGGAACACTCGAGAGCGCTAATGGGAGGAGAACGCGCTCAGGAGATGATCTATATATGTGCTCTTCATGCCCAAGAAACAAGCATCTATTTTGCAACACTCACATGCAAAAAGGTGCCGGCTGTGGTCTAATCCGTCCCGAAGCGCAATAGGACCAGTTGAATCGCTGAAATATAGCCTGCGGCAAGGCAAAAATCGATCCGCGGCCGCGAATCAGCAGCGATTCCTGCTCGGAAAGTCGAAAAACGCAGGATGACGTGGAATCGTGCAGCAGGCGTTTGTTTTTTCGGCAGCCAGACCTTGCTGGTGCATGCCGCCCAAAAGCCCGCCATCGAGCTTGACCTGAGGGTGCAGCGGTTTGGGTTACATGCCGGACAAGACCTGAAGCGCGTTGCAGGAGACCGTTCAAGGCCGCGCCCGTAAGGAGAGCTATATGCGAGCCACTTCGGCGATCGCCGGCAGCGTCATCTTCCTTGCTGTAGCGCCCGGCGTGGTCGCCGGACTGTTGCCTTGGCTGCTGACCGATCGCTATCGCCTGCCCTGGTCGAGACTGCCCGGTTTCGTTCCTGTGGGCTGGCTGCTGGTTGTCGCCGGCACAGCCATACTGCTGCACGCCTTTGCCCGGTTTGCCCTGGAGGGCCTGGGTACCCCCGCCCCGGTCGCGCCGACCGAAAGGCTGGTCGTCGGCGGCATCTACCGCCATGTCCGCAATCCGATGTACGTCGCCGTGCTGTCGATCGTCCTCGGCCAGGCACTGCTGTTTTCGAGCTGGACGGTCGCCGCCTATCTAGTCATCGCCGCGGCCGCCATGATCTCCTTCGTGAGACTATATGAGGAACCGACGCTTGCCCGCCGCTACGGCGACGAATACGAGGCCTACCGCCGTGCCGTACCAAGCTGGCTGCCCCGCCTGACACCTTGGCGCGGGTAATTTCTGGACGCCGACAATTGGCGAAACCGGCGAGACAGCTCCTTCTCCCCGTCACTATACGGCGGAGAAATGGCAGGCGGTGAGGGCGGCGCGACACATCAGGACTACCAAACCGCGGAGCCCAAGTACGACATCAGACAAAAAGGCTGGTGCTGCCCCATCTGGCTGCCGCTATCTTCTCCGTTATAGTGACGGGGAGAAGGACGCTTTCGCCGATCGCTGTTTGGGGTGTTGTAGGGTCGACATAAATGAGCTTTTCAGAATTTCAGCCACGCCATGTGCTCTGCATGCTGGGAAGGCAGGGTGGATATTCTGAGCTGTGTCGCTCAATTCAGTCGGCAATCGACAATTTCGCCCCGGGGTTTGAAATTGATACGCACTTTTCGCAGGACGCGCCGGATGATCGCATGGTTGAGTCGTTCGATGTGTCTTGGGATCGGGTACATAAGGGGGGACGGACTAAAGAGGACGAAGCGGCCGTCCATGAGCACGGTTGCGTGATTTATGTACTTGGTCCCCATATGGATATCGAAAGTGCCGTTGAGACGTCGGCAATCGCCCTTCGCTTAATCGTGCATGCACTGAACAGTGATGCTATTGCCGCAAAAGGCGAGAGTGCTGGCATTGCGCACGGTGCGGCTCGATGGAAACAACTTGGCCGTGATGCGGAAAACGCGGAGGACGGCCCGAGTTTAGCACGTACTTGCCGCCTTGCCTTCAGCAAGCGGCCGTTAAGTGACGGAGAGTTCTTCTGTAGCGTCGGTTTCCATCTCGTCGGTCTGCCAGAGGTCTTCGCGCCAAGGAGTCTTTCCGACGATGAGCTGGTGCTCAGCTCGATAATCGACCGTGTTGCCGATGAGATGTTTACCGAAGGCGTCGGGCTGAGTTTAGTCCGTAACAATGGGATACTGCTACCCATCGAAGCGTACGAAGAAGACGACTTCAAATTCAACCCGTATGGTGCCGTCTACTTGGGCGAGCACGGCAAAAAGGATACCTTGTCGACAGGATCTAGAAACTAAAACGACCAGCTGCGCGCCTTGGCGATGATGAAATCGCGGAAGACATGCAGCTTCGCCTGGTTCTTCATCGCGTCGGGATAGGCGAAATAGGTATCGAAGGACGGCACTTCGGTCTCGGGCAGCAACTGCACCAGCCCGGAATCCTTGCTGACCACGTAATCGGGCAGCATGGCGATGCCGGCGCCGCCCTGCACCGCGCGCTTGATCGACAGGATGTCGTTGATCTGCAGCGTCGGTACCCTTTGCCCGCCTTCGAAATCGCCGACCGTCTCCAGCCAGTTCAGTTCCGACAGATGCGCCGGCACCGGCACGCCGAAGGTGACGATGCGATGGGTTTTCAGCTCGGCGATGGAATTCGGCTTGCCGTATTTGTTTACGTAGGATGGCGCCGCGTAGAGATGAAAATGCACGGTGAACAGGCGACGCTGGATGAGGTCGGGCTGCTGCGGCTGGCGCAGCCGGATGGCGCAGTCGGCCTGACGCATCGTGAGATCGAGCTCCTCATTGGCCAGGATGAGCTGCAGGCTGACCTCGGGATAGAGCTCGATGAATTCCTGCACGCGCTCGGTCAGCCAGCCGGCGCCGAGGCCGACCGTGGTCGTCACCCTGAGCACGCCGGAAGGCCGGTCCTTGGTTTCGGTCAGTCGCGACTTGATGGTTTCGAGCTTCATCAGCACGTCGTGCGCCGTGCGGAACAGCATCTCGCCCTGCTCGGTCAGCACCAGGCCGCGGGCGTGGCGATTGAACAGCGGCACGCCGACGTCATGCTCGAGCGCGCTGACCTGCCGCGAGATCGCCGATTGCGACAAATGCAGTGTTTCGGCGGCATGGGTGAACGACCCCGCTTCCGCCGCGGCGTGAAACACGCGTAGCTTGTCCCAATCCAACGCCATGATTTCCCCTCGTCCTGTTTTCTGGCGTCCGCCTGTTTTCGGCGTCTGAATGAAAAATCAGGCTTTTGCGCGGCTTTTCTCAGCCGCTTATCGAACAATCACTCCGCCGCTTCGCGGTGAACCTCGATCCCCGCCAGATATTTTTCCGCCTCGAGCGCGGCCATGCAGCCGAGCCCGGCCGCCGTCACCGCCTGGCGGTAGATGTCGTCGGTCACGTCGCCGGCGGCGAACACGCCCGGCATGTCGGTGCGGGTCGAATCCGGCGCCGTCCACAGATAACCGTTCGGCTTCTGCTTCAGCTTGCCGGCAAACAGCTCGACCGCCGGCGCGTGGCCGATCGCCACGAACACGCCGTCGACCACCAGATGCATCTCCTGCCCGGTCACCACGTTGCGCAGCTTCAGCCCTTCGACCGAAGGCGGCAGCGGCGCCTTGCCGGGCCTGCCGGTGATCTCGTCGACCACCGTGTCCCAGATGACGCGGACATTATCTTTCCGCAGCAGCCGCTCGCGCAGGATGCGCTCGGCGCGGAAATCGCTGCGCCTGTGGATGACGGTGACGCTCTTGGCCAGGTTGGAGAGATAGAGCGCTTCCTCCACCGCCGAATTGCCGCCGCCGATCACCGCGACATCCTTGCCGCGATAGAAGAAGCCGTCGCAGGTGGCGCAGGCCGAAACGCCAAATCCCATGAAGGTCCGTTCGCTCGGGATGCCCAGCCATTTCGCCTGGGCTCCGGTGGCGATGATCAGCGCGTCGGCGGTATAGATCGTGCCGGAATCGCCCTTGGCGCGGAACGGCCGCACGTTGAGGTCGACCTCGGTGATGATGTCGTTGACGATGTCGGTGCCGACATGCTCGGCCTGCCTGAGCATCTCGCTCATCAGCCATGGACCCTGGATCGGTTCGGCGAAGCCCGGATAGTTTTCGACATCGGTGGTGATCATCAGTTGCCCGCCCTGCTGCAGGCCGGCGACCAGCATCGGCTTGAGCATGGCGCGGGCGGCATAGATCGCCGCCGTATAGCCGGCGGGGCCGGAGCCGATGATGAGAACAGGCGCGTGCTTGGTGATCATGAAAAGCCTCTGCGGGGAGCAGCCATGGATTGTGGCATGAACTCTCGTCGATTGTTGCGCGTAATGTAAGTGTTGCCTGCGACGCCAGCAAGGCAAGTTGCCGTTCGTCCCCGGAAAGCTTCGGCGCCGGCGACGGCGACAAGCAACCCGCAGCAAGATGATGCGAAAATCCTCGATCCAGCGGATGGAATAGACAGCAAAGTCGTTTAACTACAAAGTCGCGAAAGATTCTTTCGCGTCACCACGGAAGCCACCATGCCGATCAAGGCCGATCTCGATGCCATCGACTGGAAGATCCTGCGCGAGCTTCAGCAGGACGGACGCATGACCAATGTCGAACTGTCGAGCCGCGTCGGCATTTCGGCGCCGCCGTGCCTGCGCCGCGTCAGGCGGCTGGAAGAGGCCGGCATCATCCGCGGCTACCGCGCTTTGCTCAACGCTCCGGCGCTCGGACTCGACGTCGTCGCCTTCTGTCTGATCGGCCTGCATCACCAGGCCGACGCCGAACTCAAGACCTTCGCCGAGCGCACCCGCGGCTGGCCGATGGTGCGCGATGCCTGGATGGTGTCGGGCGAGTCCGATTTCCTGCTGCATTGCGTGGCGAGCGATCTCGGCACCTTCCAGACCTTCGTCATCGAGGAACTGGCCTCGGCCCCCAATGTCGATACGGTGCGAACCGCGCTGACCATCCGCCGGGTCAAAGACGAAGGGCTGGTGGCGTTTTCGGCTTAAGAGAGCAGGCAAAGCGGCTGCGAAGCAAAAACCCGGAAACAAAAAAACCGCCTCGGCGGGCGGGATCGTCGGTGGAAATCATCACCATACCCAAATTAGTAGCATAGCTGCCGGCACAAAGCAAGAACAAAATTGCCTTCAGCGTTAGAATGCGGCTTCATGCCAGCTTGGGTTCCTCGCCCCACGAAAGTGGGGAGAGGTGTCTCGGCGAAGCCGAGACGGAGAGGGGAACCGCGCTCTACGAAGCCCCCTCTCCGGCCGCGGAGGTTGTCCTCGGGCTTGCCGAAGGCAAGACCCGTGGGCGGCCACCTCTCCCCCGCTTCGCGGAGGGCGAGGAACCCAGGTACTGAGAGTTCGAGGATCACCCTGTGTCGCAGAGGCGCGTTTCGACCATTTCGCACAAATGGTGGTAGAGGCACAAATGCCCCTGCTGGATGATCGGCGTCGAGGTCGAGGGTACGTTGAGCAGGATGTCGGAGAGCGGCTTCAGCTTGCCGCCGGTGTCGCCGGTCAGGCTGACCACCGTCATGCCCATCATGCGCGCCTGTTGGGCGGCGGCGAGGATGCTTGGCGAATTGCCGCTGGTCGAGATGGCGAGCAGCACGGCGCCCGCCGAACCATGCGCCTCGACCTGGCGCGCAAACACCGTGTCGAAGCCGTAATCATTGCCCCAGGCGGTCAGCACCGCCGCGTTGGCCGGCAGCGCGATGACGTTGTAGGCCTTGCGCTCCCTGAGGAAGCGGCCGACCAGCTCGCCGGCGATATGGATGGCGTCGCTGGCCGAACCGCCATTGCCTGCTATCAGCAGCGCCTTGCCCTGCGAAAGCGCGGCGACGACGGCGCTGACCGCCCGCTCCATCTCGCTGGTCAGGTCGCGCTCGACCATCGCCGAAATCGCGGCCGCCGAGCGGCCCAGGTAATCGTTCAGTTCGGACATGAAACCCTCAGTTCCCGGCGCGCAATCTGCCGATGGTGCCGGTCGTGCTCTTGCCGGCGACGAGGTCGACCAGCACGACGCGCCCGCCGGCCTTCTGCACGACATCGGCGCCAACCACCTGATCGACCGTATAGTCGGCGCCCTTGACCAGTATGTCGGGGCTCAGCGCCTCGATCAGCGAAAGCGGCGTATCCTCCTCGAAGATGACGACGGCGTCGACCGAGGCAAGTGCTGCCAGCACGCAGGCCCGGTCATGCTGGTCGTTGACCGGGCGCCCCGGCCCTTTCAGCCGGCGCACCGAGGCATCGCTGTTGAGGCCGAGCACCAGCCGGTCGCACTGGCTGCGCGCCGCATGCAACAGGCTGACATGGCCGGCATGCAGGATATCGAAACAGCCATTGGTGAAGCCGACGCTCAAGCCCTCGTCTTTCCAGCCCGCCACCAGCCGCGCGGCGGCGGCGGCATCGAGGATCGCATCCAAGTGGGCGACCGGACCATGCGAGCGAAACAGCGCACCGGTGAGTTCCTCGATCGTCAGCCGCGCCGTGCCGCGCTTGCCGACGACAACACCGCCGGCGGCGTTGGCGATCGATCCGGCCATGACACGATCAGCCCCTGCTGCAAGAGCCAGCGCGAAGGTCGCGATTACCGTGTCGCCGGCGCCCGAAACGTCGAACACTTCGCGCGCCTGCGTGGCGATATGGCGGGCGTCGTCCGCACCGATGACGCTCATGCCCTTTTCGCTGCGCGTCGCGACAACGAAATCGAAACCGTGCGCCGAAATCAGCTGGCGCGCCGCCGCCTCGATTTCGTCGTCGGCAAACACCGCGCGGCCGACCGCCTCGCCGAGTTCCTTGCGGTTGGGCGTGATTGCCGTCGCGCCGGCATAACGCGCATAGTCGCGGCCCTTCGGGTCGACCAGCACCGGCTTGCCCGCTTCCCGGCAGATCGAGATCAGCTCGCCGGCGACGCCGTCGAGCAGCACGCCCTTGCCATAGTCGGACAGAATGACGATGTCGGCGCGTGCCAGCGCTTCGCGAAAATGCCCGACCAATGTCGCGCGCTCGGCATCGCCCAGCGGCTTGATTTCCTCTTCGTCGAAACGCAGCACCTGCTGGTTGAGCGCGCTGAAGCGGCTCTTGGACGACGTCATGCGATCGGCATCCTGCGCCAGCCCGCCGGTGTCGACGCCAAATTCGCCGAGCATGCGCATGAGGTTCTTGCCGGCCTCGTCAGCGCCGATCACCGAGACTGGTATGACGGCAGCGCCGAGCGAAACGATGTTGGCGACGACATTGCCGGCGCCGCCCATCGCCAGCGTTTCGCCGCGCCCGTGCAGCACGGGGATCGGCGCTTCCGGCGAAATGCGCTCGATCACGCCGTTGACGAAACGGTCGAGGATGAAATCGCCGACCACCAGCACGGTGGCGCCGCCGAAGCGCGAGATGGCGCGGTGAAGAGGTTCGGGAGAGGGCAGCTTGATCATGTCAACGCGCGGGAGGGCCGATTTTCAGTGATGGGAAATTCGATTGGCAGGGCCGGCCGTTCATGGCGATGCCGATATACCGCAATTTCAGCCGACGCAACGGCAGGCCTTCGACCGATCGCGGCGGCGAGACAGTGCGTCAGCTTTTCTGCAACGCGACATGCACGCCCAGCCCAACAAGCACCGCACCGCCGGCGCGCCGCATCAGGCGCTGCGCCCGGCTCGACTGCCGCAGCCTGGCGATCACTGCGCCGGCCAGCACCACGCAAACAATGTCGGCCGACGAGAACATCAAATTGACGATCGTTCCAAGCACGACGAACTGCAGCCAGACCGGAAACGCTGCCGAGGCATCGATGAATTGCGGCAGGAACGCCATGAAGAAAATCGCCGTTTTCGGGTTGAGCACCTCGACGGCAACGCTCTCCAAAAACGCGCGGCGGGCGGATTTCGGCTGAATTCCCGGCAAGACAACGTCGCCTTGCGCCTTGGCGCGAAACAAAGAAACACCGAGCCAGACCAGATACAGCGCACCGACCAGCTTGACCGCCATGTAAAGCACCGGCACGGCATGGAAAAGCACCGACAGGCCGACAGCGGCGGCGAAGACATGAACGTAGCCGCCGAGATGGATGCCGAGCGCCGCCATCAGGCCGGACCAGCGGCCACGCGCCATGGTTTGCGCGGCGGCATAGAGCATGGCGGGGCCGGGGATATAGGCGAAGATCGCCGTGGTGGCGAAAAAGGCGACAAGCAGTTCGGTTGACGGCATTACCTTGCTCCTGTCGCCGATCGGCCGGCAGGCCGACTGAAACGTGACGTTTGCGGCGCCACTATGGCGCTCATCCGGCCGCCCCGCCACCTGCTTTGTCGACAGCCCGGCCCGCCTCCCCTATAAGGCCAGAATCCCAGAAGGGCTACAACCGGCACAAGGTACCAGAGGCTTTCATGATCATCGTCACGGGCGGCGCCGGCATGATCGGCTCCAACATCGTCGCCGCGCTCAACACCGAGGGTTTCAGCGACATCCTCGTCGTCGACGACCTCACCGACGGCCACAAGATCGCCAACCTCGCCGATCTCGAGATCGCCGATTATCTCGACAAGGACGATTTTCTGGCGCGGATGGAGGCCGGCGACCTCGGCCGCATCGAGGCCGTCTTCCACCAGGGCGCCTGCTCGACCACCACCGAATGGAACGGCAAGTTCATGATGGAGGTCAACTACGCCTATTCGAAGCGCCTGCTGCACGCCTGCCTGGCCCTGCGCTTGCCCTTCCTCTATGCCTCGTCCGCTTCCGTCTATGGCAGCGGCGCCGAGTTCCGCGAGGAGCCGCAATACGAGCGCCCACTGAACGTCTATGCCTATTCGAAAAAACTGTTCGACGACTATGTCCGCCGCACTGTCTTCGATACCGACCACTCGCCAGTGGCGGGTCTGCGTTATTTCAACGTCTACGGACCGCGCGAGGCGCATAAGGGCGCCATGGCCTCGGTCGCCTTCCATCTGTTCAACCAAGTCGAGCAAGGCCAGAACCCGAAACTGTTCGGCGCCTATGGTGGTTTCGGGCCCGGCGAACAGAGCCGCGATTTCATCCATGTCGGCGATGTCGCCGACGTCAATCTGTGGCTGTGGAAACGCGGCTCGAGCGGCATCTTCAACTGCGGCACAGGCAAGGCCCAGCCGTTCCGCGCCATTGCCGAGACGGTGATCGATACGCTCGGCAAGGGCCAGATCGAATTCATCGAGTTTCCCGACCACCTCAAGGGCAGCTACCAGAGCTTTACGCAAGCTGATATGTCCCGCTTGCGCGCAGCCGGTTACAACGGCCAGTTCCGCACAGTGGAAACCGGCGTCAGAGATTATGTCGAATGGCTGAAAGCCCAACGATCCTCGTGATCGGCCCACGCTGGGTGGGCGACATGGTCATGGCGCAGTGCCTGTTCCAGGCGCTGAAGGAGCTTCATCCCAACGCCGCCATCGACGTGCTGGCGCCGGCGTGGGCAGCACCCCTGGTCAAGCGCATGCCCGAAATCCGCCAGCAGATCGACCTGCCGCTGCAATCCGGCGCGTTCGAATTCCGCGTCCGAAGGCGCTTCGGCCGCCTGCTGCGCGGCCGCTACGACATGGCCTTTGTCCTGCCGGGAAGCTGGAAGTCGGCGCTGATCCCGTTCTTTGCCGGCATTCCGCGCCGCGTCGGCCATCTCAAGGAAATGCGCTATGGGCTTCTGACCGACATCGTGCCCTTGCCCGATCGCCTGAAACGGCGCACCGCGCAGGCCTATTTCAGCCTTGCCCGTGGTGGCGCCTTCCAGGCGCCGAAGCTCGCCGTCGATCAAGCCAGCCAGGCGGCACTGCTCAGCCGTTTCGGGCTGACGGTGGGGAAATTCGTGGCAGTCATGCCCGGCGCAGAATTCGGCCCGGCCAAGCGCTGGCCGAGCGAACACTATGCCGGCCTTGCCCATGAGATGATGGCGAAAGGGTTTGGCGTCGCGCTGTTCGGGTCGAAGAACGACGCTGAGGTGACGGCTGAAATCGCCGCGCTGGCTCCGGGCGCCGTCGATCTTGCCGGCCAGACGCGGCTCGAGGATGCCATCGACCTGATCGCGGCGGCGAGGCTCGCCGTCTCCAACGACAGCGGGCTGATGCATGTCGCCGCCGCCGTCGGCACGCCGGTAGTCGCCGTCTACGGCTCGACCTCGCCGCAGAACACGCCGCCGCTCGCCGAGCGCCGCGAACTGGTCTGGCTCGGCCTGTCCTGTTCGCCCTGCCACAAAAAAATCTGCCCGCTCGGTCATCTCAACTGCCTGAAGACGCTGGAGGTCGAACGCGTCGTGGCGGCGGCGGAGCGGCTGCTGGAAATGCCGGCCGCCGCATGAAAGTGCTGATCGTCAAGACATCGTCCATGGGCGACGTCATCCACACCTTCCCGGCGATCGAGGACGCGCGCCGCGCTCGGCCGGATATCTCCTTCGACTGGTGTGTCGAAGAGGCATTTGCCGGCATCGTGGCGCTGCATCCAGCCATCCAAACCATCCACAGCGTGGCGATCCGGCGCTGGCGCAGGAAGCTGCTCGAGCCCGGCACATGGCGGGAAGTGGTCGGCTTGCGCCGCGCCTTGCGCGATTGCCGCTACGACCTCGTTCTCGATGCGCAAGGCTTGCTGAAATCGGCGCTGGTGGCGCGGCTGGCGGCAGCGCCGATCGCCGGTTTCGACCGTTCGAGCGCCCGCGAGCCTTCGGCGAGCCTGTTTTATGGCCATCGCTACGCCGTGCCGCGCGGCCTGCATGCCATCGAGCGCACGAGACGCCTGTTCGGGCTGGCGCTCGGCTACGAGCCGGATTTTTCCAGGCTTGAATCGGGTATCACGCCGCCAGCCGGAAGATCGATTTTTGTCGGCGAAAAGACCGCCTTCCTGCTGCACGGCACCAGCCGCGAGGACAAGAAATGGCCGGTCGCGGACTGGATCGAAACCGCCCGCCTGCTGGTGAACATGGGAATGACGCCAGTCACCACCTGGTCGAACGACCGGGAACAGGCGGTTGCCGAGGCGATCGCCCGCGCCATTTCGCAAACCGTGGTGGTTCCCAGGTCGCCGCTAGCCGAGATCGCCGCCGACATCGGCGGCTCGGCGCTGGTCATCGGCGCCGACACCGGCCTGACCCATCTCGCCAGCGCTTTCGGCGTGCCGACGGTGGCGATATTCCTCGCTACCGAGCCTGGCCTGACCGGCCCGCGCGGGCCATTCTCATCGACGCTGCTAGCCAGGCCCGGCCGCAGCGTCACGCCGCCGGAGGTGATTGCGGAAGCCGAGAGGCTTGTGGAGCGCCATACGCTTGGTCAGGCCGGTGGCCGCTGATTTGCTCAATCAATTCAATCGGAAAGGTCAGCGCTGCCCCTTCCCTTCTCCCCTTGTGGGAGAAGGTGGATTGGCGCGCAGCGCCGAGACGGATGAGCAACCGTGCTTCATATCGATGCCGGATTCCACGATTTGTTGTCTCGGACCATGGCGTTGAGGGCTGTGATGAGTTTAC
>NZ_JAMYOZ010000048.1:0-32007 GCF_040320095.1 Mesorhizobium sp. M0800
ATCACAGCCCTCAACGCCATGGTCCGAGACAACAAATCGTGGAATCCGGCATCGATATGAAGCACGGTTGCTCATCCGACCGAGCTTCGCTCGGCCACCTTCTGCCACAAGGGGAGAAGGAAGAACCCCGGCATGACTCCGCCGCTAACCTGTGCTATGCGCCGCGCTTCATTTCGGGCACGATGCTGTATTCGGCCGCAAATCGCTTATATTGGCGCAACAATGACCCTTTCATTCGATCTTACCACCGAAGGCGCGCGTGACGCGTTGCGCACCCGCACGACGCCTGAAAAGCCGTCGCTGATCGGCTTGACGCGCGCCGAACTCGGGGCCGCCCTCGTCGCCGCCGGCATCGTGCCGGAGCGCCAGGCGAAAATGCGCGCCCAACAGCTCTGGCATTGGATCTATGTGCGCGGCGTTTCCGACTTTGCCGGCATGTTCAACATCTCCAAGGATCTGCGCGCCGCCCTCGACACGCATTTCACCGTTGCCAGGCCCGAGATCGTCGAGGAGCAGATTTCCTCCGACGGAACGCGCAAATGGCTGTTCCGCTTTCCGCCGCGCGGCGCTGGCCGGCCGGTCGAGATCGAGACCGTCTACATTCCCGAAGAAGGCCGCGGCACGCTCTGCATCTCCTCGCAGGTCGGCTGCACCCTGACCTGCTCCTTCTGCCACACCGGCACGCAAAAGCTGGTGCGCAACCTGACCGCCGAGGAAATCCTCGCCCAGCTTTTGACAGCCCGCGATCGGCTCGGCGATTTCCCCGACCGCGACACGCCCGACGGCGCCATCGTGCCGGCCGAGGGCAGGAAAGTGTCCAACGTCGTGATGATGGGCATGGGTGAGCCGCTCTACAATTTCGAGGCGGTGAAGAAGGCGCTGCTGATTGCATCCGACGGCGACGGGCTTTCCCTGTCGAAGAGGCGCATCACGCTGTCGACTTCCGGCGTCGTACCGGAGATCTTCCGCACCGGCGAAGAGATCGGCGTCATGCTGGCGATCTCACTGCACGCCACCAATGACGATCTGCGCGACCTTTTGGTGCCGATCAACAAGAAGTATCCGCTCAACGAGCTGATCGCTGCCTGTCGTGCCTATCCCGGCCTGTCCAACGCCAAGCGGATCACCTTCGAATATGTGATGCTGAAGGACGTCAATGATTCGATCGAAGACGCCAAGGCGCTGATCAAGCTGCTCAAGGGCATCCCGGCCAAGATCAATCTGATCCCGTTCAATCCGTGGCCGGGCACCAACTACCAGTGCTCGGACTGGGAGACGATCGAGAAATTCGCCGACTACATCAACAATGCCGGCTATGCCTCGCCGATCCGCACGCCACGCGGCCGCGACATCCTGGCCGCCTGCGGCCAGCTCAAGTCGGAGTCCGAGCGCATGCGGAAGGTCGACCGGCTGGCGCTGGAAGCGATGATGATCGCGGGGCATGGCGAGGCGTGAAATACCTCAGGCGATTGGCAGTGACTTTGCTCTGCTACGCCCTGGCTGCCTTCACCATGTCTCTGGTCTTTTTCCTGCTCGATGCACTGATGTGGTGGCGTGTTCCCGCTTTCCTGTCCACTCGAGATAGTTGGTCGCTGTTGCTGCTTGGAGCGATGATCGCAGGCATCTTTGGCGCACCGCTGGCAATCCCGATGGTCATTGCTTCCCAAGTTCTCGAGGCGAGACGCTGGATTCTTTTTGTCGTCGGGGGAGCTTTCGTTGGGACGTGCGTATTTGCGGTCTGGAAACTGCATCCGTCGGCACAGAGGCCACCGGACGTTGACGTGTTGGTGGCCCTAATCATTGCGGGAAGCTTGGCAGGAGCCGTCTATCGCCTGGTCGAGAGCCGGTTCCTGCAAATGCCCGGACAATTCGCGTGAACCGCCTCGTCGCCTATCTGATCCGCTTCGCCGTCATCCTTGTCGGCTACGGCGTTGCATCGCTGGCTGCCAGCGCCTTCCTCAACATCATGTTCCTGGCGTCTCTGGGGCTGATGACGGACGAGACACAGCCGGTAGCGCAGGCCTCGCTGTGGTTTTCCGTCCCCTTTGTCGCACTGTTCGTCGCCTATTTCGCCTTCATGCCGGCGGCCGTCGCCATCCTCGTCTCCGAGATTCTCGGCCGGCGCGACTGGCTGTTCTATGCGCTGGCGGGCGCAGCGGTGGCGGCGGTCTTCCTCGGCTTCGTGCGCCAGACAAAAGATGCCAATTTCGAGATCACCAACACCAGCGTCATGCTGGCGGTGATCGGCTGCGGTATGGTCGGCGGTATTTTCTACTGGCTGAGCGCCGGGCGCTCGGCCGGAAGCTGGCGTCAGATCGGACGCCCTATTTCGCCTGGGCCGTCAGGATCTTGAGCGCGAAGGCCGAAAAAACTCCGGCAAACAGATAGTCGACGACGCGGGTCACACGCGGGCTGGATTTCATCGCGGCCGAGAATTTTTCGGCCGCCAGCACCATCGGCGCCGTCACCGGGATCGCCAGCACGACGAACATCGCGCCGAGGAAGAACAGCTTTCCCGGCGCGTTGGGATCATGCGCGGAGACGAATTGCGGCAGGAAGGTCATGAAGAACAGGATGATCTTCGGGTTGAGCAGATTGACCCCGAGCCCCGCCGCCCAGCTGCGGAACAGCGAGATCTGCGGCCCGCTCTTCTTCTCCGGTGAAAACGCCGACCCTTTTGTGATCGCCTGCCATGCCAGGAAGACCAGATAGCCGGCGCCAAAAATCTTCAGCACGAAGAACGCCATCGGCGAGGCGACGATCAGCGCCGAGACGCCGACCACCACCAGTGTGGTGTGAATCAGCGTGCCGCACAAGGCGCCGGCCATCGAGGCAAAGCCGGTGGCGCGGCCCTGGCTCAGCGTGCGCGACACGAACAGCGTCATATCAGGCCCAGGCGTGATCGCCAGGATGAAGGTGGCGATGGAGAACTGGATAAGCGTCGTACTGTCGGGGATGAAGGACATGGTTCGTCTCGTAGCGGCAAAAAGACGGCGCAGCCATACCGCAAGAGCCGTGTCCTCGCCAGCCTCTGGGCGATACAGCATCTGGTCCAGGCATCGTTCGTCCCTTGCGCTGGCCTAAAATGGCGTGATACCTCGCCCGCGAAGAACCCCTGTCGCGGAACCGCCCACCATGTCGAAAGCAAAAGCCGTCAAGAAAGTCGTGCTCGCCTATTCCGGCGGCCTTGACACCTCGATCATCCTGAAATGGCTGCAGACCGAGCTCGGCGCCGAGGTCGTGACCTTCACCGCCGATCTAGGCCAGGGTGGCGAACTGGAGCCGGCCAGGCGCAAGGCCGAGATGATGGGCATCAAGGATATCCGCATCGTCGATGTCCGCGAGGAGTTCGTATCCGATTTCGTCTTCCCGATGTTCCGCGCCAACGCCGTCTATGAAGGCACATATCTGCTCGGCACCTCGATCGCCCGGCCGCTGATCTCGAAACATCTTGTCGAGATCGCAAAAGAGACCGGCGCCGATGCGATCGCCCATGGCGCCACCGGCAAAGGCAACGACCAGGTGCGTTTCGAGCTGTCGGCCTATGCGCTCAACCCCGACATCAAGGTCATCGCGCCGTGGCGCGATTGGTCGTTCAAGTCGCGGACCGATCTCATCAACTTCGCCGAGCAGCACCAGATCCCGGTGCCGAAGGACAAGAAGGGCGATGCGCCTTTCTCGGTCGACGCTAACCTGCTGCATTCGTCGTCCGAGGGCAAGGTGCTGGAAGACCCGTGGAGCGAGCCGCCGGAATTCGTCCACCAGCGCACCATCTCGCCGATGGATGCGCCGGATGAGGTCACCGAGATCGAGATCGAATTCCTCAAGGGCGACCCGGTTGCGCTCAACGGCAAGAAGCTGTCGCCGGCAACGATGCTGGCGGCGCTGAACGATCTCGGCCGCGACAACGGCATCGGCAGGCTCGACCTGGTCGAGAACCGTTTCGTCGGCATGAAATCGCGCGGCGTCTACGAGACCCCCGGCGGCACCATCCTGATCGCCGCCCATCGGGCGATCGAATCGATCACGCTCGACCGCGGTGCGGCCCACCTCAAGGACGAGTTCATGCCGCGCTATGCCGAGCTGATCTACAACGGCTTCTGGTTCGCGCCCGAGCGCCTGATGCTGCAGGCAATGATCGACAAGAGCCAGGAAGACGTCGAAGGCACCGTGCGGCTGAAGCTCTACAAGGGCAACGTCATGGTCACCGGCCGCAAGTCGAGGAAGACGCTCTATTCCGACGCGCTGGTCACCTTCGAGGACGACCGCGGCGCCTACGACCAGAAGGATGCCGAAGGCTTCATCCGCCTCAACGCGCTCAGGCTGAGGACACTGGCGGCGCGTAGTCGCAAGGGTTGATATTCCCAACAGGCCCAATGCTTAGATGAGTTAGGAACCCGGTGAGGACACCGGGTTTTATTTGGCGTCTCTAATGTAATAGAAGCCGCGATTTCAGATCGTTTCCTGTTTGACCTTTCCGTGATTTGATCTTACTTCTCTTGCGGGTCGGAGGGCTTTGACAGTGAAAAACAGACTTTTTCTTCTGCTTGCGGCGGTGGCCGTCTTTACCGCGGGTCAGTCCACGCAAGTCCCGGCGGGGCAAACATCCAAGTTCCATACTTGCAAAAGTTTTGACGGCCCCTTCCAGATTCCCGCTTCCCAGAAATGCCCGTTGAGCGGCTACGCGCAGGGTCCCAGAATCCCGACGGTCATCGGGGACAAGCCAAAAGCGGCTACCCCGGCGCCGCGGAATTCCAAATTCCGTACCTGCAAAAGTTTTGACGGCCCCTTCCAGATTCCCATTTCCCAGAAATGCCCGTTGAGCGGCTACGTGCATTATTGAGCGTGATGTGCCCAGGCGCTTGGCCACGCTTGGAGCTGGTTTCCTGCCCGCGTTGGCTGTCCTGGCGAACTTGGCCGTCGCCAAAGCCAACGATGACCCCCTCCCTCGACCTTCCCGCGCTGGTCGAGTGCAGGGCTGACGTTCCGACCTATAGTGGTTTTGCCCTTTGGCTGAGCGACCGCCCCGATGCGCCCGCAAAGCTCGGCTGGAACGACGTTTCTTCCGGCAATCCTTTCCTTAAGCAATATGAATTGCCGGCCCCGCTTCGCGTATTCGGGCGCGAAACGGCGTCCGTCGTCCTTACCGCGACCGGGCCGATGGCGGTGTTTGACGATGTTTCCGCGCCCGATCTCGCTCGAGCGCTCGGCGTCGCAGCGCAAACTCGACGCCGGAAAAATTCCTCGGCGAGAAGATCATTCTCGAGAGCAGCGAGGAAGCGGGCGGCATGACATTTTCCACGCGCATCGCGCTCAATGTCTCAACCGTTGATTCACATCCCGGCAAGGTGCTCGCCGGCTGCTCCTACGCGTTCGACGTGAAATAGAAAGTCCGGCGCTTGGCCGGGCTTTCTGTCGAATAGAGCAATTCCAGGAAAAGTGTGAAACGGTTCTCCGTCCGGAATTGCGTTAAGACAAAGCTCTAGAGGTCCCTGTCAGTCGGCATCGATCGCCGTGGCCATTCGGGCGATGGCCTGTTGATAGACGCTCGCGGAATTCCAGCCAGCGATTGCGCCCATATTCGCCTGCGCACTCGCGCCGGCCCGCCAACCATGACTCTTGAGGAAGTTGGCGGTGGAAGCCAACGCAGTGCTCTTGTCGCGCAGATTTTTGTTTCCGACACCATACGTCAAAACATTTCCGGGCAGGAACTGCGTGTGGCCAATCTCGCCATGCGCGGCACCGACCGACGAGGCGCTCAACGCTCCGCGATCAACCAGCTTCAGGGCCGCAATGGCATGCGGGTAGAAGAACTCCGGACGGCGACAGTCATAGGCCAGCGTTAAAATGGCGGAGACCGTATTCTGGTTGCCCATGGCGGAACCGAAGCCGGTCTCCATACCCCAGATGGCGAGCAACACGCCCGGCGACACGCCGTAATTCCGTTCGATCTTGTCGAACAGCGCAGCATTGGCCTTCTTCAGCGCACGGCCCCTGGCAATGATCGCGGACGCGCCACGGCGCTTCATGAAAGCTTCCACCGAGCCGCTGAAAGCCTTATGGATGGCGCGGTCGACGGAGATCGTCTTTGTCGCGTAGGTTGCGCGAGCCAGAGCGGCCAGACCCTTCGAGCCGACACCGTCGGCCTTCGCCTCCGCGGCGAACTCCGGTTTCCATGCCTCGAAGCCGGCGCCGCTCTTGCCACAGCTGGCCGCCGCCTGCGCGCCCGTCGCCAACGCGAGCACCGCCACCACCGTGGCCACTACAAACATCTTCCCCTTGGCAAGAAATGCCATGCTGCTCTCCTGGTTGCCTGAATCACGTTCCCAATTGCGAACTTGCCTGCGAAACACCTGCTTGTCACTGCCCCGGCGCCACGCCGATGCACTCAATACAGCAGGAACCTCAAATCCACCACACTGGCGGACGCCCGGGAATTTGCCTACGATCAAGTAATTATTGTGGCGGGGACAGAATAAGCATGGAAGACGTTGATGTCGTGATCATCGGCGCCGGTTCAGCCGGGCTTTCGGCTTCCAAGACCCTGCGCGCTGCCGGTTTTTCCTTCAAATTGTTGGAAGCGATGAACCGCATTGGCGGCCGCGCCTGGACCAGCGACCATCATTTCGGCGTGCCGTTCGACATCGGCTGCGCCTGGCTGCATGCCGCGGACCGCAATCCCTACTTTCCCGAGGCGAAGGCCGCTGCCTGGACGCTTCATCACCACGACATGAATGTCGATCATCTCTATTACCGTGAGCGAAAGGCAAGCGAAGCCGAGGAGGCGGCGATGAAGGTGGCCGACGCAAGGCTGTTCGAACTGGTGGCGGCACATCAGGTGAGGGAAGGCGACGACGACCGCCTTTCGGCATTGCTCGCCAAGGGACACGCGCCGCGCGCCGCCGCAACCTTCGCCGGGCCGATGGATTTCGGCGCCGACGAGGACGAGATATCGATCCGCGACTTTCAGGCCGCCGCCGATCTCGATCCGAACTATTTCACCAGGGAAGGCTTCGGTACGCTGGTTGCCCGCTTCGGTGCCGATGTGCCGGTGGAACTGTCGACGCCGGTGCGCAAGATCGTCTGGGATAGGCCGGGCGTAGCCTGCGTCACCGATCGCGGTACCATCTGCGCCAAGGCGGTCATCGTCACTGCCTCCCCGGCAGTGCTCGCCTTCGAGGAGATTGCGTTCTCGCCTGCACTCCCCGATGCGCATTTCGCCGCCTTCTTCGACCTGCCGATGGGCATGCTGACCAAGTTGCCGGTCGAAATATCCGGTACAAGACTCGGCCTGGAGCCGTTCGACGATTTGCTGATTGAGCGGTTGGCCCGGCACGACATCTACTTCCTCTGCTTTCCCTTCGACCTCGATTTGATGGTCGGTTTCGTCGGCGGCGATTTCGCTTGGGAGATGTCGGCGGCGGGCGAGGCAGCTGGCATCGACTTCGTCGTCGACCGGCTCTGCGGCATCTTTGGCGGCGACATACGAAAGCATGTCGGACGCGCAATGATGACCAATTGGGGCGCTGAGCGGTTCGTGCGCGGCGCCTATGCGGCGGCGCGGCCCGGCCGCTCGCAAGCGCGCGCCACGCTGATGCAGCCCGTGGCGGAAAAGATCTTCTTCGCCGGCGAGCATTTGGCCGGTCCGCTGATGCAGACCTGCGGCGGCGCCAGATTGTCGGGCGAGGCAGTGGCCAAGGAGGTCGTCGCCCAGCTTGCGGCAAAATAGCATCGGCCGGCAGGAACGTGGGCGGCTGACAGGCGTTTGGCGTTCTCCTGCTCGTATCGTCCTCCGCATTTCGAATGATTTGAGACGCCAATGAAGCTTTTCGACTGCCCGCATTGCGGCCACCGTCTCTATTTCGAGAACGCGCAATGCCTGAACTGCGCCAGCCTCGTGCTCTACGATCCCGAGCATGCGCGCTTCGCGCTGTCCGGCGCCGACGTCTTCCATTGCACCAATGCCGACGAATGCGCCTGCAACTGGATGGCGGAGCCCGGCCACGCCTTCTGCCGCGCCTGTGCGCTGAACCAGCTGATCCCGGATCTGTCGGTCGACGGCAACCGCCGCCGCTGGATCCGTGTCGAGGCGGCAAAGAAGCGTGCCGTCTATTCGCTGCTCGCCTTCGGCCTGCCGGTCGCACCCAAGCAGGAAGTTGGCGACGAGATCGGTCTCGCTTTCGATTTTCTTGCCGATCCGATCGGCGGCGGTCCGGGCGGCGAACGTATCCTGACCGGTCATGACAACGGCCGGATCACGCTCAACGTCGCCGAGGCGGATTCGGCAGAGCGCGAACGGCGGCGCGTCGAGATGGGCGAGAACTACCGCACGCTGCTCGGCCATTTCCGCCATGAGCTCGGCCATTATTACTGGGACCGCCTGATCCGCGACGATTCGCAAAAGCTTGCCGGTTTTCGCGCTTTGTTCGGCGACGAGCGCACCGGCTACGAACAGGCGCTGAAGACCTATTATGCCGATGGCGCGCCGCCCGACTGGCAGCAGCGCCATATCTCGGCCTATGCGACGTCGCACCCATGGGAGGACTGGGCCGAGACATGGGCGCATCACATGCACATCACCGACACGCTGGAGATGGTGCATGCCCTGAATTTCCCGCTCGGCCGGCTGGAAACCGTTGAAGCCAACGAGCTGCCGCGGGCCGATACCGGCGGCAAGCTGCAGCCGGCACCATCGGAACCCGCCTCCAGACCAGAGCCTTTCGAAAGGATTCTCGACCGCTGGCTGGTGCTGTCGGAGGCGTCCAACTCGATCAACCGCTGCATGGGCCTGCCCGATCTCTATCCCTTCGTCATCTCGGACGTGGCGGCGCAAAAACTTGCTTTTGTTCACGAGCTTTTAACCGACCTGCCGAAAACGACTGGAACAAATCGTGAGCCGGCCGAAGCCTTTTAGCCGGAACGCATGCGGCTTTGCTTCGTTTTCCGTGCCAAGGGACTGTGAAACGGAGAGAAGACCATGAAACGCATATTGTTTCCGGCGGTGGCCGGAGCGCTCATAGCGATGTCGGGCTCTGCATTGGCCGACACCGCCGTCTCGGCCATCACTGATCTCAATGTACGCGCCGGCCCCGGCCCGCAATATCCGGTGATCGGCGTGCTCGCGGCCGGCCAGTCGGCGACGCTCGACGGCTGCATCGCCAACAGCAAATGGTGCACTATCGCCGAGGCTAACGGCCAGGGCTGGGTCTATTCCGACTATGTGACGGCCGATTTCGGCGGCAGCCGTGTGGTCCTGACACAGCGTCCGGCCAGCGCCGACATTGCCGTCGTGATGCCGCCCGCCGATAGCGTCGAGTATTCCGACAGCTATACCGGAGCAATCGTCGCCGGCGAGGCGATCGAGCCTATCCGGAGACCGCCGGCCGAGATCCGTACCTATGTACGTACGCATCGGCTCGATCCGGTCTATCTCGAGGGCGAGGTGGTGACGGGCGCGACGTTGCCTGACACCGTCGAGCTGCGCGAGATTCCGGACTATGATTACCGCTACGTCTATGTGAACGGCCAGCCGGCACTGGTCGATCCGGGCAGCCGGCGTATCGTGTACGTCGTGCGCTGACGATACAAACAGGGCGGTCGCCCTGTAATGGCGGCCGCTCGCACTCCCGACATTGCCACAAGCCGGTATTGCCGCTGCAATACCGGTTTCCACATTGGGGCCGATGTTCTAGACCTTGCGAGCCGAAGCACCAGCCAGCGAGCCCGCGTGACGATCGACCCAACCGCCTTCCAACAGTACCGGCACACCGCTAACAACAAGACCACTTTGCCGCGGCTTCTGCTTGGAGCGGTGGTCGTCATCCTGTTCTGGCTCGGAACCACTGCCGCCGTGCTATTCGGCGGCACCTATGCCTTTGCCGTTTGGCAGGCATCGTCTGGCACCGCCCCGCCAGGTGGAGGAGCGGTGCAGGATTTCATGGCCTCTCCTGCGGGCATCCTCGCGGCGCTGGCTTCATTTGCCGGAATCTGGCTCGGCCTTTGGGCTGCCATGCGCTGGATCCATCGCGAGAAGCTGTCAGCCCTGATTGGCGTCAGCCGGCGCATTTCTTGGTCGGGGTTCCTGAAAGGACTGACCGCGGTGCTGATCACCTCGCTGCTTTCCGAGATCCTGCTTTATAGTTTGCAGCCCGACATCGCGCGCGGCGCGATCGGCCTGTCCGCGTGGCTTTCATTCCTGATCCCGATCGCCGCCCTGACCTTTCTGCAGACCTCGTCGGAGGAGATGCTGTTTCGCGGTTATCTGCTCAGGGGCCTGGCGAGCCGGTTCCAGAACCCTTTCATCTGGGCGCTGCTGCCGGGATTGCTGTTCACCTCCCTGCACTGGAGCCCAGGTTCGAGCGCTGCCATCAATGCCTGCGTGCTGGCCTCGATCGCCGCCTTTGCGCTGCTGCTGACGCTTCTGGTCTATGCAACCGGTAATCTCGGTGCCGGCTTTGGTGCCCATCTCGGTAACAATCTGACCGGCTTCCTGCTGATTTCGCACCAGCAAAGCTATAATTCCTTCGCCCTGTTCAACGCCAAGCCGCTCGAAGCCGCCGGCTGGACGACTTCAGACGCCGTCCTCATCGCTTCGATCGGCATCGTCAGCAGCCTGTTGACCGTTCTGCTGCTTTTACATCCGCGCTCACCGCTGAAGGTCGAGCCGGATATGGCGCGCGCCGGCAGCGTGCGCTGATGTGCATTGCCTGGTCGTCCCTGCTATTTGGCGCAAAGCTTGACCAAAGCTTGACTCTGCGGCCGATTTCCTGTCTACACGCCGCGAATTCCGCGACGAGTATTCCTCCGAGCAAACCGACCGGGACGCCGAAACCTCTTTGAGGTGAAGTGCTGTAAATCGATCCCGGAGGCCAACACCCGGCAGCGCTGTGCGCCCCCGGGTGCTTTTTGGCTTTGGGCTTTGCCCGGACCGGCTTTTGCTTGGACAGTTGGCGCGAACGCATTACCTCTCGGGCATCATCCGGGTGCCAGGGAAAAAGGAAAGAGAATGTTTGAATCGCTACAGGAACGTCTTGGTTCGATCCTGAACGGCCTCACCGGCCGCGGCGCCTTGTCGGAGGCTGATGTCTCGGCGGCGCTGCGCGAGGTGCGCCGTGCGTTGCTCGAGGCCGACGTGGCGCTGGAAGTGGTGCGTTCCTTCACCGACAAGGTGCGCGAGAAGGCCGTCGGCGCCGCCGTGGTCAAGTCGATCAAGCCCGGCCAGATGGTCGTCAAGATCGTCCATGACGAGCTGGTCGAGATGCTCGGCGCCGAGGGCGTCGCCATCGACCTCAATGCACCGGCTCCGGTCGTCATCATGATGGTCGGCTTGCAGGGTTCCGGCAAGACGACGACCTCGGCCAAGATCGCCAGGCGCCTCGCCGACCGTCAAAACAAGAAAGTCTTGATGGCCTCGCTCGACACGCGGCGTCCCGCCGCGCAAGAGCAGCTCCGCCAGCTCGGCGAGCAGGTCAAGGTCGCCACATTGCCGATCGTCGCCGGCCAGACGCCGGTCGATATCGCCCGCCGCGCCGTGCAGGCGGCCAAGCTCGGCGGCCATGACGTCGTCATCCTCGACACCGCCGGCCGCACCCATATCGACGAGCCGTTGATGGTCGAGATGGCCGACATCAAGAAGATGTCGTCGCCGCACGAGATCCTGCTGGTCGCCGATTCGCTGACCGGCCAGGACGCCGTCAATCTGGCAAAAAGCTTCGACGAGCGCGTCGGCATCACCGGCCTCGTGCTGACCCGCATGGACGGCGACGGCCGCGGTGGTGCGGCGCTCTCGATGCGCGCCGTCACCGGTAAGCCGATCAAGCTGATCGGCACCGGCGAAAAAATGGACGCGCTGGAGGAATTCCACCCCAAGCGCATCGCCGACCGCATCCTCGGCATGGGCGACATCGTCAGCCTCGTCGAAAAGGCGGCCGAGAACATCGACGCCGAACAGGCCGCGGCGATGGCCAGGAAGATGCAGTCGGGCAAGTTCGACCTGAACGACCTCGCCGGCCAGCTTCAGCAAATGTCGAAAATGGGTGGCATGGGTGGCATCATGGGCATGATGCCCGGCATGGGCAAGATGAAGGACCAGATGGCCGCCGCCGGGCTCGACGACAAGATGTTCGGTCGCCAGCTCGCCATCATCTCGTCGATGACCAAGGCCGAGCGCGCCAACCCCGATATTCTGAAGCACTCGCGCAAGAAGCGCATCGCCGCCGGCTCGGGTACCGACGCGGCCGAAATCAACAAACTGTTGAAGATGCATCGCGGCATGGCCGACATGATGAAGGCGATGGGCGGCAAGGGCAAAGGCGGCGGCCTGATGCGCGGCATGATGGGCGGCCTCGCTTCCAAGATGGGGCTCGGCGGCATGATGCCTGGCGGCGCAGGCGGCATGATGGGCGGCGGCATGCCGGACCTCTCCAAGATGGACCCCAAGCAGCTCGAAGCCTTGCAGAAGCAGGCCCAGGCGGCCGGGCTCGGCGGCATGAAGGGCCTGCCCGGTGGTCTTCCCGGTGGCGGTGGCCTGCCTGGGCTGCCCGGTGGCATGAAACTTCCCGGCCTGCCGGGCGGTGGCGGGCTGCCTGGCCTCGGCAAGAAGAAATGAGGGCGCCATGAACGAAGAGAAGGACATGGCGGACGCGCGTGCGGCGCTGGCCAATTATCGCGCCTCGATCGACAATATCGACGCGGCGCTGATCCACATGCTGGCCGAGCGCTTCCGCTGCACCAAGGCAGTCGGCGTGCTGAAGGCGGAACATGGCCTGCCGCCTGCCGACCCGGCGCGCGAGCAGGAGCAGATCGCCCGTCTTCGCCAACTGGCGAAGGACGCCCATCTCGACCCGGATTTCGCGGAGAAATTTCTGAACTTCGTCGTCCGCGAAGTGATCCGCCATCACGAGCAGATCGCCGCATCCAACGGCGTAGCGAAAACCGGCTGAGGACCAGCCACCAACCGATCAACCAAATCAGAGCTTTTAGGAGAAAAGAAATGCCACTGAAAATCCGATTGGCCCGTGCGGGCTCGAAGAAGCGTCCCTATTACCATGTCGTCGTCGCCGACGCGCGTTCGCCGCGCGACGGCCGTTTCATCGAGTCGCTCGGCTCGTGGAATCCGCTGCTGCCCAAGGACGGCGAACGCGTCAAGGTCGACGCCGAGCGCGTCAGGCATTGGCTGTCGCATGGCGCCCAGCCGACCGACCGCGTGCTGCGCTTCCTCGATGAAGCCGGCATCGCCAAGCGCGAAGCCCGCTCCAACCCGAACAAGGCCGAGCCCGGCAAGAAGGCGCAGGAGCGCGCAGCCTTGCTGAAGAAGGCGCAGGAAGATGCCGCCGCGGCCGTTGCCGCCGCCGCAGCCGCGCCGGCCGAGGCGGAAGCCGCCAGCGCCGAATAAATCATCTCCACAACCGCGAAACGGCGGGCCCTGCCCGCCGTTTTGCTATTGCATCCATATGATGCGGCCCGATCAATAGCCTTCCGGGCAACTCGCAACGTAGACACGACCGTTGCGATCGCGATAACGGCATTGGCCGCTTTCGCTGGCACGGCCGATCAGTGCACCGGCCAAAGCGCCGGCCGCACCGCCGATCACCGCGCCCTTGGTCGGGTTGCCGGCCACCGCAGCGCCGACCGCCGCACCGCCCAGGCCACCAACTGCCGCGCCTTGCTCAGTACGGGAGCAGGCACCGAGCGGGACCAGCAAGGCCATCAAGATCATCACCTTTTTCATTGTCGTTCCTCTCCAACAGGGTGCCGTCCTCGCCGCTGCACCCCCTAACTCGCAACCAGGCGATTTGATCCAAAGAAGAAGATCGGCTGCCGCCCGGCGGCGCTCAATTTGATCCAAAGAGTAGAAAGGCGGCGGCAGACCGCGCCCGCTCTTGCGGCGTGGCCACCATCGAACGGCTTTCGAAATCGCCGCTATTGGCTGAACGGGAACAACGCGCGCACCCTTGGATCGCGCAGATACAGGCCACCCCAGAGGACGGCGCCGAGATAGACGCCGAACAGTATGTGCGAGAACAAAGGGCTGCCGATACGCACATGCGTGGCGACGGCGCCGCCGAGATAGGCGGTGAGCAGGATGGCGCCGAGCACCGAGGTGCGTGGCAGCGCGTAAAGCGCTGTCGAGACCAATCCAATGGTGCCGAGCATGCGCGAGACATTGGCATCGGCCGGCGAGCCGAGCTGCACCATGGTCTGGGTGACGATTTCGAGCGGCGGTAGCTTGATGACGCCGTCGAAGATCATGAACAGCACGATGACGGCGCTGAGCACGCGGCCGGCCCACAGGGCACGCGGTGAGACGGGTGCTGCCTGAGACATGGTCATTGATGTTCCCTCCGGTCGTTGTGAGCACTGGCTCCTTCGCCAGCTCGAACCAAGGACGCGGCCCATGACGGCGATCCGACACGCCTCCAGCTCTTTTTCAGCTCCGGGGGACGGCGACCTTGTGCAAGTTCAGTCAGCAACGAACCTGGCCAAGTCCACCTTGCGGGGTGAGGTGGAGGGCGTTATTGAAAACCGTAGAGGTGTCTTCCGAGCGCTCGACGGCAACCACCGCCTGACCGCACAACGAAAGCAACCGATGGCCGGAGAGACCGACCTGAAACAGTTGCTGGCGGCAATGACGCCGGAATTGCTTGCCGGCGTTCATGTCTTCACCACGTTGCCACCCGATGCGCCCGTTCCCGACAGGCTCCACCCGGTGATGCTATTTCGCGAGCGCGAGGGCACGACGCTGATCGTGCTTGAAGACCATGCCAAGGCCGCTGGACTGAAAACCGTGTTCCGCTGCCGGATGCTGACGCTGAACATCCATTCGTCGCTGGAAGCGGTCGGCTTCCTCGCCGCCATCACCGCGCGGCTGGCCACCGCCGGCATCGGCGTCAATCCGGTCTCGGCCTTCTACCACGACCATTTGTTCGTGCCCGCCGACCGGGCGGAGGAGGCGCTGAAGTTGCTGTTGGACCTAGCGGAGCAGAACCGGCTGTGACGCCGTCGCCTTGCTGCCTATTTGGACGCCTGTGCCCCTCATCTGCCTGCCGGCACCTTCTCCCTGTGAACGGGGAGAAGGGCGCTAACGGCCGAAGGCCGAGCCTGCGACCGCAGGCCGCCGGTCGTCCGGCGCCCCCACGGAGGCCAGCCGCGCTAGCGGCGATACGGCCGTGAGCGAACTATGCCGCCTTCTTCTTCGGCTGGATCAGCCCGCGCTCGACCAGCAGCTCGGCGATCTGCACCGCATTGAGTGCCGCGCCCTTGCGCAGATTGTCGGAGACGATCCACATCGACAGGCCGTTGTCGATGGTCGAGTCCTCGCGGATACGCGAGATGAAGGTGGCGTCCTCGCCGGCCGATTCCAGCGGCGTGATGTAGCCGCCGTCCTCGCGCTTGTCGATGACCTGGCAGCCCGGCGCCTCGCGCAGGATCTCGCGCGCCTCATCGGCGGTGATCGGCTTCTCGAACTCGATGTTGACCGCTTCCGAATGGCCGATGAACACCGGCACGCGCACGCAGGTCGCCGTCAGCTTGATCTTCGGGTCGAGCATCTTCTTGGTCTCGGCCACCATCTTCCACTCTTCCTTGGTGAAGCCGTCGTCGAGGAAGACGTCGATATGCGGGATGACGTTGAAGGCGATACGCTTGGTGAACTTCTTGACGTCGACCTGGTCGGCGACAAACACCGCGCGCGTCTGCGTGAACAATTCGTCCATGCCTTCCTTGCCGGCGCCGGAGACCGACTGGTAGGTGGCGACGACGACGCGCTTGATGGTGGCCGCGTCATGCAGCGGCTTCAGCGCCACGACCAGCTGCGCCGTCGAGCAGTTCGGGTTGGCAATGATGTTCTTGCGCGTGAACAGCGAGATCGCATCCGGGTTCACTTCCGGAACGATCAGCGGCACGTCCTGGTCGTAGCGGAAGGCCGACGAATTATCGATGACGACGCAGCCCTGCTTGCCGATCTTCGGCGACCATTCCTTGGAGACGTTGCCGCCGGCCGACATGATGCAGATGTCGGTATCTGAAAAATCATATTGGTCGAGCGCTCTGACCTTCAGCGTGCGGTCGCCGAACGACACTTCCGTGCCCTGGCTGCGCCGCGAGGCCAGCGCCACCACCTCGCTCACCGGAAAGCCGCGCTCTTCGAGTATGTTGAGCATTTCCCGGCCCACATTGCCCGTGGCGCCGACGATCGCAACCTTGAAACTCATCGAAATCTCCTGTCCCTCTCCGCTCGTTTTCTGGAGAAAACCCGCCGGCCGATGCGGGTTTCAACCCCCGGGCCGGACCCCGGAGAGGGTGGTTAGGCCAAGGGAATCAGACCGTTTTGGTGGTCGTTTTGCCGGTTTTTTTGAGCAAGAACGTGATTTTGCTGGAACGAGGAGACGCAGCGACGCGCCCGGCCCAATGGTTCGCATTGGGGCCGGGGATGTCGAAGGCAGAAAGCGCCATCAAAAGGCCGCGCATCGAAAACTATCCCGTTCGGTGCCGGCTTTTACGCGGTTTACGTCTAGAGTCAATCGCAACCAGGCCGACCCGCCCGCCCTGTACAATGACGGCGGCACCAAGTACGAACGAGCATCGTCTGGCTCGTGGCGCCCGTCTGTGGCGCTTGCCGACATTTGACCCGTCGCCGGGTATTCAGAATCCGAATTTCGAAAGAGCAAGATGTCCAACTTCGAAGCTATTGTTCCCGCGCTGGCAAAGGCGCTGGAAAAACGCGGCTATGTCGAGCTGACGCCGGTGCAGAAGGCCGTTCTCGAGCTTGGCCAGGCCGATGCGCTGGTTTCGGCCCAGACCGGCTCCGGCAAGACCGTCGCCTTTGGTCTGGCTTTGGCGCCGACCCTTCTCGATGGCGCGGAGCGCTTTTCCCACGCGGCGGCACCCCTGGCGCTGGCCGTGGCGCCGACGCGGGAGCTGGCCCTGCAGGTAACGCGCGAGCTGGAATGGCTCTACGAACTGACCGGCGCCACGGTGGCGTCCTGCGTCGGCGGCATGGACATGCGCACCGAACGGCGCGCGCTGGAGCGCGGCGCCCATATCGTCGTGGGCACGCCCGGCCGCCTGCGCGACCACATCACCCGCAATTCGCTCGACATGTCGGCGCTCAAGGCAGTGGTGCTCGACGAGGCCGACGAGATGCTCGATCTCGGCTTTCGCGAGGATCTGGAATTCATCCTCGATGCCGCACCCGCCGATCGCCGCACGCTGATGTTTTCCGCGACCGTGCCGCGCTCCATCGCCACGCTGGCCAAAGGCTACCAGCGCGATGCGGTACGCATCTCGGCCTCCGGTGAGGAAAAGCAGCATCTCGACATCGAATACCGGGCGCTGAGCGTCGCCCAGGCGGATCGCGAAAACGCCATCATCAACGTGCTGCGCTTTTACGAGGCCAAGAACGCGCTGGTGTTCTGCAACACGCGCGCCGCCGTCAACCATTTGACGGCGCGCTTCAACAATCGCAACTTTTCCGTCGTGGCGCTGTCCGGCGAGCTTAGCCAGAACGAGCGCAGCCACGCGCTACAGGCGATGCGCGACGGCCGCGCCAAGGTCTGCATCGCCACCGACGTCGCGGCACGCGGCATCGACCTGCCCAATCTCGAGTTGGTGATCCATGCCGACCTGCCGACCAACCCGGAAACGCTCCTGCACCGAAGCGGACGCACGGGCCGTGCGGGACGCAAGGGCGTCAGCGCGCTGATCGTGCCCAACAGTGCCCGCAGGCGCACCGAGCGGCTGCTGCAAAGTGCCGGCCTTGCGGCAACCTGGGCGAGCCCGCCGTCGGCCGACGACGTGATACGGCGCGACGACGAGCGCATTCTCGCTGATCCGGTCTTCAGCGAGCCTATGAAGGATGAGGAGCGCGGCTTCGTCGAGGCGCTTCTCGATCAGCACGGGCCCGAACAGGTTGCCGCCGCCTTCGTGCGGATGTGCCGCTCCAGCCACTCGGCGCCGGAGGATCTTCTCGACGTGGCACCGTTCACGCCGTCGGGCGAAAAATTTGCGCGCCGGGACGAGGCACCGAGCCGCCGCGACGATTTCGGCGACAGCGTCTGGTTCTCGCTGTCGGTCGGACGCCGGCAGAATGCCGAGCCGCGCTGGCTGATCCCGATGCTGTGTCGGACAGGCGGCATTTCCAAGCGCGAGATCGGCGCCATCAAGATGCAGCCGGAGGAAACCTTCGTGCAGATCGCGGCGGACTGGGCCGAGCGTTTCCTCGCTGCGATCGGCCCCGACCGGAAGCTGCAGGGCAACATTGCGGTCAAGCGGCTGGACGGCACGCCGGATTTGTCGCGGGCCGGCTATCAGGAACCACGACCCGACAAGAAGCCGCACCGCGGCAAGCGCACCTTCGATCAGAACACGCCCAAATTCGAGAAGCGCGCACCGGCCGACCAGCGCCCGGCATTCGAGGCGAAGCCCTGGGCCGGGAAACCGGCCAAGGCGAAGTTCGAAGGCGGACCTGCGAAACACAAGAAATCGAAGAAACGGCCGGGGTAAATAGCCAGAACTCTCCATTTCCGCACGCCTCTTGCGGTCTGCCGGAACTTTGCACAGTCTGGGGCGGGGAAACGGGGGTGGGCAGGACATGCGCGGCGAAGTTCTTCATTACGACGAAGACCAGGGTTTCGGCTTCATCACCGGAGCCGACGGCAACCGCTACACTTTGGCGCGCGAAGATTTGCGCCGCGAAGCATCGGTTGCCGGAGGTACGACCGTCGAATTCCAGCCGGCTGGCGGACGGGCACGCGATGTTTTTTCGATCCGCGCCCAACCTGCCAGTGCGCCCGCCGACGCCTCCACTGCAACCGCCGCCCCAACTCAGGCCGGCAATGCGCCCGCGGCACGTCAGCCGCAACATTTCGGCCGTTCCGCTGAACAAAGTCCGGCCGAATCGGCTGGCCTGTGGAGCTACTTCTGGCGGGGTCTGACCGAGAATTACTTCAACTTCGCCGGCCGTGCCCGCCGCAAGGAGTATTGGGGCTATTGTCTGTTCTGGACGATCGCGCTGATCGTGGCCATAGGACTCGGCGTCTTTATCGACGACGCCATGGGCAATCTCGACAACAGTGAATTGCCGGCAGTGACGGTCGGCCTTTCCGGTCTCTTCCTGCTGGCGACAGCCCTGCCGTGGTTCGGGCTCAACGTGCGTCGCCTGCACGATACCGGCCTGACCGGCTGGCTCTTTCTGCTTTTCCTGGTCCCGACCTTCGGCAGCCTGATCATCCTGATCTTTGCGCTGATCCCGACCCAGCCGCGCGAAAACCAGTGGGGTCCGGTGCCGGAGGGGATCAAGACCGCATAACCTCACCTGAGTTGGTTCTGCTAACGCTGCTTGTGTTCGCTCAAGGCGATGCGTTCGATGATCTTGAAGTCCTTCGCGGAATGACCACGAAGGGTCTTCTTGTGGGTCTGGATCGTTTCCGTCCCGACAACCTCGAATGTAGACCCTTCATAGGCGATTTCGCAGTCGACCACCCTATCCGGCCAAAGCCAGATCAAGAGACACAACTCGTATTGATCGGGAATGACTTCTAGCAGGTAGAAATCGCTCTTTTCGACCTGATATCGGTCGCAGATGAACTGCAGCAATGGCGCGAGGTGTTGATCGCCGCGAAACTCAGCCTGGCGTTGGTGCTCGCCGAGAAGATCCCTTTCAATGGCGCGCTGCACCTCACCCATACACCTGTCACCCCAAAAATTTGGCGATGATCGCGCCGCCCATCTCAGCGGTGCCGACCTCGGTCATCCCCGGCGAATGAATATCCCTGGTGCGCAAGCCCTGATCGAGCACGGCGGCGATCGCGCCTTCCAGCCGGTCGGCCTCTTCAACCATGCCGAAGGAATAGCGCATGCACATGGCGAAGGAGGCGATCATGGCGATCGGATTGGCGATGCCCTTGCCGGCGATGTCGGGCGCCGAGCCGTGCACCGGCTCGTAGAGCGCCTTGCGCTTTTTTGTCTTCGCATCCGGCGCGCCGAGCGAGGCCGACGGCAGCATGCCGATCGAGCCGGTCAGCATGGCGGCGATGTCGGACAGCATGTCGCCGAACAGATTGTCGGTGACGATGACGTCGAACTGCTTCGGCCAGCGCACCAGCTGCATGCCGCCAGCATCGGCCAACATGTGATCGAGCTTGACGTCGGCATACCTGGCTTTGTGCGTCTGGGTGACGACCTCGTTCCACAGCACGCCCGACTTCATCACATTGCGCTTTTCCATCGAGGTGACGTGGTTCTTGCGCGTGCGCGCCAATTCGAAGGCAACGCCCGAAATGCGCTCGATCTCGAACGTATCGTATATTTGGGTGTCGATGCCGCGCTTCTGGCCGTTGCCGAGGTCGATGATCTGCTTAGGCTCGCCGAAATAGACGCCGCCGGTGAGCTCGCGCACGATCAGGATATCGAGCCCCTCGACCACCTCCTGCTTCAGCGAGGAGGACGCCGCCAGCGCCGGATAGCAGATTGCCGGCCTGAGATTGGCAAACAGCTCCATGTCCTTGCGCAGCCGCAGCAGACCCGCCTCCGGGCGCACCTCGTAAGGCACCGCATCCCATTTCGGTCCGCCGACGGCGCCGAACAGCACCGCGTCCGACGCCATTGCCTTGGCCATGTCGGCATCGGAAATCGCCGCGCCATGCGCGTCGTAGGCGCAGCCGCCGACAAGGCCCTCATCGGTGACGAAATCGCTGCCGAGCTTGTCGTTCATGGCGGAAATCAGCTTCTTCACCTCGGCCATCGCCTCGGGGCCGATGCCGTCGCCGGCAAGCAGGAGAAGATTTTTCGAAGCCATGGGGAACCGTCCTGATTGTGTCGTGAGCCGCGGCCTTGCTAAACGCCAAGCGGCCGGCGCGCAAGCCTGCGGTTCAGAGCATCGGACCCAAAAACCGGTTTTGGGAAAATCCGATGCTCAAGACAAAATGCCTAGAGATGCGAAAGGATATTGACCAGCCTGCCGAACGGGTCGCGTACGAAGAAGCGCCGCACGCCCCAGGGTTCGTCCGCCGGACCGTATTCGATGGCAAAGCCGGCCGTCCTCATGCTTTCAAGCGCGGCATCGACGTCGTCGACTTCGATAGAGATGTCCGGCACCGGCGTTCCTGATCCCCCTTCGGCCATGAAACTGACCTGCACGGACATCGTCTCTTGCGAGCCGTAGGTAGCGATCCAGCCCATATCCATCTTGAGATCGAGGCCGAGCACATCCTGATAGAAGGGTTTTGCCGCCGCGATATCCTGCGTGTCTATGTTTGCAACGATGCGCCTGACCTTCACCATGGGCCGATCCTCGTGCTAACCGTGTCGTTTTCGCAACCGTGACAGGCATCAGGCTGTGCGCCGCAGCGCCGTCACCTCGATCTCGATCTTCATCTCCGGCTTGTTGAGCTGGCACACGATCATCGTTGCCGCCGGCCTGATCTCGCCAAAGGCCTCGCCGAGGATCGGGAACACCACATCCACGAACGCCGCATCGGTGATATAGTAATGCGCCCGCACCACATCGGCCATCTCGAAGCCGCCGTCCCCGAGCGCCTTGGCGATCGTCGTCAGGCAATTGCGCGTTTGTGCCTCCACGGTCTCCGGCATCGACATGGTCGCATAATCGTAGCCGGTCGTTCCGGACACGAAACACCAGTCGCCCTGCACCACGGCGCGCGAATAGCCGGCGGTCTTCTCGAAGGGCGAACCGGTGGAGATCAGTTTTCGCATGGTGTCCTCCTTTTTTGCAGCGTAGGCGGTTTGGCGAAAGCGGCGGTGACGGCCGATCCCCCCAAGTGGGGAGATGTCCGGGGCGCGCGAAGGATCGCGGCAGAACGATTTCTAATTCGCCGACCCCAGCGCCTTGTCCAGCGCTTCCTTGACGTCGGCCGGCCATGTACTCACCGCTGGCCACGCGTCCGGCTCGGGCTTGTCGCCGCGGCGGGCGAAATAGAGCTTCTGGTTGACCGGGTCAACGGCCATGAAGCCGTCATTGCCGCCGCAATCATGCGGCACGCAGCCGCTGGCAAAGAAGGCACCCGACGCGGTTTTTTCCGTGCCGCCGCCGACCAGCAGGCTGGTCGCCATGTCGGGCATGTCCTTGCCAAGCAGTGTCTCGGCTAGTTTGTAGACCGCTTCATTGTGGAAGGCGTCGATGATGTTATCGTATTTCGACGGATCGATGTCTTTCCAGTCGGTGCCCGGCTCCGGCATGTAGGTCAGAGTACCGGACGTCGTCAGTCCGTCCGTCGGCGACCATTGCAGCGCCGGCTTGGCATCGCCCGGCAGCAGATAGGGTACGAAATAGACGGCGCTGTCGGAGATCGCGGCCGGCGGCGCGCCGCATTCATCCTGCTCGACCGTGGTCGTCTGGATCGCGCCGCCTTCCGGCTTCCACACGATCACCTTGGCCGGGCCGCACTGGTTGCCGCCGTCGCCGACATCGACCAGCGCCACCTTGACGCCGCCGACCTCGACGATCTTGTCGAAGAAGACGTCGTAATTGCGCGCCAGTTCCTTGCCGTCGAAGGCGAGTACCCGTTCCCCGTATTCTTCCTCCTGAGTGATGGTCAGCTGGCCGCCCTCGAACGGGATCGGCGCCTGTTTGTCATTGTCGGCTAGGGCCGCATTGCTCAACGCGCCCTGGTCGGCGGCCCCGCCGGACGCATCGTCAGCCGGCACGAGCACCATGTCGGTCTGTGCATGCGCGCCTGCCACCGGCATCAGAATCCACGCCAGCGCGCAGGCCCCGGCAAGAAGCGAACGTGTCATGACTGTCCCCTCCGTTCAGCCGCCACGAACCCGGCCTGTCGCCGCCAGGTCATTGTACCGCTCAGGCCCAGGGGCGCTCAGCAGCGTTCTTCTTCTCGAACGAAGCGATGGCGCCGGCCTTCTCCATGGTCAGACCGATATCGTCGAGCCCGTTGAGCAGGCAGTGGCGCTTGAATTCGTCGAGGTCGAACTTGACCACGCCGCCGTCCGGCCCGCGGATTTCCTTGGCTTCGAGATCAACCGACAGCGTCGCGTTGGAACCGCGCGAGGCGTCGTCCATCAGCTTCTCCAGGTCTTCCGGGCTGACGGTGATCGGCAAGATGCCGTTCTTGAAGCAGTTATTGTAGAAAATGTCGGCGAACGAGGTCGAGATGACGCAGCGGATGCCGAAATCGAGCAGCGCCCACGGCGCATGTTCCCGGCTCGAGCCGCAGCCGAAATTGTCGCCGGCGACCAGGATCTGCGCCTTGCGGTAGGCCGGCTTGTTGAGCACGAAGTCCGGGTTTTCCGAGCCGTCGTCCTTGTAACGCATTTCGGCGAACAGGCCGGTGCCGAGCCCCGTGCGCTTGATCGTCTTGAGATAATCCTTGGGGATGATCATGTCGGTGTCGACATTGACGATCGGCATCGGCGCGGCGACACCGGTGAGCTTGGTGAATTTTTCCATGGTTCTTGCCCGTCTTCTTCTCGTTGCGGGGAATTGCTGGCGCTCGGTTTACACAATGCCGCGGGCAAATAAAAGACGGCTGTTTTTGGACTTCCGTCGTCGATCGAAACACAAGTTCGGTACAAAACAGCTTCAAAACCACCAGCCCCTGGTGCACTTTTATCGACATGACAACGCGATCCAAGGTCCTCTACGCCAGCGAACCGGGCCTCGGCATCGCCGAGTTCCGCCGCGTTCTGGTGGAATCCGGCCTCGGCGAGACACGGCCCGTCGATGATCATGCCCGTTTGAAGGCGATGCTTGCCAGTGCCGACCTGGTGCTCACCGCGCGCATCGATGCACCGGGCAAGCCGCTGGTTGGTGTCGCTCGCGGCATCACCGATTTTTCCTGGGTCTGCTATATCTCCGAGCTCGCTGTTTCTGCATCGGCGCAAGGGCTGGGTATCGGCAAGGGCCTGATGGATGAGGCACGCCGGCAACTCGGACCTTCCGTTGCCATCAGCCTGATCTCCATGCCCGACGCCGTCGGCTTCTATGAGCGTATCGGCATGGAGCGCATGCCCAACGCATTCTGGTTCGGCCGCAAGCGCTGAAATCCACTCCCAGCGACCTCAACCCGCGCATTCTTGGCTAAGGTTCTGCCTCTTGACATGCAACCAAATGGTTGCATATTAGAGTCATGAGCATGGATGCCGTCTTTCGCGCCTTGGCCGACCCGACACGCCGGCGATTGCTGGACAGCCTTCATGCCAGGAACGGGCAGACGCTGAACGCGCTGTGCGGTGAGATGGACATGACGCGCCAGGCGGTCACCAAGCATTTGGCGATCCTGGAAGAAGCAAACCTCGTCGCCACCATCCGCAAGGGACGCGAGAAGCAACATTATCTGAATCCCGTTCCCATCAACGAGATCGCCGAACGCTGGATCGGCAAATTCGAGCGGGGACGACTGGGCGCCCTCGGCGATTTGAAGAAACGTCTCGAAAGGGAAGACTGATGAGCAACATTTTCGTTTATGTCACCTACATCCGCACCTCGCCCGAAAAACTCTGGCAAGCACTGACCGAGCCGGAGTTCCAGCGGCAATATTTCCTCGGCGCTCAGATGCTAAGCGACTGGAAACAAGGTTCGGCGTGGAAGATGGTTTACACCGACGGCCGCGTCACCGACAGCGGCGAGGTCCTCGAGATCGATCCACCCAAGCGCATCGTGCTCAAATGGCGCAACGAGTTCATGCCCGAGGTCAAGGCGGACGGCTACACACGCTGCACCTTCGCCCTCGAGCAGGAGGGCGAGATGATGAAGCTCGCCATCACACACGAAGCCGATGGACCGCACAAGCTGCTTGGCCATGTGGCGAACGGCTGGCCGCTCATCCTGTCCAGCCTGAAGAGCCTGCTCGAAACCGGCAAAGGCCTGTCGCGCCCGGCGTCGAAGGCTTGAGGTTGTTTCGATAGCGAAACGTTTCTGGAGGACAGGTGATGCACGGTTCCGCGGTGCACAGCATGACCAATGGCGAGACCGTCATGGCGAGCGCCGATGTTCGCGCGCCGCCCGAGCGGATATTTGACGCGCTCGTTACACGCGAGGTCGAGCGCTGGTGGGGGTCCGCCAGGACCTACCGGATGACCGGATGGGCGGCCGACCTCCGCGTCGGCGGCCGCTGGAGCGTCACCATCGAGACGGCGGCCGGCAGACACCTGCCCGCCAGCGGCGAATTCCTGGAGATCGAAGAGCCGCGCCGGATCGTGCAGACGCGGAGATACGACTGGGACCATCCGACGCTTGGCCGCCGCGAAACCAAAGTCGCCTGGCTGCTGGAGCCGATCGCCGGCGGCACACGCGTCACCATCTGCCATGGCGGCTTCGCCGGCCTCGCTGCTGCCGCAACGAAGCATGCCGAAGGCTGGGCCCGGGTGCTGGGCTGGCTTCAGGCGTATCTTGGTACGGGCGGCTTGGTGGCGGCTCAATCCACCAAGCAACGGTAGCATCCCTTCGCGCCAGCGTTAAATTACATTCAATTCCCGAAACGGCCGCCCGTCGGCGATCCGGCTGTACCCGAACGCCGAGCAATCCACTGTGCGATAGCCGCCATGCACGATCAGTTCGGCCAGCGCCTTGCCGACCGCCGGAGCCTGCTGCAAGCCGTGGCCGGAAAAACCGTTGGCGAAGAGGAAATTGCCGACCTCCGGGTGCGGGCCGATCACCGCGTTCTGGTCGAGCGTGTTGTAGTCGTAATGGCCGACCCAGGCGCGCGTCGGCTTGATCGCCTCGAAGGCTGGAATGCGGGTCGCCAGCACCGGCCAGATCACCTCTTCGAACAGCGGCCAGTCGGGGTCGAAATCGGCGGGGTCGGCGGGGCCGTCGCCTTCTTCCGGCTCGGCGCCGCCGGTAATGTAGACCGAACCTTCCGGCCGGACATAGATGCCGCTCGGGTCTACCAGCAGCGGCATGTTGTCATATTTCTCGCGCGCCTCGAAGACGAAGACGTTGCGCTTGCGCGGCTCCACCGGCAGCGCCAACCCGGCCATCGTTGCCACCTTCCCGGCGTTCGGCCCGGCGGCATTGACGACGATGCCGGCCTCGAGCCGCTCGCCATTGTCGAGGGTCGCACCGGTGACGCGGCCGCCTTGCCGCTCCATACCGGTCACCGACGCCGTGATGAAATCGATGTTCTTGCTCCGCAGTGCCTTGCGGAACAGCATCAGCATCGCATGCGCGTCGAACCAGCCTTCGCCGCTGCGGCCATAGGCGCCGGCGGAAATGCCCTCGACCGACAGCCACGGAAAGCGGCGGACGAGCGCCTCCGCATCCTCGAGCACGATGTCGGCGCCCTCGGCCATCTGCGCCTCGTGGTTGGCCCGCAGGATCGGCAGCCCGTTCTCGCCGGCAAGGATGAGGTAGCCACCTTCGCGAAAGCCGATATCGGCGTCCGCGCCAAACTCTTCCCCGAGCCGCCGGAACAGTTTCAGCGTGAATTGCGACAGCCGGATGTTTTCCGGGATCGAGAACTGCTGGCGGATGGAGGCGCAGGACAGTGTGGTCGCCGCATGAGAAAATTGCGGGTCGCGCTCGACAAGCGCGATCGAGCCCGAAAACCCTTCCTCGCGCAGGTAATAGGCAACCGACGAGCCGACGATGGCTCCGCCGATGATGACGATGTCGTAATGCACCTTTTCGCCCTTCCGGTCTGAATCGCCGAGTCACGCCGCCGGCAGGATGATCTCGAAGCGCGTGCCGCTCGCCGAGTCAACCAGCCGGATCGTGCCATCATGCGCTTTCAGGAGGGCCAGCACGATGCCGAGGCCCATGCCGGTGCCGCCGGAATCGCGGCGCGTGGTGAAGAACGGCTCGAAGATGCGGCCTCGGTTGCTGGGCGAAACGCCGGCGCCGTCGTCAGCGACCACGATGGTGGCCTTGCCGTCCGCTTTTGCGGCTGTGACCGATACCAGCGTCGCGCCGTGCCGCGCCGAATTGTCGATGAGATTGGCCAGCACGATCGCAGCGTTTTCGGCCGATATGCGCAGCCCGATCTCGGTGCCCGCCTCGACGCGCACCGCCAGCCTGTCGTCGGCCGGCAGCAGCGCCAATGACGCACCGAGCGACGTGTTTTCGCCGCTCGGCTCGAGATTTTCGGCGCGCGCCAGGTCGAGCAGGCGGCGCACCAGAAGGTTGAGCCGGCCGGCATCGGTGACGATATTGTCCGAAAACCGCCGCCGCTCGGCCTCGTCCATCGCGCTGCCCGAATCGCGCAGCAGTTCGGCAGCCCCCTGGATCGCCGTCAGCGGCGATTTGAGCTCGTGCGAGACGTGGGTGGCAAAGGTCTGGATGCCGTCGGAGCGTGCGTGCAGCTTTTCGGCCATGTCGAGGAAAGCAGCAGAGAGTTCACCCATTTCGCGCGTGCCGTGGTGATCGAGCGGCCTGATCGCCGCGCGGTCGCCGGCGGCGATGCGTTTCGTGCGTTCCATCAGCGCATAGATCGGACGGCTGACGGCGCGCAGGAAGACCAGCCCGATCAGCAGCGCGCCGCCGAGGATGGCGATTGCCGCCAGCGCCACCTTGCCGCGCTCGCCATAGAGATGCTTGACGATGTTGTTCGGCGTCCGCGACAGATAGACGACGCCGGCGACCTTGCCGGAGACCGCAACCGGCATGGCCACGAAGACGCGAACCTTGGTGCCGCGGCTGACCGAATAGAGCGGCGGCGACGGCTGGTCGGGAACCCGCAGCCTGAGCGCGCTGGCGTAGCGGCCGGCAAGCGCTGCGCGAACCTCTTCGACAGCCGCGAGCGACAGGCCGGCTTCCGCGCGGCCGGCGATGACCACACCTCTGGGGTCGAGCAGCCGGAAGCCGGCGAGCGTGGTCTTCTGCGTCTCGGCAAGAATGCCCGTCAGGCGTGCGCCGATTGCAGCGAAGGCGGGATCGGCGCTGGCCGCGGTGGCCGCGGGCCGGGTCGGCAGGATCCCGTCGGACGCAAGATCGAGGCCCGGTTCGATCGGCTGGTAGGGAGAGGCCCGATCGCTGGTGTTGGGTGAAGGCACGGGTGCGCCTAGCTTTTCCGGGGCAATGCCGGCCTCGCGAACCTCTTGCGCATAGATCGCGCCAAGGGCGGCGCCTTGGGCGATCAGCTCGGCCTCGGTCTGCCGGATCAGCTGGTTCTCGTAGAGCCGGAAGAAAAACAGGCCGGCCAGCGGCAGCGCCATTACCATGATCAGGATGGCGATGACGACCGTGGCGAGGCGAGGCCGCCATTTGCTGCCAATCAGTTCTTGGGCGCTCACGCGCCGCATCCGCCCAGCCGAAAACCGACGCCGTGCACGGTCTCGATCGCATCGACGCAGCCGACGGCCGCCAGCTTGGCGCGGATATTGCGGATATGGCTGTCGACGGTGCGGTCTGCGACATGGATATTGGCCGCATAGGCGTTGGCCATCACCATGTCGCGGCCAAGCACATACGCCGGCCGCGCCAAAAAGCCTTTCAGGATCGCGAATTCGATCGACGTCAGCGCCAGCGGCTTGCCGTCGAAGCTGGCTGTATGGCTTGCCGGAACCAGCAACAGTCTGCCATGCGAGAATTGCCGGTCGTCGGCTGGTTCCGGCGTGGGCCGGGCGCGGCGCAGAATGACGTTGACGCGGGCGACCAGCTCGCGCGGGCTGAACGGCTTGGTGACATAATCATCGCCGCCCATCTCCAGCCCGAGGACGCGGTCGATCTCTTCATCCCGCGCGGACAGGAACAGCACCGGCAGGTCGGATGTGTGGCGCAGCCGCCGGCACACTTCCAGCCCGTCCATTTCCGGCATGCCGATGTCGAGCACGACGAGATCGGGCGCATGGCGCTCTATCGCCTGCAAGGCAGCCGCGCCGTCCGGCACCGCCAGCGTTTTCATGCCGGCCTTTTCCAGCGCGAAGCAGATGATTTCGCGAATGTGCGGGTCGTCGTCGGCGACCAGTATGTGGTGCGGCATCAAATCAGCGGCCCGGCATGAAGGGTTCGGACATCGGAGGAACCACGAACGGGCCACGCCTGTCGAGGGCGCGGTTGAGCCGCCAGTCACGAAAGCTCCAGCCCCGCCAGTTTTCCTGGCCGGCGCGGAAGCGTGCTTCGTCCTGTGCATACCAGCCGGCGAGTTCGCGGATGGAGGCATCCTCCGCGGAAACCGTCCTGCTCTGGTGCTGGACGAAGCGATCGAGCGCCGGCAAGGCGCCTGGCCCGAGCGAGCGCAGGTACCAGACGTCGAGCTGGGTGCCTTGGCCGGTCATTTCGAAGCAATGGTCGACATTGTAGTTGGCGATCAGCGCGGCAAAGTTGATGAACGAGCAGGCATAGAGCATCGCCGATAGCGTCAGAAGATTGGCGGAAGCCAGCCATTCGTTGGACTTTTCGCGCGCGATGCGGGCTATAATCAGGACAAGGCCCGCCGCCACCAGCCCCATCCAGACGAACGCAGCGACACGCCAATAGGTCAGCGCATAGATACCGATATAGAGATCGAGCCGCAGGATCGACGAGATCACCAGGAGGATGTTCTGCGCCACCCAGGCATAAACCAGCCGGCGGATGAGCGGATCGCCGGAGGTCGCACTTCCCGGCCGCAGCGCCGCCAGCACGAAGCCGGCGGCCAGCAGCGCCGTGACGATCAGCGGATAGGCGCCGCGATGCGCGTAGGCGGCATAGGTCAGCCCGTCGGGAAGCGCGATGCCGCCCCACAGATAGGTGGCGTCGAGTGCGCTCTGCACCGCGAACAGGATGTTGAAGACGACGAGCGCGCGGAGGATAGCGGCCTTGCCGAAGACGATGTCCTCGATGGTGGTCCTGGTGGCCGGCGTCGCCGGTGCGCTGGCTGGCGACACCCTGCGGCGGCGGAGAAAGCGCGGCAGGCGCGGCCGCAGAAAGGCCCAGACGCAGGCAAGCACGAACAGCCAGAAGGCGAGACGTGGCAGCTGGACGAGGTCGAGCAGTGCCATCAGGTCGATCAGCGAGAACCAATATTCGATGACCGGACTGGCGGCGCCGAACAGCGCGAGGAACACTGCGCCGAGGCCCAGCGGCATGACCCAGACGGCGATCGCCGCAAGGCGCACGCGCCGCCGGCCAAGCCGCCGCGCCGCCATGCGCCAGCGGAAGAAATCAAGGACGAGCCGAAATGGCGTTGCAAGCAGGAACAGCGAGAGTTGGCCGGCAATACGGGCAAAGCCGCGCCGCAACCGTCCGGCCAGTGAAAGCGCGAGGATGGCCGTCGCCGCCAGCGCGATCGAGACGGACAGTGCGCTGACATTTTCCACAAGCGGCAGCAGCGCCATAAACAGCGCAACCGGCTTGAACCAGAACCTGCCATCGTTGAAGACGCCGAGAGGATGGAGAGCCATGCTCGCCGCTGCAATCGCAACGCCGAACAGGAAAAGCGTGATGCCCGCCGGTTGGCCATAGAAGAAGAAATCGGCCAACGCGACGAGCAGGACGGCAACGCCGAAGCGGCTGCAATAGCTCGGCGCCGCCGAGAGGAATACTGTCATGATCGGGCTTTCTCGGCGGCTTTGATGCGGCTGGTGGGCAGGGATTTCCGGACGAAAGGGAGGAGGGTTGCCAAAGTCTGGGGCGGATCGACGAGCCACCAGCTTTCGCGGCGAAGCCGGTACGGCAGGGACCAACGGGAGTTCTTTTGCTCTTGCATGCCGCCCTTGTCGCATCCGGTCGGGTGGCAAGCGGGGCGGAGACGAGGAGATTTTCCGAAATTGCGTGCAGTTTTTATGCACGGCTTGCCTCGGCTAGCTGCAGGCGGCATAGATCGAAGATGACCACCGAAAGCTACCGCCCGCGCCGCTCGGTGCTTTACGTCCCGGCTTCGAACGACAAGGCGCTGGCCAAGATCCAATCGCTGGCCTGCGATACCGTCGTCATCGATCTCGAGGACGCCGTCGCCCCGGCCGACAAGCCTTCCGCGCGCGAAAAGCTGGCGGCGATTTTCGCCGGCCATTCCAACCGGCGCTGCGAGATGGTCGTGCGCATCAACGCGCTGTCGAGCGAGTGGGGCGGCGCCGACCTGCTGGCCGCGGCAAAATGCACGCCCGACGCCATCCTGCTGCCCAAGGTCGACACGCCGCGCGACATTCTCGAGGCCGGCGACGTGCTCGACGACAATTTTATCGCCGACGAAGTCAAGCTATGGGCGATGCTCGAGACGCCCAAGGCGCTGCTCAACATTGGGCCGATTGCCGAGCTCGGCCGCGATCGGGCCTCTCGACTGGTTTGTTTCGCTGCCGGAACGAATGACCTGGTCAAGGACACCGGAATTCTCGCCACGCCCGACCGGCGCTATCTCGTTCCATGGCTGATGCAGATGGTGCTCGCCGCGCGCGCCGGCGGCCTCGACCTGCTCGATGGCGTCTTCAATGATTTTCGCGATATGGACGGGTTTGCGCGCGAGTGCACGGAAGCGGCCGCCATGGGTTTTGACGGCAAGTCGCTGATCCATCCGGCTCAGATCGAAGCCGCGAACCGCGCCTTTGCACCGTCGCCCGAAGCAATAGCCGAGGCGCGCGCGGTCAAGGATGCCTTCGCGTTCGCCGAAAATACCGGTAGGGCGGTAGTTGCGCTGAACGGCAAGATGGTCGAGCGGCTGCATCTGGCGCAGGCCGAAAAACTGCTGGCGAAGGCCGCCGCTGTTCGCGCATGACTAACGTAACTGACGACAGGATTGAAGAATGAAACTCTACCGCTTTCTGTCCGGCCCGGACGATGCCAGCTTCTGCCACAAGGTGACGGCGGCGCTGAACAAGGGCTGGCACCTGTTCGGCTCGCCGACCTATGCCTATGACAAGGAGGCCAAGACCATGCGCTGCGGCCAGGCGGTGGTGAAGGATATCGAGGGCCAGGAATACGGGCCCGACACCAAGCTCAGCGACTGGTAGACGCTGAAATCGCGGCGAGATGTCCGCGGGACAGCGCCCCCCTCTGTCCTGCCGGACATCTCCCCCACGCGGCTAGGGCGTATACACATCTTGCTTCGACGGATTGACTCGGTTGTGACGTGTCGGATTCCGCCGGCGTGTGCTGTATGATTCTTCTGTGACGTTCTGATTTGG
>NZ_JAMYOZ010000049.1:0-31479 GCF_040320095.1 Mesorhizobium sp. M0800
CGGCTACCGGCTGACCCCGGTCGGCGAGGAACTGCTGCGGCGCGCCGAAGACGTCGAGGCGGCAATGCAGTCGCTGACCCGCTGGCGCGAGGGAAACCTGCCCTGTTTCGCGGCGAGACGCCGATCCGGTAAGCCTCAGGCATCGATCGGCCGCCAGCTGAGCCGCATGCTGGCGCTCATGCCCTGGCCGGGCTCCAGCGCCGTCAGGCCTTGGCCGTGATGCGCGTCGACCGGATGCGACACCGGTTCTCGACCGCTAGCTAGCGGGTCTAAGCGATTGGTTTCATTGTCAGCTTCCGTCCAGACTTGTTACGGGAATGCTCACCGCGTCCCATACTCCTGCTATGGAGATGCCTAGGATTTTCGCCATCTCTGCATCTTCTTGCCGCCTGCCGCCCAGTGGGTGAGCGGCGCGCCCGGCAAGGCTTGAATACAGGACGAATTCCACTTTGAAGCTGGTACGCCGACAACTATTCAGCGGCCTCAGCGACCTGCACTGGGATGTAATTCAGGATGGGCCCGAGCCACTGCTCGACCTCCGAAATTGACATGTCTTTGCGCCGTGCATAGTCCTCCACCTGATCGCGCTCGATCTTGGCCACCCCGAAATAATAGCTTTCCGGATGGGCGAGATAGATGCCGGAGACCGACGAGCCGGGCCACATGGCATAGCTTTCGGTCAAGGTGACCCCTGCGTTGCGTTCGCCGTCGAGCAGCCTGAACAGCGTCGCCTTCTCGGTATGGTCGGGCTGCGCCGGATAGCCGGGCGCCGGCCTGATGCCGCAATAGGGTTCGCCGATCAGATCCTCCGGGGCCAGGTTCTCGTCCGGCGCATAGCCCCACAACTCTTTTCGGACACGCTCGTGCAGCCGCTCGGCGAAGGCTTCGGCGAAGCGGTCGGCGAGCGCCTTCACCATTATCGAGGAATAATCGTCATTGGCCCGCTCGAAGCGCTCGGCGATCGCCACTTCCTCGATGCCGGCGGTCACGATGAAGCCGCCGAGATAATCCGCCTTGCCACTTTCGAGCGGCGCGACGAAATCCGACAGGGCGACGTTGGCCTTGCCGTCGCGCTTGGTCAGTTGCTGGCGCAGCGTGAAGAAGGTCCCCAGCTCTTGTGAACGCGTGTCGTCGGTGAAAAGCCTGATGTCGTCGCCGACGGCATTGGCCGGCCAGAAGCCGATCACGCCCTTCGGTGCGAACCATTGTTCCGCGATGATCTGCTTCAGCACCGCTTGTGCATCCTCGAACAGCTGGCGCGCCGCCGGCCCCTGTGCCTCGTCTTCGAGAATCTTCGGATAGCGCCCCCTCATCTCCCAGGTCTGGAAGAACGGCGTCCAGTCGATGTAGCGGGCGAGTTCGGCGAGGTCCCAGGTCTCGAAAACCTTCAGCCCAAGGAAGGAGGGGTTTTGCGGGACATAGCCCGACCAGTCGATCTTGTGGGCGTTTGCCCTTGCCCTGGCGAGCGGAAGGCGCAGCTTGTCGGCTTCGCTACGCGCATGCGCGTCCGCCACCTTGCGGTACTCGGCGCGTACCGTATCGACATAGTCGCCCTTTGCCTGGTGGGACAGCAATGACGAGACGACGCCAACGGCGCGGCTGGCATCTGTGACGTAGACCGTCTGGCCGCGCTCATAGCGCGGGTGGATCTTGACCGCCGTGTGAACGCGGCTGGTCGTCGCCCCGCCAATCAGCAACGGAATGTCGAAACCTTCGCGCTCCATTTCGGAGGCGACATGCGCCATCTCGTCGAGCGACGGCGTGATCAGGCCGGAGAGGCCGATGATGTCGACGTTTTGCTCGCGCGCCGTCCGCAGAATCTTAGTCGCTGGCACCATGACGCCTAGATCGATGATCTCGTAGTTGTTGCAGGCGAGCACGACGCCGACGATGTTCTTGCCGATGTCATGGACGTCGCCCTTGACCGTCGCCATCAGGATTTTTCCGGCGGTCTGGCGTTCGCCGGTGTCGATGCCGTTGGCGGCGTTGGCCAGCTTCTCGGCTTCCATGTGCGGCAGCAGCCCGGCGACCGCCTGTTTCATCACGCGCGCGGACTTGACCACTTGCGGCAGGAACATCTTTCCGGCACCGAACAGGTCGCCGACGACGTTCATGCCGGCCATCAGCGGGCCCTCGATGACATGGAGCGGCCGCTCGGCGGCAAGCCGCGCCTCGTCGGTATCGGCGTCGATGAACTCGGTGATGCCGTTGACCAGCGCATGCGAAATGCGCTTGTCGACAGTCCACTCCCGCCAGGCGAGATCGCGTTCCTTGGCCTCCTTGCCGGCGGTTCCCTTGAAGCGCTCGGCAAGTTCCAGCATCCGCTCGGTGGCGCTGCCGCCGCCCGCCGGCTGGCGGTTGTTGACGACGTCCTCGCAGGCTTCGCGCAGTTCCGGATCGATCGATTCGTAGACTGCAAGTTGGCCGGCATTGACGATGCCCATGTCCATGCCGGCCTGGATGGCGTGGTAGAGGAACACGGCATGCATGGCCTCGCGCACCGGTTCGTTGCCGCGAAACGAGAAGGACAGGTTCGAGACGCCACCCGAAATGTGGACGTGAGGTAGGGTCTGGATGATTTCCCGCGTCGCCTCGATGAAGTCGACCCCGTAATTGTTGTGCTCGTCGATGCCGGTGGCGATGGCGAAGATGTTCGGGTCGAAAACGATGTCTTCCGGCGGGAAGCCGGCCTGCTCGGTCAGGAGCTTGTAAGCGCGGGTGCAGATGGCGACTTTTCGCGCCTGCGTGTCCGCCTGGCCTTCCTCGTCGAACGCCATGACGACGACCGCCGCGCCATACGCGCGGACGAGTTTCGCATGGTGGAGAAAAGCTTCCTCGCCTTCCTTCATCGAGATGGAATTGACCAGCGGCTTGCCCTGCACGCATTTCAAGCCAGTCTCGATGATCTCCCATTTCGAACTGTCGATCATCACCGGCACGCGGGCGATATCCGGCTCGGCGGCGATCAGGTTGAAATACTCGACCATCGCCTTCTTCGAATCGATCAGGCCCTCGTCCATGTTGATGTCGATGATCTGGGCACCGTTGGAGACCTGATCGCGCGCGATGTCGAGGGCGGCAGGGTAGTCGCCGGCGGTGATCAGTTTCCTGAATTTCGCCGAGCCGGTGACGTTGGTGCGCTCGCCGACATTGACGAACGGAATTTCCTTGGTGAGCGTGAAGGGTTCCAGACCTGACAGGCGCATTTTGCGCTCGATCTCCGGAATGGCGCGCGGCGGATATTTCCTCACTGCCGCTGCGATGGCGCGGATGTGATCCGGCGTCGAGCCGCAGCAGCCGCCGACGACATTGACCAGTCCCTCGCGCGCAAAACCCTCGATCTGCGCCGCCATGAATTCCGGGCTCTCGTCGTAGCGGCCGAACTCGTTGGGCAGGCCGGCATTGGGATAGGCACAGGTGAAGGTGTTGGCGACGCCGGAAATCTCGGCGACATGTGCGCGCATGGCGTTGGCGCCGAGCGCGCAGTTGAGGCCGACCGTGAACGGACTGGCGTGGCGGATCGAATGCCAGAAGGCCGTCGGTGTCTGGCCCGACAGCGTGCGGCCCGACAGGTCGGTGATCGTGCCTGAGATCATGACCGGAAGATGCACGCCCTTTTCGAGGAAGATCTCGTTGCAGGCGAAGATCGCCGCCTTGGCGTTCAGCGTGTCGAAGATCGTCTCGATCAGGATGATGTCGGCGCCGCCGTCGATCAGGCCGCGCAACTGCTCGCCATAGGCGATGCGCAGATCGTCGAAGTTGACGGCGCGATAGCCGGGGTTGTTGACGTCCGGCGACATCGAGGCGGTGCGGTTGGTCGGTCCCAGCGCGCCGGCGACGAAGCGTCGCTTGCCGTCTTCCTGTTGGGCGCGAATGCAGGCCCGCCGCACCAGACGGGCACCGTCCCGGTTCAGGTCATAGACCGCATCCTCCATGCCGTAATCGGCCTGGGCGATCGACGTGGAGGAGAAGGTGTTGGTCTCGATGATGTCGGCGCCGGCAATCGCGTACTGGTAGTGGATTGCCTCGATCGCTTTCGGCTGCGTCAGGATCAGCAGGTCGTTGTTGCCCTGTTGATGGCAGGCGCAGCCGACGAACTTGTCGCCGCGGAACTGTTCCTCGTTGAAGCCATGCCCCTGGATCTGCGTGCCCATCGCGCCGTCGAGGATGAGGATTCGTTCGCGGGCGGCCGATTCCAAGGCAGAACGAATCTCCGATCCATCCGCCTTGGCGACAACGGGTCCGAAAAGGGAATCCAAGGAGGATTCAGAATGCACCACGGTGAGCCTCGGCTTCCAAGATCACACACCGTGACATAAACATATCTTTATGTCAAAATATGATGTGCTCATCGTAACCTTTGATACGTCATGGCAGGCATCACGCTGGTCATTAGCCCCACTGCCAATGCGGCAAGGCCTATTCCGAGTTCATGTCTCATCTTTCACTCCTCCAAAGAATCTTGAATGTCAGTCCGTCATTTCGCAGTCATGGCAATGTTCCTTCTCGCCAGACCGGAAACCTCCTGGCCATCAAAGGCATTGTGGGGGCCCCGCCTCCGCGATTTCCTCCAATCGGCCCGGTGGCGCCTCCCGGCTTGATCCAAATTTAAGACGCCAGCGCACGGGCACTGGCCCTATGAAGATTCATCGCTTTTCGTGCCCGCACCCGAACAGAAAACTCCCCTCAGGTGCTGGCCTTGGGAGGCAACATTTTCTGCTGTTTCGAATTGCCGGCTTGGTCTCAACTCACGGACCGAGTTGGCCATATTCATGCGAACGAGCACAGAAGAGCGCTATCAGCCCATCTATCGCGAAGAGCGGAGAAATTGGATCAGGGCAAGTTAATTTCCTCCTCCACGTTTCGCTGGTTGGGCAGCGTTATATGTTGTTCTTGACAACAAATTAAACGGTACGGGAATTCTGTCAAGCCAAAAAACCCGCCGAGGCAGCGGCCCCGGGATTCCGCGTATTATCCTCTGCATATTTGCGTGAATGATGCTCGATCCGGTTAGGAGTTGCCGCGCGCACAAGCATTAGTTGCGCCGTCGAGGACCTTGACATTTGTCACGATGGGGGCATTTTTGTTGTCCTTGTCAACATTTATAGAGTCGCCAGTACCCAGGAGGAAACAGCCGATGCGCAGATTGGGCATTCATTCGTTCGTATGGACCGGCGGTGGCACTCAGGCCATGCTTGAAGAAGCGATGGAGAATTCGGCTGCGTGCGGTTACCGGCTGATCGAGTTTGCGTATCTTCAACCCGAAAAGTTCGACATCTATCGCCTCGCCAAGAAGGCTCAGTCGTTAGATCTCGAAATCGCCGTCACCATGGGCCTGCCCTTGGGCGCCGATGTGTCGAGCGAGGACGGCGCTGTCGTGAAGGCAGGTGATTACTCGCGAATGCAGTCGCGGCGGTGCGGGACATCGGCGGCACCAAGCTCGGGGGCATTCTCTATTCCGCGCATACGAAATACTCGATAATGCCGAGTGATCGCGGCCGCAAGAACAGCATTGCAGCCATTGCCAAGACGGCTGACGCAGCAAAGAAGGCCGGCGTCGATCTGGTCCTGGAGGTCGTCAACCGGTTCGAGACGAATCTCTTGAACACGGCGGCTCAGGGCCTCGACTTCATCAAGGCGACCGGCTCTCCGATCACGTCACGCTCCATCTCGACACGTTTCATATGAACATCGAAGAGGCCAATCCAGCGGCGGCCATTCGTCTGGCCGGCGACAAGATCGGCTATTTTCACATCGGCGAAAGCAATCGCGGCTACCTCGGCGATGGAGTGATCGATTTCGATCGCATCTTCGACGCGTTGCTAGACATCGGCTATAACCGCGACATCACCTTTGAATCGTTCTCCAGCGCCGTGGTCGATGAGGGTCTGTCCCTCGCATGCGCCATATGGCGCGATATCTGGACCGAGAACATGCCGTTGGCAAAGCACGCCAAGGCCTTCATCGACCTGAAAATGCAAGAGGCGGTTCGTCGGCGAACGACGAATGCCCGTCCATAAGTCGAGGACAATCTGATTATGCGGCAGTGCGGACCCTCTGCCTAAGGCGCCCTGCTCCGCGGTCTTCAGCGCTGTAGTGCTGCGGTTTTTTCGCTGTTCATCGGCAGCCTCGGATCCGTGAGACAGAAGCTTCGGGGGATGCGTGTTCAATAAGATCGCGCCAGTTGCTGCACGCCTGCGCGGCGTGTACCAAGTGAGCGCGTTGTGGTTGCGTTCGGCTTGCGGACCGCAGGTAACCTGGAGAGACCTAAGTGAATGACCCGGCGCTGACCGCCAGTTCAAATCGCAGGATTCGACAAAACAATGAAGTGGCGGCTCTAAGAGCCCTTCATCAATTTGGACGTCTCACTCGAGCCGAACTCGCGCGCAAGTTACGGCTTAACCGCTCTTCGTCGGGGCATATCATCGCGAGCCTGACGGCTGACGGTCTGGTGCGCGAAGCAATTGAGGATCTGCCTGAACAAGCGGGCTATGCCCGAGCCGGCCGTCCCGGCATCATGCTGGAGCTTGTGCCGGATGCTATTTTCTTCCTTGGGGTCGAGATCGGTGTCGAGCATATCAGTACGGTAGAGATCGATCTTGGAACCAATATCGTTTCGACGAATGTGGAACCGTTTGATGGTCCGTCGATCAACGTAGAGGCCGCGGTCGACCGCGCCGTGAGGCTGGCTCTCCAATCTATTCCTGTGTCAAAACTGGAGCGATGTGAAGGCGTTGGCGTATCAACCCCGGCGCAAATGGATAAGAATGGCTTCGTCCACTTTGCGCCGCTTCTCGGCTGGCGAAATGTTCACCTTGCAAAGCTGGTGAGAGACGCCCTGCCGATTCGTGTTCCGGTCCTTGCCGAGAACGATGCCAACGCATTCGCGATCGGCGCGACTTACGGGCGCAGCGAGGTGCATTCCGGCGTCACGCTTTTTCTCGTTATGGAGAGCGGTGTCGGCGGCGGCATTATCGTTGACAGCAGCCTTTTTCGCGGCGCCAACGGGCTGGCGGGGGAGATTGGGCACTTGATTATCAGCGACGCGCCAGGCCCGCGCCGCAATCTCGAACAACTAATCGGCCTTGAAAACATTATGGCCGATTATCGCAAGACCTCCGCCCTCAGTGATCCGACATTCGGCAACTTCCTTTCCGATGTCCAAAACCGGTTGCCCAGCGCCGTCTCAACAGCCGAGGACTGGGCAAGGGCTTTGGCAATAGGCCTGGTGCAGACTTGCCGAATCATCGACGCCGACAAGATCGTGCTAGGCGGTTCGGTCGCCGCACTCTATCCCTTGATGGCTGCCAGGGTCGCTGCACACATCCATGCCATACAGGAATCCAGTTTCCCGTTCGCATCGATCACAATGAATGATGAAGGAACTGTCGGTTCCGCCTTCGGTGCGGCCTGCATGTTACATCAGCGATACTTGTCTCTGCAAAGCCAGCGTTTCGCCGACGGTACGGCGGAACTCGAAGGGGCAGAGGAAGACGAAGACTAATGTCCAGGTTCGGCACTGCCGAACCGATGCTGCTGCTCGGGCTACCCGTCTGATCGCGATTTAGAACGCCATTGTGGCGTGTCCGTCTCGATTGATTAATATGTTGCATAAAGCTACAAACATAATTAATGTAGCCTCTGGAGGAGCATCCCGCATTCCCATCGTGGCCGTCTCGGGTTGTCGTTCGCTGTGGAGCGAGCGGCCGCAACCTCCAGGCGCGTGCTCCAGTCAAAAGATGTGCGCTAGCCGAGTTGTATGATGCCCGCAGATGCGATTTTAAGTCAGACCAAGCTCGCACCCGACGCACTAGGGCCGACGGTGGTCATCGGCGAGATCCTGGTGGAGATCATGGCTAAAAGTCGCGGCGACGGCTTTCTCGAGCCGATAGAGCTTATCGGCCCCTTTCCCAGCGGCGCGCCGGCGATTTTCATCGATCAATGCGCCAAGATCGGCGGGTCGGCGGCAATTGTCGCCTCGGTCGGCGATGACGATTTCGGCCGCATCAACATCGAACGGCTCCGGTCTGACGGCGTGGACGTATCGGCCATCTCGGTCAGCCAGGATTATCCGACCGGAAGCGCGTTTGTTCGCTATCGCAATGACGGCTCGCGCGACTTTGTCTTCAACATCGGAAAATCGGCGGCGGCCCTGGTGAGCCTGACGGTTGAAGCGAAGGCGCTCTTCGAGCGGGCTGGACACCTCCACGTCATGGGTAGCGCTTTTGCCATCCCGGGTATCTGGGAGACGATGGATTATGCCATCGGCGTCATCAAGCGGCGCGGCGGCTCCGTTTCACTTGACCCGAACTTGCGCAAGGAATTGCTCGGGCTCGGGCAGACGCAGGAGCGCTTCGCCAAGCTCGTCGATGTCGCCGACCTTATCCTGCCCTCCGGCGACGAATTGTTCATGGCAGCTGGAGTTGATGGTGAATCTGCCGCGGTCATCGCGCTCTTTGGGCGCAGTGTGACAGAGATTGCGCTTAAACGCGGCGAACACGGATCAACATTCTTCGGTGCTGACGGCTCGCGGATTGATTGCTCGGCGTTCAGGGTTGCGGAAATTGATCCGACGGGCGCTGGCGACTGTTTCGGCGGCGCTTACGTCGCTTGCCGCCGTCTCGGCATGCCTGTGTTCAAAGCCCTAGAGTATGCCAATGCCGCGGGAGCCCGCAACGTTACTATTCAAGGTCCGATGGAAGGTGCCGCCTCGCGTCGGCAGCTTGACGAATTCATCGCCGTGACCCCGAGAAACGCTCGATGACCGGTCTCCTCAAAAGGCTGGCGGCGGCGCGGCGCCATGGTTCGCCGATAGGCGTCACGTCTGTCTGCTCAGCGCATCCATTGGTCATTCGGGCAGCAGCGCGCAATGCTGCACGCTTCTCCGACATGCTTGTGATCGAAGCAACCTGCAACCAGGTCAACCAGTTCGGTGGCTACACCGGAATGCTGCCCAGCGATTTTGTTCGTCTCGTCCAGCACATATCGGCAGAAGAAAAGCTTCCGATGGAAAGGATCATCTTCGGTGGGGATCACCTTGGGCCAAATCCGTGGCGCGGGGAACATGCCGGCGCAGCGATGGCGAAGGCAGAAGAGATGGTCACGGCGTACGTGTCCGCCGGCTTTCGAAAGATCCACCTCGATGCTTCGATGGGATGCGCCGGCGAGCCTGCCGCGCTCGACGACGCCAGAACGGCGGAGCGTGCAGCGCGGCTGGCCTTGGCGGCAGAGCGCGCGGCGCGCGCCGCAGGAGATGAGGCCCCGGTCTACATCATCGGCACCGAGGTGCCGACGCCCGGCGGCGCCAACCATGCAATCAGCGACATTGAGCCGACCAGCGTAGCGGCGGCGACGCACACGATCGATGTTCATCGCGACCTGTTCCTGAAGCAAGGCTTGGCCGATGCGTTCTCACGCGTCATCGCACTGGTGGTCCAGCCCGGTGTGGAGTTCGGCAATGAGAATGTGGTCCTTTACGATTCCGCCAGGGCACGCGGGCTGACGCGGCTGCTCGAGCAGGAGCCTGGCCTGGTCTACGAGGCGCATTCAACCGACTACCAGGGACGAACATATTTGCGCCAATTGGTCGAGGACGGCTTCCCGATCCTGAAAGTGGGGCCGGAATTGACCTTCGTCCTGCGTGAGGCGCTCTACGCGCTGGACCTTATCGCGACCGATCTTTTGCCTGACTACGGAGCCCGTCCACTCTATCAGGCCATGGAGCGATTGATGCTGGCCAAACCCGGCAATTGGCAGGGCCACTATCACGGCTCGGAAGCCGAACAGCGCATCCAGCGCCACTACTCGTTCTCGGACCGCATCCGGTATTACTGGAACCAGCCGGAGGCGGAAGCAGCGGTCGCGAGCCTGACCGCGGCCCTGCACGGCAAGACGGTGCCGCTCACGCTGTTTCGCCAGCATCTGCCCGCATTCGAGGCGTTTGCAGGCAAACCGCTCGAGCCTACCTCGTTACTGATCGCCTCGATCCAGCGCAGCCTGGACGAGTACCGCTTCGCCTGCACGGGCGAGGCACTCAACACCGAAAGCAACCCGACGGCTGGAGGACGAAGATGAGCGAACAACTCTCTGGAAAGGTCATTGCAATCACGGGCGCGGCATCGGGTATCGGCCTTGCTTGTGTCCGTGGTTGTCTCGATGCTGGCGCGCGGGTGGTCCTGATCGACTATGCGGATGAGAAACTGCGCAGCCTGGCTGCTGATCTCGGCGAGAACGCGATTCCTTTGAGGGTGGATCTCACCAATCCGGAAAGCGTGGCAGGCATGATGCCCGGCATTCTGGACAAGGTCGGTCACCTCGACGCCTTCCATGCCAATGCCGGCGCCTATATCGGCGGCGATTTCATTGATGGTGATCCGGACGCCTTTGACGGGATGCTGAACCTGAACGTCAATGCCGTATTCCGAACGGTCCATGCGGTCCTGCCGCACATGATCGAGCGGGGCACGGGAGACATTGTCGTCACCAGTTCCGTTGCCGGCCATACCGCAATACCATGGGAGCCGATCTACACCGCTTCCAAGCACGCAGTTCAAGCGTTCGTCCATGCGCTGAGGCGACAGGTGGCGAAGCACGGCATCCGTGTCGGCGCGATCGCCCCCGGACCGGTCCTGACGCCCCTCGTCGCCGACTGGCCGAAGGAGAACCTCGACCGGGCGATGGCGGCCGGAAATCTGTTTGAGCCGAAGGAAATTGCCGAAGTCCTGCTGTTCATGCTGACCCGGCCGAGAACGGTGACAATTCGCGATATCGTCATTCTGCCGACCAACTTCGACATTTGAGACGTAGCGTCTCGGCATCGAAATTCGGGGAGGTAGGCCATGTACCAAGCGCGCTTCAGGGTGGACAACGAGGTCGCCGTGGTGACCGGCGGAGGCAGAGGTATTGGCCTCGCATGTGCCGAAGCGTTGGGCGAGTCCGGAGCGCATGTGGTCATCATAGAGCCCGACGAGCAGATCGGCAGTGCTGGCAGGGATGCACTGACTGCGAAAGGCTACTCGGCCGAGCTGATGCTCGGTGACGTCACTTCGTCAACAAGGATGAGCGAGATTGCTGACACGCTCGCCACTCGTGGCACGCCGGCTTCGATTCTCGTCAACAATGCCGGCGTCGGCAGCAGCGGCATTTCGTCGGAAGATATCAGTGATGAACTCTGGCTGTGGATGATGAACGTCAACATCAACGGCGTCTTCTGGTGCTCGCGCGCTTTCGGCCGCCACATGATCGCGGCCGGCCGCGGCTCAATCGTCAATCTGGGTTCCATGTCGGGCACGATCTGCAACCGGCCGCAGCCGCAAACACCTTACAATGTCTCCAAGGCGGCCGTGCATCACATGACCCGCTCGATCGCCGCCGAATGGGCGCCTCATGGCGTGCGGGTTAACGCGGTGGCGCCAACCTACATCGAAACGCCGATGGTCCTGGCGATTCCGGAAAACGCGCCGCGTATAGAAGCGTGGTTGCGAGACACGCCAATGGGCCGCATGGGCCAGGCGCACGAAGTCGCCAGCGCTGTCCTGTTCCTCGCTTCCGACGCGGCCAGTTTGATGACCGGAGCCGTCGTACCCGTCGATGGGGGATTTACGTGCTGGTAGGACCGTAGCAGCCAAGAGTTTCCTCCCGGTCACTTCTCTCACCGAAGCTCGAGCTCGAGAAGGTGGATGCGGCTTCGGCCGCCGGCACATCGCCTTAGGTAACCTCGGCGCCGATCGCAGCCAGCGCGAACCACGTCGAAATCCTTGTCCCCAACCAACAGTCGAGCCGCCCGCCAGGCACCGCCGACCAATGTAGATCGGCAATCTGTCAGCAAAATTAATGACGCCTCCGCACGGGCGACGCTGGCCGAGCCCTGCTTCGAACGGTCATGCCGCCGCTGGGCAGTTCGCAGTCTCGCCGCGACTACCAGAAGGCTTGTATGCGCCCATTGCGATGGCGCGCACCTCCAGCGGTGTAGTCGAGCAGAGTCGCCTGGTCGTGGACTAATGACCTCGACGGATCTGTAGGATTTGCGCACGCCGCTCAGCTTGAGCTCAGCCATGGCTTGCCTCCCGGGCACCGGCACGTTTGGTCGTGTCGTTGTTGTTTTCGTCATCTTGCGCCATCGCCAGCGGCGCGCCTGGTTCGCCTTCCCACAGGATCAGGCTGGCGGCGCCGATCAGTCCGGCCTGATTGCCGAGTTGCGCCGGCACGATGGGTACGTCCCGGTAGGCGGGCATCGCCCGCTGCTCGACGACCGCCCTGATGCTTGGAGCCAAGAGGTCGAAACCGTTGGCGAGACCGCCACCCATTACGATCAGGTCCGGCGAATAGAGATGAAGCAGATTGGTGAAGCCGATGCCCAGCCAATTCGCCTCCGCCTCGATGAGTGTGCGCGCGCGCCCGTCGCCTGCACGCGCGGCCTCGACCACGTGCCTGGCCGAGACGTCGCCGTCGGCCGAAAGGCGCCGCAGCAGCGAGCCGTCGCCCGGCGCCGTCAGCGCCGTGGCGCGCCGCCCGAGCGCGGTTCCGGAGGCGACCGCCTCGAAGCAGCCGACGGCGCCGCAGAAGCAGCGGTCGCCTTCGCCGGTGATGGTCATGTGGCCGATCTCGGCCGCCAGCCCGCGCCGGCCATGATAGACGTGACCCTCGGCAACGACGCCACCGCCAATGCCAGTCGACACGGTGACGAACACCATCGACCCGGTGCCACGCCCGGCGCCGAAGCGCCATTCGCCGAGTGCTGCGGCATTGGCGTCGTTCTCCAGCCGCACCGGCAGACCGAAATACTTGCCGAGAATGTCGATCAAGGGCACGTCGTGCCAGCCAGCCAGTGTCGGCGGTGCGATCACGATCCCGGCCTTGGGGTCGAGCGGCCCCGGTGCGCCGACGCCGATGCCGGCAACCTTGGCCTGTGGGTGCTGTGTCAGAAGGTCCCCGGCCAGCGCGATGATCTGGCCGATCACCGCTTCCGATCCCGCGATCGCCATCGTCGGGGCCGAAACATGGGCGATCACGTGGCCGCCGCTCTCGACCAGCGCGCCGCGCAGCTCCGTTCCGCCGAGATCGAAGGCAAGCGCAACCTTTGTCATCAGGCGGCAATCTCCAGCCCATGCAGCCAGGCCATGCGCTGCGCAAGGTCGGGGTCGCCGAATGCCAGCGATCCGAGCACCACGGTTTCGGCGCCGGCGGCGCGCAGGCGGGGCACCGTTTCGTGGCGGATGCCGCCATCGGCAGCCAAGATGATTTCGTTCTCGCGACCTGCTTTTCGCATCAGCGCCCGTGCCTCGATCAGGCGCGGGCCGGCCTGGTCGGACAGGCTCTGGCCCTTGACGCCGATGGATGTGCCGAGAAGCGTCACGAAAGCCACTTGCGACAGGAAAGGTTTGACCGCGGCCACCGGCGTTTCCAGTCTCAGCACCACCCCGGCCTCGACGCCGAGCTCACGCGCCAGCCGCACGGCGCGTAGGCCGGCCCCGCCGTTTTCCGCATGGACGCTGACAAGATCGGCGCCGGCCTCGATGAATTGGCGCGTCTGCTCCTCGACGATCTCCGCTTCAACCATCAAATGCACATGGATCGGCTTTGCCGTCAGCATGGCGATCCGCGCCACCAGGTCCGGAAAGAACAGGAAGCCCGGGGTGAAGCGGGCGTCCGCGACGTCGATGTGGTGGAGGTCGACAAAGGGATCTATGCGCTTCAGGTCGCGCTCCATATTGGCGAGGTCGGCCGACCACAGCGAAAACTCGCCGAGCAACCGGTTGCGCGGAAGGGCGGCGATGGCAGCGGGGCCGGACAGGGATTTGGTCGTCATAACGGGACAAGGCTCCGGATGTTGAAGTGAGCGTGAAGGAAGGTCGTGATCTCAGCCTGCAGCTCGGCGAAATGCCTGACGCTGTCGAGCGCCTTGGGAGAGATTTCCGCAAAGGTCGCGCCGGGGATCGCCGTGGCAAGTGTGCGCGCAGCCGGCAGCGGATGCACCGCATCCATGGCGTTGCCGATGACCAGCGTGGGGACGCCAAGGGCGGCGGCGTTGCTTTCAGAAACGCCCGGTCCGTCGGCGGCGATGTCGGCGAGGACCTGCGCGAATGGCGCGGCGTCCGGCCGGTCGAAATAGCCGAGTAATGAGGCGAGATTGTCGGGCGCGTGGCGCTGCAGGCGCTCGGCGGTTTCCGATTGCGCGAAGATCGTCCTGGCCTTGTCGGGGCCGTGGTCGAGGATGAGGCCGGCGACCTCGGCGATCGGCCGCAGGTTCACCGGCGCGCTGTCGAAAATCCAGGCCGGGCGTACAAGCAGCAGACCCGCGATGCGGTCCGGGTGGCGACAGGCAAGGCGCAAGGCAATGGCGGCGCCCATGGAAACGCCGCCGGCGACGAAACGGTCGAGACCGGCTTGATCGGCGGCGGCAACAACATCGTCCGCGAACATGCTCAGGGAAAACGGACGGCGGCTGCCCAGTCCGGAGGCGCCGTGCCCGCGGCATTCCAGCGTGATGCGCCGCAAGTCGGCACCGGCCGGGAAAGCCTGGGCGATTTGCGCCTCGCCGCCGCCCAGCCCATGCTGGAAGACGACGGCAAGCCCGTTGCCATTATCAGAAATCCGAAGCGTGGCGTCGTCGCGAAGCAGAGCGGCCAGGCGCGCCATCAGGTCAGCCCCATCAGGAAGCGAGCAACCCCTGGTGCCTCTTCGGCCGAGAGGCCATGCGTGACCAGCGGCCCGTCAAAGCCTGATGACTTCAGCCTGGCGACGAAATCCGGGAAATCGACGACGCCCCTGCCGGCGGTGGCAAAGCGCCCGTCGGCGAAGCGGTCCTTGGCATGCGCCATGGCGACGTGGCCGGCAGTGCGTTCGACGGCGGCGGCCACGATGGCGCTTGCTTCCTCGGGGCTCGCCTGTTCGAACAGGTTGGCCGGATCGAGCACGACGCGCAACCGCTTCGAGCCCATCTCGGCGATGAGGCGCATCGCATCCTGCGCCGAGGTTACGATGTTGGCCTGTTCGGGCTCGATGCCGAGATCGACGCCATGACGCTCGGCGAGTTGAAGCGCCTTTTCGATCTCGCCTGCCATGTCGTCCCATGCCTCACGGTCGGCGTTGTCGGGGTGATACGCCCATTGATCGTCCGCGTTGCGCGTTCCCGTGCACAGGGTGACGAGCGGAACAGCAAGGGACGCCGCGGCCTTGATGACCACGCCAAGCCGGCGCATGCCGTCGTCGCGCACCGCTTTGTCCGAATGGGCCATATTATAGGTGCCCGACAGCGCCACCAGGGCGACGCCGGAGGCACCGGATGCTGCCGCGATGGCGCTGATGGCACCGTCAGGTACCGCATCCGGCATCGACGGCAGGCCGGCGCAGGCAAGATTGAACTGGGTGACGGCAAATCCCGCGTCGCGCACCGCCGCCAGCACGCCGGCCGGCTCGCTGCCCGGGAAGGTCCTGGCGAACACCCCGACCTGCATCAGACCGCTCCCGTGACGGCAGCGATCTCGACGCGCAGCCCGCTCTCCACCGAGCGGGCGATCGCCACCATGGCGCGGATCGAGGCGAGGCCGTCCTCGACATCGGCGCCGCGCAGCGGCGCGCCGTCGAGGACCGTGTTGGCGAGGCCTTCGAGTTGCCGCCTGAAGAAATGGCCGTCGGCGCCAAGCGGCTTTCGCGCCGTCGCATCCTTCTCGTGAAAGATGTCGACCTCGCTCGCTCGGAAATACCAGGGATTGAAGGTCTTTGCGATCACGGAGCCGTTCTCGCCATAGAGTTGAAAGCCTTCGTGCCAGTCCATGCGGACGGCGACGGTGAGGTCGAGATGGCCGAGCGCGCCATTGGCGAATTCAGTTTCGACGAACCAGCAATAGGCGCCGAAACGCTCATTGAGGCGGGCGCGCACCGCGACAATCTCGCCGCAGAGGAAGCGTGCTGTATCGACAAGGTGCGAGCCGTGCGCGAGCATGAAATACTGCCTGAGGTCGGCCTTCGGATTGCCGGCCGGCTTCTTTGCCAGCTTGCTGGTGACGGGCAGCGGCTGCACCGCGTCGGTGTTGGTGTAGCGATGCGTGGAATCGCAATACCAGGCCTTCAGCGCCAGGATTTCGCCCATCTCGTCGCGGACGAAATCGCGCGCCGCTTCCAGTGCCGGGTCGAAGCGCTTCATATGTCCGACCTGCAGCACCTTGCCGGAGCGCTTAACCGCATCGGCGAGCGTCTCACCTTCCTCGACCGAGACGCCGATCGGCTTCTCGCACAGCACGTGCTTGCCGGCCTCGAGCGCCTTGATCGACATCGCAACGTGATAGGCGTCCGAGGTCGCAACGATCACCGCTTCCAGCTCAGGGTCGGCGAGCATCTTATCGTAGTCGCTATACATTTTTTCGGGCTCATAGGTCGCGCCCATGCGCGCCAGCAGGTCGGGAGCGGCATCGCAGATCGCATAGAGGTCGGCATTCCGGGCTTTCACGCAGGATTCCAGATGGGCAAATTGCGCGATCGGCCCGCAGCCGAGCACACCGACACGAAGGCGACGGTCTTGCTTGCGGATCATGGTCTCTTCCTCAGGCGCCGTAGCCGCGCATCGTCTGCCGGTTGGTCTTGACCGCGGCCGCCGGATCGGCGGCGGCGGTCTCGGATTCCTCTTCCAGCACCAGCCAGCCATTGAAGCGTGGCGCTGCACTGGCGATGTCGATCACCGCCGCGGTATCGCAGACGCCCTCGCCGAGCATCGCCCATGTGCCGCTGGCATCGACATCCTTCAGGTGCACGTAGCGGATGCGGTCGCGATAGGTGGTGAGCGTATCGGCCATGTTCCGATGGCCGCGCAAGATGTGGCCGGTATCCGGCACCCAGCCGACGAGCGACGGATCGACCAGCCCGAAGATCCGGTCGTAGTCGGCGCGATCGAAGAGCAGCGTGTTATGGTGCGAACTCGGATGCACCGCGACCTGGACGCCCGCCTTGCGCCCTAGCTCCCCCGCCTTGTTGTAGACCTCCGCGGCGATGGCGAATTTGTCGTCGCGCGGGCCGTCGGAGACGACTGTCGCCGAGCCCATCGACACCAGCGTGCCCGGAAAGGCAGCAGCGAAGTCGATCCATCGCTTCGCGGTCTCGAGGTCGTTGCCGATCTTCTCCTTGAGCGTGAAGCCGCTCTTGGAACCGAAGGCGAAGGAGACGAGCGTCAGGCCTGACGCCTTCAGCGCGGTCGCGAACTCCGCCGGCTTGTCGGCATATCGGCCGATCATCGTGTCGGTGATCTCGATGCCGGCATAGCCGCCATCGGCGATCGCCTTCAAGAGATCGTCTGGGCCGCCGGCAAAGCGCTCTCCGAGCATTTCCCAGGTAAAGGTCTGGCAACCGACTTTCAGGTCTTTCACGATCGTCCTTTCATTCCTTGATACCGCCCCGCGTTAGCCTTGCGGTCCTGCCATTCGTGGAAGGCCTTGATTAGGTCGCCAAAGGTTTCCTTGCCGAAGAAGGCGGCGCTGGCAAGCTGATTTCGGAACGTGATTGCGCCCGCACCGGTCGAATGCCGAGACCCGTGCCGAGCGCTGCGGCGCCCAGCATGCCGGCGCCGATGAGAAATTGCCGGCGATCGGCGATGGTGACGTGACCCACAGGCTTCGTAGCGGCGGTCGGCCGTTTTTCATGTCAGTCATTTCCTCCCCTGAAGGCTGGGGCCTCCAATGTTGCGCCAGCATTTTCGCACGTTCTGCAAAATTTTTACGCGCGTCAATATTTAAAGTGCTGTATAGCGGGCTATGATTGCGGCTCGCCACCGATTCAGCAGGCCCGCCGAAGTGTCATCGCGTTGGGAGGCAGACTCGAAAATGCAAGCAAAATCACAGATTAAGCTCGGTATCGGCGTTGTCGGATGCGGCAACATCTCGAGGACTTATCTGCGCAACGCGGCGCTCTTCGGCGGCGTCGAGTTGCGTGCATGCGCCGACATTTCCACCGAACTGGCGGCACTGCGCGGCAGCGAATACGGCATCCGGGCAGTCAGCGTCGACACGCTTCTAGCCGATCCGGACATCGACCTTGTCCTCAACCTGACCGTCCCGGCGGCGCATTTCGACATCTCGTTTTCGGCGCTTTCGGCGGGCAAGCATGTTTTCACCGAAAAGCCGCTGTCAACCTCAGCTAGCGACGGCCGCCGGCTTGTCGCCGAGGCGGCGAAGCGCAATCTGCTCCTAGGCTCGGCCCCCGACACTTTTCTCGGCGCAGCCGGACGGCGGGCGCGCCGCCTGATGGACGAGGGCGCGATCGGCCGCGCCGTCACCGGCACCGCCTTCATGATGGGGCGCGGCATGGAGCACTGGCATCCCAATCCGCAATTTTACTATCAGCCGGGCGCCGGCCCAATCTTCGACATGGGCCCCTATTACCTGACCATGCTGGTCAACCTGCTTGGGCCGGTGGCACGCGTGATGGCGATGGCGACTCGGGGACAGGAAGTGCGCCTTATCACTGCCGAAGGTCCCTACAGGAACACCAGTTTCAAGGTCGGCACGCCGACCAACATCCTATCGCTGCTGGAGTTCCGATCGGGCGCCACCGTCACCTTCGGAGCCTCCTGGGATGTCTTCAGACACTCCAATCACCCTATCGAACTGCACGGCACGGAAGGCTCACTGCGCCTGCCCGATCCTGACACGTTCGGCGGCACCGTATCGCTTTCGGAACGCGGCGCCGACTGGGCCGACTTCCATAGCGAGAGCGAGCTCTACGGGGGGCGCAACTGGCCTTACGCCGCGCCCGACCGCGCCAACTACCGCATGCTTGGCGTCGCCGATCTGTCGCATGCGCTGACGACGGGCAGAAAACCCCGCGCCTCCGGCGATCTCGCTTTGCATGTGCTGGAGATCATGGAGGCGATCATCGCTTCGGGAGAAAGCCGCGAGTCCGTCGCCGTCAACGGGGCGGTCGACCAGCCGCCGCTTCTTGGCGAGGACGAGGCGACGAGCCTGCTTGCCTGAGGCGTAGGATCAGTCGATGGCTACGTTGCTTTCATCATTTCTCGATCCGGAAGCCCGGCATGTGCTCGACCTCGGCCGACAGGCTCCTGCGCGGCCGTTCGACGCCGGCACGCCTGAAGAGGCGCGGCGCGCCTATGAGGAGAGCTTTCCCACACTGCAGGGTGAACGCGAGCCGGTCGCCTCACTGAACGAACGCTTCATCGACGGGCCTAGCGGCCCGTTGACGCTCAGGATCTATCACGGGCGACGGGCGGCCTTGGCCAGTGCCCCAGCGTTGCTTTATCTGCATGGCGGCGGCTGGGTGATCGGCAATCTCGATTCCCATGACGAGATCTGCCGCTGGTTTGCCAACATGGCGGCCTGTGTGGTCGTCTGTCCCGACTATCGGCTGGCGCCGGAACACAAATTCCCGGCCGCCATCGAGGATTGTCGCGCAGCATTTGCCTTCATGCAAAGTGCGGCCGACGATCTCGGCATCGACGCGGAGCGGATCGCTGTAGCCGGCGCCAGCGCCCGTGGGAATAAAGCTGCGGGGGGGTGGGTGATGGTGCGTGGGAGCAAGAATCCGCCGACCGTGCAATTGCTGTTCTATCCGAACACGGATGCCTCGCAGACAGCGGACAGCTATCGCCGTTTTGCTGAGGGCTATGGTCTCACCGCGGCAACGATGGCCTGGTTCCGCGACCACTATGTCAACCATGCCGGGGATATCGACGACTGGCGCGTGTCGCCGCTGAAGGTCGCCAGCCTTGCCGGCGCAGCACCAGCCTTTGTCGCGATCGCCGGTCACGACATTCTCGTTGACGAGGGTGAGGCTTACGCAAAGCGTCTGCAAGATGACGGCGTGCCTGTCGTGCTGAGGCGCTGGCCTGGCCAGATCCACGGCTTTGTCTCGATGGGCCGCCATGGTCCGGCCTCGCGGCAAGCCGTCGGCGCGGCGGTTGCCGCGTGGCGCGGCTTCGATGGAAAGCTCAGGCCGATTGACGCATAACCAGCGTCGCGTCGAGATTGACCTTAGCGGCAACCTCAGCTCCATCCTCGCTCAGCAGGGCCAGCAGCGTCTCGACGCTATATCCCGCCATGGCGGCGAAGTCCTGCGCCATGGTGGTGAGGCCTGGACATGTGTAGCGGCTCAGCGGGTGATCGTCATGAGCTGCGACACGCAGGTCGCAGTCGGCCTTGCGACCGACCTTGAGGCCTTGCGCGTAGGCGGCCGCCATCACGCCGAAGGCGAGACGGTCGTTGTTGCACAGAATGGTCTTGCCCGACAGGCCGCCATTGCCGAGCATTTTTTCCATTTGCTCGTAGCCGATCCGTTCGAAATCCCATGTGTACTCGTCGGTGTTGCCGATGACGACAGGCTCATGCCCGAGCCGCTTCATAGAAGCGATATAGCTTTTCAGTCGTTCTGGCGAGTTGTGGTTGACGTGCGGGATATCGAAATAGACCGGGGCGTCGCCGGACCGGCACAGATACTCGACGATGGTCGAGACGCTCTGGGCATTGTTGTTGCCGACGAACGGCGTTCCGCCTTCGAGATAGGTGTCGAAATAGACCACCGGTATGGCCTGCGTCAGCTTCTCCAGCGTGCCGTGGTCCGAGCGCAGGCCGAGCGGCGCGATGAGTGCACCGGAGACCTTCAGCGACAGGATGGTTCGCGTTGCCTCCACTTCGAGCTCGCGCGAGCCGTGCGAGGAGATCACGATCGGCCAGTAGCCTTCGTCGCGCAGCCTTAGTTCGATGCGGCTGACCATCTCCGAATAAAAGGGGTCGGCCACTGTCGGCACCATGATGCCGATGCTGCGGGTCCGCTTGCGGTTCAGGTTGCGTGCAAACAGATTGGGCTGGTAGTCGGACGAGCGCAGCGCCTCTTCGATACGCTGCCGTGTCGCTGGCTTGACGCTGGTCGGATCGTCGAAATATTTCGACAGCGTCGGCCTGGAGACGCCGCAAGAGCGGGCAAAATCATCCATCGTCTTGTGCGTCGTCGGCAATTCAAACGCCTCGCGTTCTGGACATCCAATCACTGGGTTGCCCTAGCGCTGCCCCAGGGTACCCGCATACGCTGCCGTGCAACGGCAATGCAAAATTTTACAGAGAGCTTCAGCAGTTTCAACGCGTATCGCTGAATTTTTTCACGCGTAAATTTATTAGTTGACGCGAAAAGTACAAGCCATATTGACTCCGAATATCGGTTGCCGCCAGGCAGAATTGCACGCGACTGAGAGGGGTCGTTCGAGTCGGGCCCTGGGGAGAAACGCCGGGAGGTTCCGCGAGGTGAAGAAGCTGGTCTCAGCCGGCGAGATCGAGCTTCGGCGATTGACGCAGCGTCGGCACCGAGATGCTGAGGGCAGCAACAGCGCGCTTTCCAGTCTAGCGCGATATGAAGATCCTTAATGTGCTAAATTTGTCTTCGTACTCCGAAACGTCGGTTGCCAATGGGACACGCTGCCAATTCTGGGCACCACAATCCGGAAGGCACCTACACATAGCGCACTTCGACTCCCAGCTTGTCCAATCGACTGCGAATCCCATAGGGCATAGCGGTGTCGGTGATGATCAGATCGACACGTGACAACGAAAATGCCTTAGATGAGGCGCCAATATCCCATTTGCTTGAATCCGCCACAAGGATCACGCGCCTGGCCATACGAACCAGATTGCGTTTTGTGCGCGCAATGTCTTCTGAGACATCGACGACATCGAATGCCTGATCGATCGCATGCGCGCTGAGGAACGCTTGGTGGGCCACAAGGCCGCCCACAGCCCTATCAAAATCCGACACGATCGTGCTGACCGTCGAGGGATAGACCCGACCGCCTATCATATGCACGTCCAGCCCAGGGCGATACATCAGATGCTGTGCAATGTTCATCGCGGTTGTGGCTACTACCACATTGTTGACCGGGGGCATCTGCATTGCGACCTGCAGCAACGTCGAGCCGCTGTCGAACACCACGGACTGGTTGTCTATGATCTGGCGCGCCGCCATCTGCGCGATACGCCGTTTGGCATCGAAATTGCGAGACATCCGCTCTTCGAAGGCCGCCGCGGGCGAATCAGCGGGCAAGGCGATCGCACCGCCATGCGTTTTGATCAACTGCTTTTTTGCATCCAGAATTTCCAGGTCGGACCTGATGGTCACCTCGGAGACGCCGAAGTTTTCCGCCAGTTGGCTGGTACGCGCCTGGCCGGTCCGCTGAAGCGCGAGCATGATCTGATGTCGCCGTTGTTCCGCAAGCATGTGTAACCCCGAATTGCTGTTTGGATAACTGCACGCCAACCTTTCGAAAATCGAATAGGAAACCGGCCTGCGTTTGAGAATTCGAGGGATACCGCCTCACCGCAGCGAATGCTAGCCGTTGCAGTTGCAACCTATATCGAAACGAAAGAAATCGAAATATTGAATATTGTTTTGCTTTCGAGTTAGGGTCCTCAACGTCAGATCAACAATTGCGAAGGGACTGCACTGATATGGGCCTTGGAACTAAAATTCGCTTGTCGCGGCTGTTCTCGCATCGATCTGGGAACCTGTTCGGTGGTGCCGTCGACCATTTCGTAGGGTACGGCAACGTCCGCGAGGGAGGCCTTGCGGATCTGCCCGGCGCGCTCAAGCGGGTGATGGCCGGAGAGCCAGATTACATCAGCATTCAGCCTGGTGCGGCGCGTCATTTGTGGCCGGCTTACGCCGGCAAGGCAGCGCTGGTCATTCAGGCGGGATGCTTTACGCCCGACGATCGGATCAGTCAGTTGATCGCGACGCCCGAAGATGCAGTGCGCTATGGTGCCGATGCGCTGGCGGTCGCCATTCCGGTGCGGGGCGATACCGAGGGTCACTACATTCGTTGGCTTACCGATACGGTCAACGCGGCTGCTCGTTTCGAAATGCCGGTCGTTGCACATGTTTATCCCCGCGACTATTCAAACGGCTGCAAGATCGTCTTCACCCCCGACGAAATCGCCTACGCAGTGCGGATTGGTTTTGAGACCGGTGTTGACGTGATCAAGGTCGGATACACCGGGGACTTCGACTCATTCAAGGAAACCGTGGCAACTTGCCCGGTTCCCATCGTTATCGCCGGCGGTCCGAAGACCGAGGATCTTCTGGGCGCTCTCACCCAGACGTCTGAAGCCCTGCGCGCCGGTGCGAAGGGTGCCGTCGTGGGGCGCAATCTGTGGGGGCACGGTGACACCACGATGGCAGCGCGTGCATTCAAGTGCGTCATTCACGATGGGATGGCGCCGCAAGACGCTTTGGCGGCTGCGGGCACGTGAGCTGTGACCGGCAATCTGCAGGTTTTGGGCTTCGGAGCCTTGGCGATTGACGACATCATCTATGTCGACAGCCCGCTGGGTGCTGGCAAAGGGAAGGTGACAAATCGCACGAAGGACCACGGCGGCAATGTGGCGACGGCACTCGTTGCTGTCGCCAAGCTGGGGGGGCGTGCCGGTTTCATCGGCTGGCTGAGTGATCAGCCACTTACGGATGTCGGCGCCCACGAGCTTGAACGACACGGCGTCGACATATCTTTCGCGCCACGTCGTTCCGATGCCAAGCCGATCCGGTCGGTTATTACGGTCGCGCCCGATGGTGACAGGTTCATCGCCTATGATGATGATGTGCCGCACGGGACCTCCGATGCGCTGGCCGATAGCGTCCTTGCGCAAGCCCAGGTGCTGCTGATCGACGGTTACGCCACGCACGCCGACATGATCGTTGCTCGTGCCCGTAAGCTGGGTCTGGCGGTGGTGGCCGATATTGAGTGGACTGTCGGACCTGCGACCGAACGATTGATCCGCCTGTCAAATCACCTGGTATTGCCTCTGAAATTTGCCCAAACCTATACTGGCGAGGCCAAGGCGACAGCGATCCTGCGCAAGCTGTGGTCAGATGACCGCTCCGCGGTCGTGTTAACCGAAGGCGATCGAGGAGCCTATATCCGGCAAAAGGACGATGTCGTTTTGTGGCACGTTCCGGCCTACAAGGTCAGGGCAGTGGACACGACCGGCGCGGGGGATTGTTTTCATGGCGCCTATGCCTTCGCCCTTACGCAGGGAAAGCAGCCTGTCGCCTGCGCTGTTTATGCAACTGCCGCGGCCGCGATCTCAGTGACGGGCCGGGGTGGCCGCATGGCTCTGCCGGATCACAACGCCTGTGTCGCGTGGATGGCGAAAGAAAATGCACCTGTGCCCATACCGATTACGTCGCCAGACTGAGAATTCATCACTCGGATATTGCCGCTGCTGGTGGGACGTCCGAGGCGCGCGGTTAACCGCGCAGATAGCAATGCCGGTTCGATCTGCAGTCGCGCCGCGCGGAGGCTATTCGATGTTTAGGTAGCGCTGACAATAGGGAGGATGTGACGTGGCTGTTGTTGTGTTGGACAAAATTTGCAAAACCTACGGGACGAAATTCCAAGCCATTAAGGATCTTAGCCTGACGATAAACGACGGCGAGTTCCTCATTCTCGTTGGCCCTTCGGGATGCGGAAAATCGACAGCCTTGCGCATGATCGCGGGGCTGGAGGAGATCAGCAGCGGAACCCTGACCATTGGTGGAGAGAATGTTGAGGACCTAGCGCCGAAGGACCGGGATATTGCGATGGTCTTTCAGAACTATGCCCTTTATCCGCATATGACAGTGTTCGACAACATAGGCTTTTCGATGAAGCTTGCGGGGAAGAGCAAGGCCGAGCGGACGAAGCGCGTCCATGAAATAGCAAAGACCCTGCAGCTGCACACGCTGCTCGACAGTAAACCGGCCGCGCTGTCTGGCGGACAACGCCAGAGGGTCGCCATGGGGCGCGCGATGGTGCGCGAACCGGCAGCCTTTCTCATGGATGAACCCTTGTCAAACCTCGATGCCAAGCTGCGCGTGCAAATGCGCGCGGAAATTGTCAGCCTGCAAAGACAGCTGGGGGTGACCACGATTTATGTGACACACGATCAGACCGAAGCCTTGACCATGGGCGACCGGGTTGCGGTCTTGAAAGGCGGTGTCCTTCAGCAGGTCGACACGCCAAAGACGCTGTATAATCGACCAGTCAATGCCTTCGTCGCGGGTTTCATCGGCTCGCCGTCGATGAACCTGTTCGAAGGCCGTTTGCACAATGGCAGGATCAACCTGCCGACCTTTTCGATACCGGTACAGACGAGTGCGTTTGAGCGCTCTCCTGGTCTGAGCGCCTTCGAAGGCAAGACGCTCATTTTCGGCATACGCCCCGAGGATCTTTACGACAGCAGTCTGGAATCGGGATCGCGACATGCCACTCTACCGGCCATCGTGAAGACGACAGAGGAATTGGGATCCGAGCTTATCGTTCATTTGAAGGTCGACGCGGTTCGAATCGATTCTGGCGACCCAGACGCTGTTGAAGATCTAAGCGGCGCCGCAAACGTCGTAGCGAGGTTTGAAGCCGTCAGCGCGGTCCGGCCGGGCGCGTTGATTGATCTGGCGATCGATGCGGCCAAGTTGCACTTCTTCGATCCCCAGACGCACCTCACAATCTAGCGTGATCCGCGATGGTTGACCCGGCTAAAGGGACGGAGGAGCAAATGTCGCTTCCGTCTTCTGGTCCATTTGCGTAGGTGACGGTAGACGCTGGCTTCGCTCTCCTGGGCAATCCGACCAGTTCTCGCTCGCCCATCACAGCTCGGGCCGTCTTCGTTGGCAAATGGTGAGACTTTGCTCGACATCGGTTCAGCGCGCGACAGCCGATTTTTCCACCGGAGGTGGAGATCGTCTTGTGCCCGGCGGCACCCTGTCATCGACAACCAAAACGATCGCCTGAACGCCTCTGAATTGCGACGTCTACGCGAGCGCGCGAACCCCACCGAATGGCGTTTTTTCTCTTCCAATATACGACTTTCATTTGTTTTCTTTTTAGGGGAGTGGCTTTCATTTGTTTACGAAAACAGAGAAAGAAAGCGGCACAAGCAATGTGCACAAGGGAAAAACTACCCTCAGAGAACTTAAGAAAACCATATACCAATCAATGGCTTACATTCATTCATAACGTCCCGGCATCCTACCCATTTTTCACGATTGCAGTTCTTGATTGACACAAAGACCCGGAAAAGAACCTAGTTTGATCGCGATCGGGAGGATCGAGCCAAACGTCGCTCCTAGGAGGAAAACATGAACGTCAGAAGATATATTGCTGCGGCCACGTCCGCTGTGGCTGTCTGGGCACTGTCTGCTACCTGCGCCTTTGCTGAGACCAATCTCGAATTCATCCAATGGTGGGAGCCGGAAATGCCCGCCGGTGCTCTGCGTAGCATCATGGACGACTTCGAAGCCAAAAACCCTGGTATCAAGGTGACGCTCGTCAGCGGTCCCTATTCCGCCACCCATGATCAGATCGTAGTCGGCGCCGCGTCGGGGACGCTCAGCGACGTCGTCGGCCTGGACGGAGCATGGGTCAATGGCCTTGCAAAGCAGGGCGCAATCGCTTCCATGGACAGCCTGATGGCTGACGCCAAATATGATCAGAGCCAGATCGCTGACATCATCAAGGTCAACGGCCAAAGCGTCATGTTCCCGCTCGCCTCGTTCGTATACCCGGTCTTCGTCAACCTCGATCTGGCCAAGGCTGCTGGTGTCGACAAGATGCCGGCCAACCGCACAGAATTCGCCGCTGCCGCGAAGAAGATGACCAATGCGGACAAGAATGAGTACGGGTGGGTGCTGCCGCTATCGCTGCAAAACCCCGGCGGCATCCAGAACGACGTGATGTCTTGGGTCTGGGCTTCCGGAGCATCGATGCTCAAGGACGGCAAGCCCGACGTGGAAAATGAGGCCGTGGTCGGTACACTCGAATACGTCAAGTCGCTACAGGACGCTGGCGTCATATCGCCAGGCATCTTTGCCAAGAAGGAACAGGACAAGGTCGAAGAGTTCGTCAACGGCCGTGTCGGAATGATGATCGACTCGCTGGCTCATATCAATCTTATCCGCCAGCGTAACCCCAATCTCAAGTTCGGTATCTCTGCGCTTCCTGCGGTCGACGGCTATACGGGTAAGCGCGGACTGCCCTATGCCTCTTGGGGCATCGGCATTAGCAACAGCACCGAGCATAAGGCAGAAGCCTGGAAGCTTGTTGAATATCTGATGAGCCCGGAAGTGAACGGCCGCCTGGTATCGCTCGCAAATGCCTTTCCGGGCAACGTGCAAGCGAAGCCTGACTTCTCGAAATCGGACCCGCTGTTCGAGGAAGCCTTCAAGATCTTCCAAAGCGGTCACTTGGCCAATGAATTCGTGGGCTTGCCGGTGGCCGAAGACCTGATGCGCGACATGAACGTCGAAGTGCAAAAGATGTTCGACGGCCAGCAAACCGCAAAGGAGGCCGCTGCCAACACGCAAAAGCAGTGGTTGGTTGACTTCGCCAAGTAGGCGCTGCTTCAGACAATTCGGCAGCGCGATAAGATCTATCGCGCTGCCGCTGCATCGGAACCGGACCATACGGTCGATGACCAAGCGGATTGTACCTCATGAGCCTCGCCAACGAAGGTTTGATCGTCGCGCGAACGAAAATGCGCAAGCGTGGCATGCTTTCTTACAAGACGAGAAAGCGGCTCACTCCGCTGTTTTATGTGGCACCCGCCACGTTTTTGTTTTGTCTACTAATGCTGTTTCCCATGATCACGGTCCTGCGCTATTCGCTGATGGACGGCGCAATCATGAAAAAGGACGCTGCTTTCATAGGGTTGCAGAACTACGAGACGATCTTCACAGATCCAGTCTTCTGGCAGTCGGTCGGGCAGACCCTCTATTTCACGGTGATGAGCGTCATTTTCCACCTTCTAATCGGCCTGGCCTTCGCCCTGTTGCTGAACACCCAACGCGTCCATCCGATGATTAGAAGCATCCTGCGTGTTCTCTACATATTGCCCTGGCTCTTTACGGCAGTGATCATCGCAATCATCTGGCGGCTGCTTTTGGATCCCAATGGCGTGGTCAACAGCATTCTGATGACGCTCCATATCGTCAACTCCAAGGTCGAGTGGTTCTCCTCGACGAAAACCGCGATCCATGCGTTGACGTTTGCGAACATCTGGGCGGGATACCCCCTATATATGGTCAGCTTGCTCGCCGGTCTCCAGGGCATCCCCAAGGACCTTTACGAAGCCGCCGGCATCGATGGCGCCAATGAGTTCCAAAAGTTTCGGTACATTACGATCCCGCAGCTGATGCCAATCATCATCAGCATCGCCCTGCTGGATTTTATCTGGACGATGCAAGTCTTCCCCCTGGTCTGGATGACGACGGGCGGTGGACCGATCCATTCGACCGAGGTGCTGAGCACGTATACCTATAAGCTTGCGTTTTCGAGTTACGAATTTTCACAGGCTTCGGCGAGCGCGATCTTCATCTTGATCATCTCGATGGGCGCGACTTACTTCTACATCAAACACCAGAAGGCCAGGTGACCGGCAATGGCAAAGCGCTCCTTCAAAAGCACCGTTTTGCCGACCGTACTGACATATCTCGGGCTCGCGGCCGGTCTGGTCTTTGCAGGCTTTCCAATCCTGTGGATGTTTTTCACTTCGTTGAAATCGAACACCGAGATCTTTGCCCTGCCGCCGAGACTGCTGCCCGACCATTTCACGAACGTAGCCTATCTTTCGATCTTCAATGATCCGACCAAGGTGCGCTTCTTTCTCAACAGCTATCTGGTCGCGGGAGTGGTAACCCTTCTGACGTTACTGATCGCCATTCTGACGGCCTATGGCTTCAGCCGCTATTCATTCCGGCTTAAGAATACGCTTAACGTCTTCATCATCAGCACACAGACCGTACCGCCGATCACGCTTCTGATCCCCTATTTCGGCATGGTCGTCGCCTTCGGCATTTTCAACACCTATTTCGCGCTGATTCTAACCTACATGGTATTCACCCTGCCTTACGCAATCCTTCTGATGACCGGCTATCTCAATACTCTGCCAAAGGAACTCGATGAGGCAGTGCTGGTCGATGGGGGGTCAAGTTGGACAGCGCTGTGGCGTGTGATTATCCCTCTTTCAGTCCCCGGCGTCGTCGCGACCGCGGTCTATACGTTTCTGTTGGCGTGGAACGAGTTCCTTTTTGCGCTCACTTTGACGAAGTCGACGGACATGCGGACCGTTCCGATCGGTATCGAGTTGCTTATGGGCCAACATGCGTTCGAATGGAACGAGATGATGGCGATGAGCGTGCTGGGATCACTCCCGCTTCTGATCCTGTATCTGATTGCACAACGTTACTTCCTCGCGGGCCTGGCCGCCGGGTCGGTGAAGAGCTGAGCAAACTGACTGCCAGTTCGCTGTTCGCTGCTGAACACATCAACCCATTCCGGCCCCGAAAGTCCGGTCTTTGACAGCGCCAGCGCTATGCCAAATCCTACACGTCGAGGGTCGTGCAGGCCGAAGGCGGCGACAGGACGCCGTTGCACAGCCCGATCGCGCTCGACATCTCTCCCGCGGTTTGCCACCTGTTTCGCGCGGATGGCCCGGCGCTGACGCCGCTGCCTGAGTGGCGCACTCGGAAGTTGAATCCGACTGCTGACCAAGCCGGCTTCTAGCCTGGCCTCGGCATCCCCTGCCTTGTGGATTTCGCCATCTGATGCCGCGATAGCTCGACACCGGTTTGCTGCACTGCAGCACATCAAAACCCGCGGCACACCATTTTCAAACTTGACGCGTGTCAAATTTTTCTCAAACATGCGGAAACGCTGACAAGGCATTAATCAGCGCTCTGGGAGGAGCAATGCCTGGCACGAAAAAAGGCCCCAAACGGGCCCTGACCCACGAATTGCATGGCGATCGCCGATCGGTCGGCAGCCTGTCATCGCAAACCTTGAGGCAGCCCGCGCCACATCAGGCATTCCGTTCGCCGAAAACGAACCAGATGCAACGCACCCACCAAATAGGAGGAGCACGACGCATGCGTATGTTCAATTGCCTGACGCTTGGCGCAGGTCTGTTTGCAATCATCGTTTCAGTGCCGGCCCATGCCGAAGACGCGGCGCGCGTCGCGGCCATCGTCAAGGGTCTCGACAATCCCTTCTTCCAATACATGCACACGGGTATCGAAGAGCAGGCCAAGGCCAACGGCGTGGCCGTCACCGTTCAGGCAGCCGCCAACATGGGCGACGCAACCGGACAGGCCGATCGGTTGACCGCCATGGCTATGCAGGATTTCGATTGCTACCTGGTCAATCCGATCAGCGTCTCCAACCTGGTGCAGGCGCTGGTGCCCGTCGCCCAGAAGAAAAAGCCGATCGTCAACATCGATAGCACCATCGATGCCGAGCAGGCCAAGGCGGCGGGCTTTGCCATCTCAACCTATATCGGCACCGACAACGTCGCTGCCGGCGCACTGGCCGGGAAGGAGATGCTGAAGCTGGTGCCGAAGGGTTCCAAGGTCGCCCTGGTGGCAGGCATCGTCGGCGATGTCGGCAGCAATGCCCGCATCAAGGGTTTCAAGCAGGCCGTCGAAGGCAAGCTCGAAGTCGTGGTGATGGTGAGCGCCGACTGGGATCGCGAGAAGGCTCTCACCGCGGCCACCGACATCCTGGCAGCGCACCCCGATCTCTCCGGCTTCTTCGCCGCCAACGACATCATGGCACTCGGCGTCGAACGCGCCGTGCAGACGGCAGGCAAGGACGTCAAGGTGATCGGACTTGACGGCATCGTCGACGCGCTGAAATCGGTTGCCGCCGGCGAACTCTCCGCCACCGTGGCGCAATATCCCTATGTCGTCGGCGCCATGGGCGTGGAAGCCTGTGCCGCGGCGGCCAAGGGCAAGACGCTTCCCGCCAACGTGCCGGCGCCAGTGCTGTTGATCAACAAGGACAATGCGGAAGCCTCGCTGAAGAACTTCCCGCGCCCGGGTGGCGACTATCCGGATCCCTTCCGCGAGATGTTGCAGTGACCACTCCTGAACAAAACGCGCCTGCGCATGACGCGGGCGCGTTGGAGGAGAGCCGCCCCTCCCTGACGGCTCTCCTCCTGGATCCTTCCTTCTGGGCCGACTGGGCATCCGTCGTCGGCCTCGTCGGCCTCGTCATCGTGTTCGGCATCGCCCAACCGGTCTTTCTCAGCGTCGCCAATTTGCAGGCCCTGCTGCTGGCGGCGGCGATCCTTGTCGTGCTGTCGATCGGCCAGACCTTCGTCGTCGCGACAGCCGGCATCGATCTTTCGCTCGCGGCCGCCGTAATGCTGGGCGCCATCATCCTGGGCCTCGTCAATGCCGCCGGCTATGGCATCTTGCTGGCCTGCGTGCTTGCCGTCGCCGCCACCAGTGCCGTGGGATTCCTGAACGGCGTGCTCATCACCGCCGGGCGCATTCCCGATTTCGTGGTGACGCTCGGCACGCTTTCGGGCATCACCGGCCTTGGCCTGATCCTGTCGGGCGGGGGGGGGGGGGGGGGGGGGGGGGGGGGGGGCGAGGGGCGGGGGGGGGGGAGGCGGGGGGCGGCCGGGGGGGGGGGAGGGGGGTGGGGGGAGAGGCGGGAGGCAGGGGGCTGGGCGGGACAGCGAA
>NZ_JAMYOZ010000050.1:0-27797 GCF_040320095.1 Mesorhizobium sp. M0800
GAGTAGGGGAGTAGGGGAGTAGGGGAGTAGGGGAGTAGGGGAGTAGGGGAGTAGGGGAGTAGGGGAGTAGGGGAGTAGGGGAGTAGGGGAGTAGGGGAGAGTTCGAGCGCCCTTTAAACATATTGCCCTACTGCCCTACTGCCTTATTCCCCTTACCACTATCCCCCAGCGCCAACTGGTCCGTGATCTCGAAGCGTTCGGAAGCACCGACGCGGATCATGTTCAGGCTGCCCTCGCGGGTGAAGCGGAATTCGCCGGGTGCGTCCGCACCGGCCGGCTTGCCGGCCTTGAAGCTGATGATGCGCGTGCCGCCATCGGGCCAGGTCACGGTCACGTCGGTCTTGTCGCCGGTGCGCGCGACGCCTGCCTTGCAGCTGGTCATTGGCTGGCCGAGATAGCGCGCGCAGGGGATGACGTTGCCAGCACCGGGGACCGGTGTCCCCGGCGGCTGAAGCCGCGCAACAGTCTGTGCGTCGGCCGGAGGCGCCGCATTGACCGCGCCGAAATTCCGGACGGGGTCCGCAGCCACGGGCGCCGATCCATCAACCGGTCCAGTCGAGGGGTTTCCAGCGGCCAGGGCCAGGCGGTAAGCATCCTCGATCGCCACCTTGCCGATTGCGTCAGCGGAGTTCAGCGCCGTTTCGGGAGCGGTTGCGCCGAGGCGCGTTGTCAGATCGGGCAGTGGTTGAGAGGCAGGGCTCTCCGTATTGGCCGCCGCCTGGGGTGTCACTTGCTGGGGATTGATAGGATCGAGGTAGCGCGCCGGCGCCCATCCGCTCAGTTTGGGGTCGTCAATGTCTTCAACCTTGCACCATTTGTAACCGCTGATGTCGCCGCAGCCGAGATTTTTCACGCTCGAACCGCTCGGCAGCCGCGCCTCGATCTTGCCCATGGCCGACGCCGTGGCGCGCACGTTCAGGAGATCATCCGGAGCAAGACCCGTCACAATCGAGATAATGGGCTCCGGCTCCTGGCCGTTGGCCGGCAACTCCGCCAGCATCAGCGGAGCGGCAACCATCGCAAGCAGCGTCGTCGGGAGTGTTACTGTGCGCCTAATCATCTGCCATGGCGGTAGGTTCAATTGCCGAAGGCGCGGCCAGGCACGAAAGCGCCATCGCACGCCAGCCGGTTTTTATAGGCGACGAGACGGCGCTGTGTAAGCCCGAAAAGGTGCCGCGTGTTGAATCGCGACCAGGCCACTTCCGTGAACTAACAGCCGGCAAAATATTGCACATTTCATGTAAATATGCACTCTCTCAAGTAAGGTTGAGGAGGGAAATATGGTCGACCTTGAAATATTTGCGCAGGTGGAAAACATAGTTCGCCAGCGTATCAAGAAAACGCGCGCCGAGATTGAGGCTTCACTTGGTCACATCGCCAACGGCAATCCGCTGGCCGCCGAACAGACCCTCTCCAGGCGCCTCGACAGGTTGCAGGTAAAGGCGTCGCTCAGCCGCACCGAAGCGGAGATGATATCGGCAGCGATCGACATGAGGTCTGCCGGGGAAAGAAAGGCCGCCGCCAAGCAGCCAGGGCCGGAGGCAATTCTCGGCCCAACGCTCGATTTCATCGGGATCGCATTCCTCGAGCGTGGGCGCCGTGCTGCCGATGCGGTCGGCCGCGTTGCCTTTCTCAACGGCAATCCACAAGGATCGGGTTTTCTGGTCGGGCCAAGGCTGTTCCTCACAAACAACCATGTGATTTCGTCGCCGGCGGATTCCCGGCGCTTCCAGGTCCAGTTCGATTATGAGCAGGACGGTGCGAATGCCGTGCGTACGCCGACGACGTTCCTGTTCGATCCTGAATCCTGTTTCGTGACCGATAGCATAGAGGGTCTGGACTATACGCTGATCGGAGTTGGCGAGCGGCGTTCCGGTCCAAAGGAACTGGGGGAGTTCGGTTTTATCTCGCTGTCGGATGCGCGCGACAAGCATATGCTCGGCGAAATCGCCAACATCGTTCAGCATCCCGATGGCCGCTTCAAGGAACTGGTGTTGCGTGAAAACCGGCTGGTGGCCCGCGACGAAACGGTGCAAGTGCTGCACTATGTCGCCGACACCGAACAGGGTTCGTCCGGCTCCCCGGTCTTCAACAATGAATGGGAACCTATCGCCCTGCACCATTGGGCCGGCCCGTTCCACGAGGTGACGGGCATAGGTGGCTATGCGCTTGCGCGTGAGATCAACGAAGGCATACGGATCAGCGCCATCGTTGACGATCTGGGTGCTAGAAAGTCCAAGCTGCCGGGCTCCTCGGCATCGGCGGTTTCGCAAGCTCTGGCGATTTGGGCCGGCATGCCGCGCATGATGGACGAGACAGTTCGGCTGAACGCCGATATTCGCGAAGATGTGCCGGACAAGCCGGTGCAGCGGCCGGAACCGGATCGCAATCCGCCGGCGACGAGACACAATGCCGATGGCTCGGTCACCTGGACTTTTCCCGTCGAGATAAATGTCCGGGCGCCGCTGATCGACGGAGGCGATGCGAGACGAAACGACGGCAAAGGCCCGGCAAGCGAACCCGGGAAGGTGGCCATCGCCGAGGCCGCGGGTTGGAAAACAGAGGATTTCGACGATCGTGGAGGGTATGAGCCCGGCTTCATACCAGGCTTTGTCCTGGCAATGCCGACGGTTGCCAATTCACCCTACCGGTTGGCCAAAAACCTTCTTGCCAAACCGGGAGAGGACCCACACGAATTGCGCTACCATCATTTTTCGATCTTGATGAACGCCGATCGCAGGCTTGCCTTCGTCACCGCCTGCAATATCGATGGATCCCGCACCAAGGCGGTCAATCGTGAGGACAAGACGGTCATCGACAACCCGTCGCTTGTCGAATTGGGGGTGGAGTCGATTTCCGGTTCGGAAGCCAGCGATGCTTTCCGGCCGGATCGGCGCATCGACCTTGGCGAGCAGATGAACCAGGAATTCTATTCGAGCCAGAATGTGCCTGGATTTCCCGTCGCAAAATCCAAGGAACGAATCGCTCGAATGTTCCAGAAGGGCCATATTACACTTCGCGGCGACCCCGCATGGGGCGTCGATCAGGAGGCGGTCGCGGCAGAACGCGACACGTTCTTTTATACCAATGCTGCGCCGCAAGTCGGCTTCTTCAATCAAGGAAGCTCGCTTAACCATCCCGGCTCCAAAGGGAAGTTGAGATGGCGCGCGGTAGAAACCTATGTGCTGCGCAACGCCTATACGACGCGAGGCCGTGTCACGGTGTTTGCCGGGCCAGTGTTCGGCGAGGACGATCCTCCCTACCGCTTCGACAGCCATGTTCCGCTGAAGTTCTGGAAGATCGCGCTGTGGTCCGATCGAGCTGGCCTGCGCGCCATCGCGTTGCTTGCGGACCAGAAGCCGGTTTTGGAAGTGATGCCCGAAGCGTTCGGCGAGCGTGCCGAGGCATTCGATGACCCGCTTGAAATTGCCAGGGTATCGGAGTTCCTTTCGACGGTGGCCGAGATTGAAGAGCTGACCGGCCTGAACTTTGGCCAGCAGGTGCGCGACGCCGACATTCGGGCCGGTTCCGAATCCGCCCCAGCACAGACTTTCAACCCAACGCAACTAGCGCCCAAGACGTCACGGCCAAAGGCTTCGGCGACCAAGACTTCGACGTCCAAGACTTCGACGTCCAAGACTTCGGCGGCCAGCGCCCGACGTCCTGCCAAGCGATCGAAGCGATCGGCGTCTGACGACTGAAGATTGGACCGGTCGCGACTTCTGCCGCTCGAAGGCGGTCATCCGTTCAGCTAGGCATGAGCAAGCTCAGCCTGGCATGAGCAAGCTCAGCCCGGCATGAAGCCCGTGCGCAGCGCGTGAGCCCATTCGGGCCGTCCCGCCTGCTCGGCCTGATACGCCGCCGCCTCATGGTCATAGTCGACGGCGATGGATTCGAAACGATCGGAATGCAAGTCGACGATGCCGTAGCGGGCGTGCGGCGAACCCTGTTCGGAGACATGCGCCGGCGGGGTTGAATCGTCATAGGCGGGGCAGCCGATGCTGCCCGGGTTGAAGATGACCGGACCGCCGGGAATGCGGACCAGCTCGCTGCGATGGCTGTGGCCGCAAAGCATGATGCGGCAGGCGGGATCGATCGCGCCGAGGCGCCGCTCGATTGCGACCAGCGGCGCGCGCACCAGCCGGCCGTCGACGATCGCGTCAGTCAGGTATTTTTCATCGTGGTCGGGCCGGGCGTGGAAGGCGAGTATGCCGGGCGCCACCTCCAGCGTGACGGGCAGCGCAAATAGCGCCTCGCGTTGCCCTGCGGTCAGCCGTTCCTGCGCGTAGCGGTCGGACGGCCACATGGTCTCGTCGGCGGTGTCGCGGGCAACGCGGCGGTCGTGGTTGCCGCGCACCGTCGGCAGGTCGAGCGTCTCGAGCCGCTCCATGGTCTCGCGCGGCCAGAGCGGGCCGGAAACGCAATCGCCGAGATTGACGATGAGGTCGGCGCCGCCGCGCTGCCGCAGATCATTGAGCACGGCGTCGAGCGCCAGGACATTGCCGTGGATGTCGGCGAGGACGGCAATGCGCATGGCAGGCTCCGTTAATTGGAATGGCTGGAGGGCGGGTGAAGCTACTTTGCTCGCCTCGCGAGGCGGGCGAGAGCGGAACCCAGCTTCGGGTCGTTCAGGCGCGGACTTCGACCTCGTGGCCGCCGACCGCCGGCAACGATGCGTCGCCGGCCGCGGCAATAACACTGTCGAGCAGGCCCGGGAAGCGGCGGTCGAGATCGTCACGGCGCAGCGTGATCAGCCGGCTGGTTCCAACCGCCTCGGTGCGGGTGACGCCGGCCTCACGCAGCTTGGCCAAATGGTAGCTCAGATTGGTCTTCGAGCAGAGATCGAGGAACCGGCTGCAATTCAGCGGCACGCCCTCTTTGCTGGCGAGATAGCGCACGATGGCCAGTCGCGTCGGGTCGCCGAGCACGGCAAGCACGTTCGGCAGGCTGATCTGGTCGGCGGTGGGATGGGGCAAGGTCATGGCCAGGAATTAAGCACATTCGGAGCCGATTTCAACGCATCTCCTCTCGTGGCTAATGGACACATAGTTTCGTTCCGTCGCCCCGTCCTGACACCGGGCTGTCAGGATGGTTCGGCTATTTTGCAGCGGCTTTATTGACATCATGCCCTGTTATGTCCAATTGTTCAATAACCTTTGAACTAAGGAAATTGCCATGGATAAGCGCCTCATCTGGCTTGCGCTCGGATCGTTCACGATTTCGACCGAAGGTTTCGTCATCTCCAGCCTTTTGCCCGACATTGCAAAGGATGCCGCCATCTCCGTTCCGCTCGCCGGCACGCTGATCACCGCGTTTGCGCTCGCCTATGCGATCGGCACGCCGATCCTGGCAACGCTGACCGGCGAATGGGACCGGCGCCGCGTCATCCTGTGGACGCTGGTGTTCTTCGTGTTGGGCAACGTCGCCGCGGCGCTAAGCTCCTCCTTCGAATTGCTGTTGATCGCGCGCATCGTCATGGCGCTGTCGTCAGGCTTGTTCGCGGCGACCGCACAGGGAACGGCCGTTGCGCTTGTCGACGATCATCACCGCGCCCGCGCCATTGCCGTGGTCGTCGGCGGCACTACGGTTGCGGTCGCGGTCGGAGCACCGCTCGGCGCGCTCGTTGCGACGGTTGCCGGCTGGCGCGGCACCTTCTTTGCCATTGCCGGCCTTGGTGCGCTCGCCGGCGCGATCCTGTGGTACCGGCTGCCGCGCGGCATCGTCGGCACCAGGCTGCCGCTCCGGATGCGGCTGGCAGCGGCACTTCGCCCCGGCGTCATGCCTATCCTGGTGACGACCATCCTGGCCCTGATCGGCGCCTTCACCGTCTTTGCCTTTGTCGCGCCGCTCGCGATCGAAGGCGGCGGACTGAACCCGATCGCGCTTCCCGGAATGCTGCTCGCTTTCGGCGTTGGCGCGGTCATCGGCAATATCGGCGGCGGTCAGGCCGCCGACCGTTTCGGCGCGACGCGCACCGTCTGCTGGTCGCTGGCGCTGAGTGCCGCCATGCTGGTCACGTTTTCGCTGATCCCGATGTTCCTGCCGCGCGAGATCGCCGGGCCGGCGCTCATGGCCATGATGGTGCCGTGGGGCATCGTCGGCTGGGCGTTCCCGCCGGCGCAGGCCAGCCGTATCATCAAGCTGGCGCCCGATGCCGCGCCCATCGTGCTATCGCTGAACGCTTCGGCGCTCTATCTCGGCGTGGCACTGGGTGCCGTGGTCGGCGCCGCTGTGCTGCGCTATGGCGCACCGGCCGACCTCGGCGTGGTCGCGGCGGCATTCCCGATCATTGGTCTGGGCGTGGTGCTGGCGGGCCATCTGGCGGCGCGCCCGGTGGCGATGCCGGCCGAATAAGGCTTGTTAGCGGAGCTTGGCTGCCCGCCGCCGATAATTCAAGTCGCGGCGGGCGGTGCGTCAAAATCCAGCACGGCGATTTCGTCTAGCGCCGCTCGCAGGCTTGCCGCCTGCTCTTTTCCAAACATCTCCTCGAAGCGCTGCTGAGCGACTTGCCACAGCTTCAGAGCTTCTTCGAGCTTGATCCGGCCCTGCGATGTCAGCCTGACGCGCCTGATGCGGCGGTCGACAGGGTCGGCGAAGGTCTCGACATAGCCGTCCCGGATCAGCGGCTTTAGCGTATGACCGAGGGCCGACAGGTCCATGACGAGGGCCGCGGCAATGGCCCCCATCGTCGGTTCGTCGCCGATGTGGATCTGGTATAGCAGGCCCTGCTGGGTGGCCTTCAGGCCTGAGGGCGCGAGCACATCGTCATAGAACTGGCCGAGTTTCCGCGTCGCGCGGCGCAGCATGGCGTTGTTGCAAAGCGTCAGGCCGGGCGGGGTGGTTTGGGACATTGGCGGATTTCCAATGAGGGGACCGGAAGGGACCCCTCGATGCGAACCAGAAATAGTCCTTGCTCGGCGGATTGACAAGATGATGGCATATGCCTATGTTCTAATAGTGGCATATACCATTAATCAGTCTGCCAGTCGAAGCAAGGGGTGTTGCCCTGCGGCTCTGGCGTTTGGAACCAGAAGGAACAAGACAATGAGCAATCAGCACAAAGGCACGGCGGTCGTCACCGGCGCCTCCTCCGGCATCGGCGCGGTCTATGCCGACCGGCTCGCCGGCCAAGGTTACGATCTGGTGTTGGTGGCACGGCGCGCCGACCGGCTGAAGGAATTGGCGGAGAGGCTCCGCTACGCGTATGGTATCAAAGTCAGCGTCATCAGCGCCGACTTGGCCGACGACGGCGATCTGCGGCGGGTCGAGCAGGCGATATCAATCGACGACAGCGTGACGCTGCTGGTCAACAATGCAGGCCTTGGCGGCGCGCAGATGGTGGCAACGGCCGATGCCGATGTCGCCGAGCGCATGATCAAGGTCAATGTCGTGGCGCTGACTCGCCTGACGCGCGCGGTGCTGCCGGGACTGCTGTCCCGCAACCGCGGCGCCATCGTCAACATCGCCTCGGTGCTGGCCTTCGATACCTCGTTCGGCGGCATCTACAGCGGCACCAAAGCCTACGTCGTCAACTTCACCGAGGCCTTGCAGCGGGAAGTCGCCGATAGCAAGGTAGCTGTACAGGTCGTGCTGCCGGGAGCCATCCGGACCGAGTTCTGGGAAGTCGCCGGAAGCGATATTGCCAACGTGCCGCAAGAGATCGTCATGACGGCCGACAATCTGGTCGATGCGGCGCTTGCCGGCCTGGCCAAGGGCGAAACCGTCACCGCGCCCGGGCTCTCCGATCCGGCTGGGTTGGAAACCTATCTTGGTGCGCGGCAAGGTTTCTTCGGCAGCCTGCTGGCCGGCAAGCCGGCGGCACGCTACGCTGCCTGAAATAACTGATCTTACGCTGTCCGCCACATCGGGATGATCGAGGCGGCCAGCAGCAGGCCAAGCATGATGTTGAGCATGCGCCACTGCCGCTCGGTTCGCAGCAACCGGGCGAGCAGCGTGCCCGCCACGCACCACGCCGCCAGCGAGAGGGCCGCTGCAAGACCGAAGACCGTGCCGAGCAGCACGGCGAGCTGCAGCGGCCCGTTGGCGAGCGCGGCAAAGGATGCCGCCGCTCCCAGCCCCATGGCCCAACCCTTTGGGTTCATCCATTGCAGGCCGGCGCCGCCCAAAAAGCTGTTCGGCTTTGCCATGGCCACGTCCAGATTGGGCGGACCGCCGCGGCCGATCTTGAGGGCAAGCCACGTCAAATAGAGGGTACCGGCCATTTTCATTGCCAGTTGCAGCGAAGGAGCGGCGGCCAGCAGACCGGCGAGCCCGGCAGCACCTGCCGCAGCCACAGTGGCCAGGCCGGCCGCACTCCCGGCCATCAGCGGGATAGAGCGGCGAAAGCCGAACTGCGCGCCGGACGCCGTCGATAAGGTCGTGGCCATGCCGGGCGTTGAGGTTGAGACCAGCGCGAACAGGACGAGGGGAAGGACGGTTTCAAACATGCTGCTTCCTTTGAAGCCTGCACGGTAGGCTGTTTGGCTCATCAGTAAATGCAATGTTTGCTATGATTTGTATTAGCAAATATAATAGCCGGATGCTCCGCAATCTCGATACTGCCCTGATCCGAACCTTCGTCACCGTTGCCGATAAGGCCAGCATGACGGCGGCGGCCAATGCGTTGCATCTGACGCAAGGCGCCGTCAGCCAGCAGATCAAGCGCTTGGAAGAGGTTCTCGGCTGCAGCCTGTTCGAGCGCGATCGGCGTGGATTGCGGTTGACCCGCTCCGGCGAGCGATTATTCGGCAAGGGCAAGCGCCTGCTTTCCCTCAATGACGAGATCCTGGCGGAGATGGCGGGCGATGCAGTTGCCGGTCAGGTGCGGCTTGGCGTGCCGTACGACCTTGTCGGCACCTTGCTTGCGCCGGTGCTCAAGGCCTATGCCGAGGCGTATCCGCAGGTCGAGATCTCGCTTGTCTGCGCCTCGTCGCCGGAGCTGGCTGCGGCCTTGGCGGCCGGCACGATAGAGCTCGCGGTGATCGAGGAGCCGATCGGTCGATCGGCCGGCGAATGCCTTGTTGTCGACCGGCTGGTCTGGGTCGGTGCCAAAGGCGGCGGCGCCCGCAGCAAGCGCCCCTTGCCGGTTTCGATGGTGGCCGAGACCTGCGCGTTCCGCCCGGTGGTGCTGGAGGCGCTTAACGAGCACGGGCTGGAATGGCGCACCGTATTCGAAAACGGCAGCATCGACGCGACGACGGCGACGGTGCGTTCGGACTTGACCGTCACCACCTGGTTGGCGTCGACCGTGCCTGTCGACCTCGACATTTTGGCCAACGATCCGGAGCTGCCGTCATTGCCGAATTTTTCGATCAATCTGCATTTGCCGAAGCACGACGTCGCGCCGGCTGCACTGGCATTCGCGGGCCACCTCCGCGATGGGTTGGCACGGCGACGAGAAGCGGCTTAAAAACAGCAAAAAGGACGGCCAGTGTTCAGCCATCCTTGATCGCCCCGCGGCATCTACTTCCAGTTCTTGCGCCGCTCGATCTCGGCTTCGGACGGCTGCTCCGTGGCAAATGACCCGGTCTTGATCTCGCCGGAGCGTTCATAGCTCGCCATGAGGACGCCGGTGGTCGATGCCTGCGAACGGGTCAGCTTGAAGGCGGCAGGTATCGTGCCGCTGCCGAACAGTTTTTTGCCCTTGGCCAGCACCAGCGGGAAGATCAGCAAGCTGATCTCGTCGATCAGGTCATTGGCGAGCAAGGTCTGGATCAGCTCGCTCGATCCCTGAATGAGCAGGTCGGGGCCGTCCTCCTGCTTCATCCGGCGCAACGTCGCCACGACATCGCTGCCGAGCGGCTGGCTGTTTTGCCAGGACAGCGAATCCGGCCTGTGCGTCGCCACATATTTGGTGACGGCGTTGAAGCTCTCGGCGATCGGATCATTCTTCTGATAAGGCCAGTGGGCGGCGAAGATGTCGTAAGTCTTGCGGCCGAGAAGCAGCGCGAACGGTTTTGAAAACGTCTCGCCCATCGCGGCGCCCATCACATCGTCCCAGTAGTGAAACGTCCAGCCGCCGAATTTGAAGCCGCCGACAGGGTCCTCTTGCGGGCCGCCGGGCGCCTGCATGACGCCGTCGAGGCTGACGAATGTTGCGGCGATGATCTTCCTCATTGGAGCTCCCTTTCCCTGATCCGTGCCGTCATGGCCGGAGTTCGAGCCAGGACGGGCGAACGGACATTTATCCGACAGCGGCCGGCAAATTTCCAGGGTTGGAACGGCGGATGACTGCCGACCTGGTTGCGTCGGCTTGGAGAAGAGAAACGCTCAGCCCAGACCGACGACCGTATCGTAGAGCAGCTTGAAGTTGAGCACCAGGATGAGCCCGGCGACCACCCAGGCCAGCACGGCAACAGCGCGGGAAATGGCGAAATTGCCCATCTTGCGCTTGTCCGAGACGAACTGCACCAGCGGTACGACAGCGAAGGGGAGCTGCATCGACAGGATTACCTGGCTGAAGACCAGCAACTGGCCGGTTCCCTTCTCGCCATAGAGCGCGGTGACCACCACCACCGGGATGATGGCGATGCCGCGCGTCAGCAGGCGGCGCGCCCATTGCGGGATGCGCAGCCGCAAGAACCCTTCCATCACGATCTGGCCGGCGAGCGTCGCCGTCACCGTCGAGTTCAGGCCGGAGGCGAGCAGCGCTACGGCAAACAGGATGGAAGCGATGCCGAGGCCAAGCAGCGGCGACAGAAGCTCGAAGGCCTGGCCGATCTCGGCAACGTCATGATGACCGGTGCCGTGGAACGCCACCGCCGACACGATCAGGATGGAAGCATTGACGAACAACGCCAGTATCAGCGCGATGGTCGAGTCGGTCGTCGCCCATTTAATGGCGTCGCGCTTACCGCGATCGGTGCGCTCATAGGCGCGGGTCTGCACGATCGAGGAATGCAGATAGAGATTGTGCGGCATCACCGTGGCGCCGATGATGCCGATGGCGATGTAGAGCATGGCCGGATTGGTGACGATCTCGGACGACGGCACGAACATCGCGTGCAGGATGGAGCCGACCGGCGGGGCGGCGGCAAAGATCTGAATGGCGAAGCAGCCGAAGATGATAATCAAAAGCGCTATGATGAAGGCCTCGAGGAAACGGAAGCCCTTGTTCATCAGCAGCAGCAGCAGGAAGGCATCGAGCGCGGTGATAATGGCGCCGCCGATCAGCGGAATCCCGAACAGCAGTTGCAAGGCGATCGCCGTGCCAATGACCTCGGCCAGGTCGCAGGCGATGATGGCCAATTCGCAAGCGACCCAAAGCATGAAATTGACCGGTCGCGGATAATAGGCGCGGCACGCCTGCGCAAGGTCGCGGCCGGTGGCGATGCCGAGCCGGGCGGCGAGTGCCTGCAGCAGGATCGCCATCAGGTTCGACAACATGATGATGAAAAGCAGCGTGTAGCCGAATTGGGCCCCGCCGGCGAGGTCGGTCGCCCAATTGCCCGGATCCATATAGCCGACCGAAACCATGTAGCCCGGCCCCATGAAGGCGAACAGCCGGCGAAGCCAGATCCCCGAGTGCGGCACCGCGATCGTTGCGTTGACTTCGCGAAGGCTGGGCTGCTCGTCGTCCTCCGGGCGGGCAAATCGCCACATGGACCGGGGGGCTGAGGTGGCTTCGGCTTCCGACATGAAATGGCTTTCCACTGGAACGATCGATGTTGTCTCCTTATCTATGCCACGGCTGAACATTATGCAATATGCTATATTTCATTGTCTGAGCTTTTTCTTGTGGCCGCTTGGCCGTGCGGCCGGAACGGCAGTGAACGCCGGTTGCGCCGGCCACCGAATGGAAATAAACGGCCAGAACCAATAGGGTTCCGTGTTATGACCGCAATGTCGATTCAAACTGCCGGGAGGAGCGCGTATTGGCGCTGAAGAAAAGACCGGTTCCTCGCGAAAAGCCGCTGCCTGACGCAGAAATCCACTCGGAAGGCTTCAGGCAGACGCGTGAAGCGCGCCGCAGCGCGCTGGTCGAGGATTATGTCGAGCTCATCGCCGACCTGATCGAGGATGGCAACGAGGCGCGCCAGGTCGATATCGCGGCACGGCTCGGCGTCGCTCAGCCGACGGTGGCGAAAATGCTGACGCGGCTGTGCGCCGACGGGCTGGTCTCCCGAAAGCCTTATCGCGGCGTGTTCCTGACCGATGCCGGCCGCAAGGTTGCGGAAGAGAGCCGCATTCGCCACCAGACGGTCGAGGCCTTCCTGCGCTCGCTCGGGGTCAGCGCAGAGACGGCGCGCATCGACGCCGAGGGCATCGAGCATCATGTCAGCGCCGAGACGCTCGAAGCCTTTCGCAAGGCAATAATCGCCGCCCGCTGAAATGCACGACCAGCGTATCTCTTCGCGCGACTCGCTTCCCACGAGCAGGGTGAACGGCACAGACCTTGCGATGTCTCGGACAGAGCAGGCAAGCGTCAGCAAGCATTGCTTGTTCGCACGAAAAATACTGTGACTTGGCGTAACCGTTGAGATAATTGTTGTCGTGTCCGATCGAACCGGGACACGGCCCGATCGGCCGGAAAATTGCATCACGGGGGTTGCCATGCTCTGGAAGGGCCGTCGTCAGAGTGACAATGTCGAGGACGAGCGCGGCCAGAGCGGCGGGCTTGGCGGCGGGCCGGGGCAGTTTCGCATCCCGATCGGCGGTCGCGCCGGCGGCGGCGGCATGTCGGGCATTATCATCGTAGGGTTGATTTTCCTGGCAGGGTGGTATTTCGGCTTCGACCCGAGTCAGATCCTCGATAACAGCGGCTTGCAGCCCGGCGGCGGCCAGATCACCGACAATAGCGGCGAGCAAGGCGGCGGCACCGGTGCGCCGGCATCCGACGAGATGAAGCAGTTCGTGTCGACCGTGCTGGCCGAGACCGAGGATACCTGGACTGGTATTTTCCAGTCCGAGGGCCTGACCTATCAAGATCCAAAACTGGTCCTGTTCAGCGGCCAGATTCGCTCCGCCTGCGGTTCTGCCTCGTCAGCGGCCGGACCATTCTACTGTCCCAACGATCGCAAGGTCTATCTCGACACCACCTTCTTCCAGCAGCTCGATCAGCAGTTCGGTGCCTCGGGCGATTTCGCACAGGCCTACGTGATCGCGCATGAGGTCGGCCATCACGTGCAGAACCTGGTCGGCATCCTGCCCAAATTCAACCAGATGCGGCAGAGCATGGGCGAAGCGGACGCCAACCACATGTCGGTGCAGGTCGAGCTCCAGGCCGACTGCTTTGCCGGCATTTGGGCACATTTCACCGGCCAGAAGGGCATTTTGGAGCAGGGCGACATGGCGGAGGCACTGAACGCCGCCAAGCAGATCGGCGACGACACGCTGCAGAAGAAGATGCAGGGCTACGTCGTGCCGGAAAGCTTCAACCACGGCACGTCGCAGCAGCGGCAGACCTGGCTGGCGCGCGGGTTCCAGAACGGCAAGCTTTCGGACTGCGACACGTTCAACAACCCGATCTGAACCGCCGGTTTTCTCGCTAATCCGAGAGATTGGATCGCAGTCAGGGGATGTCAGGATGAAAGCACTCGGCCCGTTCCCTCATTGTTCCCAGCGATGTGCTCGCCTATAAGGTGTGTTCCCGTTCGCTCGGGCGGCCCGTGGAGATACCATCATGATAGACCCCAAAACCGCCAGGCGGGGCCTTGCGCTTGTTTTCACCACCCTGCTGCTCGACATCATCGGCTTCGGCATCATTATGCCGGTGCTGCCGGCCTATCTCAGGGAATTGACCGGCGTCGGCATCAGCGAGGCGGCTATCGAGGGCGGCTGGCTGTTCTTCGTCTATGCGGCGATGCAGTTCGTTTTCGCACCAGTGATGGGCGGGTTGAGCGACCGGTTCGGGCGGCGGCCTATCCTGCTTGCCTCGGTGCTGACGTTCGCTATCGACAATCTGATCTGCGCTATCGCTTGGTCCTATCCGATGCTGTTCATCGGCCGCGTGCTGGCCGGCATTTCCGGCGCCAGTTATTCCACGACATCGGCGTTCATTGCCGATATCTCGACCGACGAAAATCGTGCGAAGAATTTCGGGCTGCTCGGCATTGCTTTCGGCGTCGGCTTCGTCATAGGGCCGGTTCTGGGCGGGTTGCTCGGCACGTTCGGGCCGCGTGTGCCGTTCTATTTCGCTGCCGGGCTTGCTTTCGCAAACTTTCTGATCGCGCTGTTTCTGTTGCCGGAAACACTTGATAACAAGCACCGTCGCCGCTTCGAGTGGAAACGCGCGAACCCGGTCGGCACGCTCGTCCAGATGCGCAACTACGAAGGTATCGGCTGGATCGGACTTGTCTTCTTTCTGATGACGCTGGGGCACATGATGTATCCTGCGGTCTGGTCGTTCGTCTCCAGTTATCGCTATGGCTGGAGCGAACAACAGATCGGCTTCTCGCTCGGCGCTTTCGGCCTGTGCGGGGCGATCGTCATGGCGACAGTCCTGCCGCGCGTGATCCCTAAGCTTGGCGAGTGGAAGACGGCGGTAATCGGTCTGGCATTTACCGCACTCAGCGCCTTCGGCTACGCCTTCGCGTCACAAGGCTGGATGATCTATGCAGTGATCGTCGTTGGATGTCTCGAGGCGTTGGCCGACCCGCCGCTCAGAAGCCTTGCGGCCGCGAAGGTGCCACCTTCCGCCCAGGGCGAACTCCAGGGCGCAATGACCTCGATCTTCTCGATCACCTCGATCATCACACCGCTGCTTTATACGGCGATCTTTTCCTGGTTCACGGGCCCGAGCGCGCCCGTGGTTTTCGGCGGTGCACCCTATCTGCTCGGCGCGATTTTCCTCACGCTGGCGCTCGTCGTGTTCGTCACCAGGGTGGCCAAGCCGACGCCGAAGGAAGTCAAACGCATGCACGCGCAGGAAGTGGTGACGGACGGGGCTTGATCGGCGCCGGGAGCCCGGCCGGCGCCGTCAGTCAAATCCGTTTTTACGCAATGCGCTAAACACGCTCGGCCAGTGCCGGCTCGCCGCGCTTTTCGCGGATCAAGTTGACGAAGCGGCGAAACAGATAGTGCGAATCCTGCGGGCCCGGCGAGGCTTCGGGATGATGCTGGACCGAGAATACCGGTCTGCCGGTGAGCGCAATGCCGCAATTCGAACCGTCGAACAGCGAGACATGCGTTTCCTCGACGCCGCTCGGCAATGAGTCGGCGTCGACGGCAAAGCCATGGTTCATCGAGACGATCTCGACCTTGCCGGTGGTGTGGTCCTTGACCGGATGATTGGCGCCGTGGTGGCCCTGATGCATTTTTGCGGTCTTGCCGCCCAGCGCCAGCGCCAGCATCTGGTGGCCGAGGCAGATGCCGAAAAGCGGGATTTCGGTCTTCAACAGATCCTGGATGACCGGAACGGCGTAGTCGCCGGTGGCTTCCGGATCGCCAGGGCCGTTGGATAGAAAAATGCCGTCGGGCCGCATCGCCAGGATCTCCTCGGCGCCGGTTTTTGCCGGCACCACAGTGACCTTGGCGCCGAGGCCGGCCAGCAGGCGCAATATGTTGCGCTTGACGCCGTAGTCGACGGCAACGACGTGCATCGACGGATCAGCCTGTTCGCCAAAGCCCTCGTTCCAGACCCAGGGCGTCTCGCGCCAGACCGATGACTGGCCGGAGGTCACCTCCTTGGCGAGATCAAGCCCGATAAGCCCTGACCATGCGGCGGCGCGGCGCTTGAGGTCATCGACGTCGAAGATACCGTCGGGCGCGTGCGCGATGACGGCATTGGGCACGCCCTTTTCGCGGATCAGCGCGGTCAGCGCCCGCGTGTCGATGCCCGAAAGTGCGACGATGCCGCGCTTCTTCAGCCACTGGTCGAGACCGGTTCCGGCGCGGTAATTCGACGGGTTGGTGACATCGGCCTTGAACACGGCGCCGACGGCGCCGGCGCGGGCCAGCGGGTTGAGGTCCTCGATGTCTTCGTCATTGGTGCCGATATTGCCGATATGCGGAAAGGTGAAAGTGACGATCTGGCCGGCATAGGATGGGTCGGTGAGTATCTCCTGGTAGCCGGTCAGCGCGGTGTTGAAGCAGACCTCGGCGACGGTGGAGCCGGTGGCGCCCAGACCGCGGCCCTCTATGACAGTGCCGTCGGCCAGCACCAGCAGGGCTGTCGGCCTCTCGCTGGCCCAAGGGGGGGTCGACGCGGCTGTCATCGTTGCCATGGCGGCACTCCTAAAGGTTGCGCCCTCAGTCGGCGCAGCAAAAGGCGCGAAGCGGCGATCTCACAGCCTCGGCGCGCTAAGTTTTCACTTGTGCCTGTCGTTGCCCAAAACCGCTACGCATTTTTGGGCGACGTGCACTAGAATTCAATTCATGCAAGGCCCAGTACATAGGGGAAGGCGCCAACGCGGTCAATGATGCCGCGCCGTGCGTGCCTGGATTTATTTCGTCGAACAATATCAGCGGTTTGCCGGACGCTATCGAATTTGCCTTGAGCTATCGGCACGACTATTGTCCGCGGCATTCGAAGGAGAAAGCACCATGCGAGGCAAAATCGCCGAATCCCTGAAGAGTGCGATGAAGGCGCAGGACAAGCGCCGGCTGCCGACATTGCGGCTGATCCAGGCGGCCATCCATGATCGCGACATCGCCAATCGCGGCGCCGGCAAGGAGCCGGCCAGCGACGACGAAATCCTGCAGATCCTGGCCAAGATGGTGAAGCAGCGCGAAGAATCGGCCAAGGCGTTCGATGACGGCAAGCGGCCGGAGCTTGCAGCGCAGGAGCGTGACGAGATGGCCATCATCCGCGACTTCCTGCCGACGCAACTGGGTCAGGCCGAGACGGAGAGCGCCGTCCGTTCCGCCATCGCCGAGACCGGCGCTAGCGGCGTCAAGGATATGGGCAAGGTGATGGCGGCGCTCAAGGAGAAATACGCCGGTCAGATGGATTTTTCCAAGGCGAGCGGCATCGTCAAGAGCCTGCTTCAGTAAGCTGCCGAAGGCCCTTGCCGTCGCGCCCGCAATCCGGCAGCCAAAAGCTCGCGCCCGTGATCGAACTCGTCAAACCGGCGCTTGAACACCTGCCGTCCTACAAGGCGGCCCTCGAGCGCGGCTGGTCGCCAGACAATGTGCGGCTGCTCGACGCGACGCGCGAGCAGCTTGCGGCTATCGAAAAGGATCCAGCGACTTTCCTTGGCGATCTCGACGATTCCGATGGCAAGGGACCGCCGACCACCTTGCCCGACGGTTCGACGGTGCCGCGGCTGCCCGGATTCCGGCGCTGGATCTGGGACGGGGAAGTCGCAGGCTCAATCGGCCTGCGCTGGCAGCACGGCACCGCGGCGCTGCCGTCGCATGTGCTCGGCCACATCGGCTATGCGGTGGTGCCGTGGAAACGGGGACGCGGCTATGCGACCGAGGCGCTGCGGCTGATGCTGGTGGGGGCGGTTGGCCTGCCCTTCGTCGAAATCACCTGCAAGCCTCACAATGTGCCCTCGCAGAAGGTCGTTCTGGCCAATGGCGGCCGGCTCGTCGGGCGTTTCTTCGAGGACGCCGCCTATGGCGGCGCGGAAAGCCTGCGCTACCGGATCGATCTGTAGCCCTATTCGGCGGCAGCCGGCAGCGGCGGCGCAGCCCGGCTTCGCCATTCCCAGACATGCGAGGCAAGCGCAACCGCGACCGCGACCAGCATGGCGATCGCGCCAACCACCGGCAGGCTGCGATAGCCATAGCCGGCATTGAGCATCGCCGCGCCGAGCGATGCGGCGAGCGCGATGCCGACATTGAAGCCCGACGGGATGAGCGACGAGGCAAGGTTGGAGGCGTCCGCGGTCCAGGTCAGGATGCGGGTCTGGATCGGCGTGCCGATGGCAAAGTTGAGGCCGCCCCAGACGAAGATCGCTATCACCATCGGCAGCGGGTAAGGGCTGACAGCGTAGATCAAGGCGAGCATTGCCGCCTGTAGGAAAAGCATGGCGATGAGCGATGGCATCAGCTTCCAGTCGGCGAGCCGCCCGCCGACGAAGACGCCGATCGTTGCGCCGACCCCATTGAGCAAGAGCACCCAAGGTATCCATTTCTCGTCGAGGCCTGTGACCTCAAGCAGCGTCGGCGTGATGTAGGTGAACAGGCCGAACTGGCCGATCATCAGCATCAGCATAATAATGAGCGAGGTCCAGACCTGCTGGCGTGCGAGCACGCGGACCTCGCTTCCAAGGCTCGCCGACGGGCTCGACGATCCCGTCTTGCGCGGCAGCAGGGCGCCGATTGCCGTGAAGGCCACCACACCGAGCGCGCACATCACCCAGAATGTCGCACGCCATCCCCAGATGTTGCCGATTGCCGTGCCGGCCGGAACGCCGATTACGTTCGATACGGTGAGGCCGGACAGGATCAGCGCCACCGCCATGCCGCGCTGGTCTTCGCGCACGAGGCCGACGGCCACCACCATGGCAACGCCGAAATAGGCGCCATGCGCCACGGCCACCGCTATCCGCAACAACAGCATCGAAGCGAAGTCGGGCGCCAGCGCGCAGGCGGCCTGGCCGATGGTGAAGGCTGCAGTCAGTCCAAGCAGCAGGGCCTTGCGGGAGAACCTTTTGGTGGCGAGCGCCAGCAGTGGGCCGCCGACTGCAATGCCGCCGGCATAGCCGGAAACGAGATAGCCGGCGGTCGGGATCGCGACGCCGAGGCCCTCCGCCACCTGCGGCAGCACGCCGGCGATGACGAATTCGGTGGTGCCGAAGGCGAAGGCGGCAATGAACAGGGCAATGAGGGGGAGCATGGCGGAAAGGCGATCCTCGGATAAGGTCGCCTCAAACCATGGATGAGGGCAGCGGGCAATCCAGAAATTGTCGACGCCGCTTTAGCTTTTCTTGATCGCCGGTCAGGCGCCCGCCGCGGAGGCAAGAGCTAGGCGGCTGCCTTGCTTCCATAAGGAATTTTCAGCCACGCTCGCTCGTGAAGATAGTAGAGCAGCGACTTGGTGACGACCTCGGTCAGGCCGATGGCCGCGGCGAGCTTGATGCTTCCGGTCACGACGAGCGAAATGATCATCGTGTCGATGGTGCCGGTGACGCGCCAGGAAAGCGCTTTGGCGAAGCTGCGAGAATGGGTGTCCATCGACTTTCCTTCCGGTAGATGCGGCGATCTTTAGCCGACAGACAGGAGGTGGCGCAAAGATAATTTTTGCGCATTGGCCCACAGCAATTTTCGTAGGCGATGTTCTGAAGCTACCCGGCCTGTGGACGCAATCTATCCAGCCTTCAGCCGCGAACCGGTGAGCAGGCCGCGCTCCTCAAGCACGGGATAGGCCATCGAGGCGAGCAGCGAGTTGATCTGCTTGAGGTCCCGAATGGTGTCTAGATGAATGGAGCTGGTCTCGACGCTCTTGGGGGTGCCGTCGCGCAGCCGCACGAAATGGCTCTGGCTGGTTTCCTTCTCGCGGTCGCGCAGCCGGTCCTTTTCCAGCACCAACTGGCGAGCGGTCTCCGGATCGCGGGACACCAGCACGTTGAAGGCAAGCCTGGCATTGGCAAGCACCAAGGCATGGAAGGCGCAAAGCTCACGCCATCCTTCCGGCGTGAACTCCAGCCCGCGCTCGAATTTCTTCTTCACGTGGACCAGCATGTTGCGCACGATGATGTCGCCGACCTGCTCCAGCTTGACGCAGGCGCCGATCAGCTCCTGGCAACGCAGCGCCTCGTCCTCGCTCAACGGGTTCTTGGTGACCTTGGCCAGATAGAGCTTGATCGCAGCGTGCTTCCTGTCGACGCGGTCGTCGAGTGCGGCCAACGCGCCGATCTTGTCGGCATCGGCGCTCTCATAGAGCTCGATGATCCGTTTCAGCATGATCTCGACCGTTTCGCAGACCCGCACCACCTCGCGGGTGGCGTTGGCCAATGCCTGGCTCGGCACGTCGAGCGCACTTTCGTTGAGCGCCGAAAGCTCGACGACGTCGAGCGCGTTGGCGGCCTGGGGCTTGGTGCCCAACGCCACGATCCTTTCCGAGGCGCGATAGACCAGGCTCGCCAGCGGTAGGCCGGCGATCAGGATCAGGATGTTGAAGACAATGTGGCCATTGACGATCTGCTCGGGCACCGTGCTGCCCAAGAAGGCGACCGGCGGCTTGAACGTCAGGAACAGGATCAGCATGATCAGCGAACCCATGCCGCGCATCAGGAGATTGCCGATCGGCACGATACGAACGCCGGGTTCTGCGTTGCGGGTTAGAAGCGGCGCGATGATCGAAGAGCCGAGATTGACACCGAGCACCAGCACGATGCCGAGTTCGGGCGGGATGAAGCCGCGGCCGGCCAGCGTCACCATCAGCAGCACCGCGGCGATCGAGGAATGGAACAGCCAGGTGACCAACGCCGCCAGAAGATAGGCGGTGACCGGATCGCCGGAGAAGTAATCGACGATGAGCGGCATCAGCGTGCTCTGGCGCAGTGGCTCCGACGCCTGGCCGATCATCTCCAGCGACAGAAGCAGCAGGCCGATGCCGACCAGGATGCGGCCGAACTGGCGCCAGTCGCGCCGCTCGGTGGCCATGAACATGACGGTGCCGGCGACCAGGCAGATCGGCACCAGCAGCGACAGATCGAAGGTGAGCAGCTTGACCACCAGTGCCGAGCCGATCTCGGCGCCGCGCACCGCAAGCTGGCCCGACATGCCGCTGACAATACCGGAGCCGGCGAATGAGCCGACCAGCAAGGTGACGGCGGTCGAGCTTTGCAGCGCGACAGCCAGGCCGCAGCCGGCCAGAACCGCCATGAACGGATTGCGCATTGTGGCGCGCAGTTTGTGGCGCAGCACATCGCCATAGGCGCGCTCGACGCCGGTCTTCACCAAACGGGTGGCAAACAGCATCAATGCGACCGCACCGGCAAGGTGCAGCAAAACGACAGAGCCACTCATGCCCGACCCCGCAACCCAACAGATGCCAGCGACGCGGGCGCCGTGACGTCAAGGGTGCAAAAGTGGGCGCGAATCGTGGACATTGCAGAGGTTGATATTACTCCGATTTATTTTAGCCGAATAATAAATTTTGCCCGGTTTCGACGCCTGTTGGCACGCGACGGAGCGTGTCGGAAATGGATGGTTGACAAAATGGTTGCATAGACTGCGGAGTTGCGGCGGGTCATGCGTCCATTCTCGGACGCCCGCTTTAAAGATAGCGCTGAATTAGTCGTTCTAAATGTAGGAAATCATTACGAAAACGTAATCTCGGTGTTCAGTTTCGGTTCATCCTCCCGGCTCTATTCCGTAGGCATCGACAACCAAGGAGTACCCGCCATGAAACGTATCGTTCTTTCCGCCATTGCCTTCTCGATGCTGGCTGCAACCGCCTTGCAGGGCCAGGCTGCACCACTGACCACACCAAACGCGCCGCAGTCGAACTACAGCCAGGTCGACTGGCAAAAGCGCGGCAGGCATGTCGACGTGAACAAGCATATCGATGTAAACAAGCGCGTCGTAGTGAAGAAGAAGATCGTCGTGAAGCGCAGCCATTGGCGCAACGGCCAGAGATATTCCAGCTGGAAGCGTCACCAGCCGATCCGCGACTATCGCCACTATGGCCTGCGCCGTCCGGGTCCCGGGCAGGAATGGATCCGGGTCGGCAACGACTATCTGCTGATCAGCGTTCTCTCCGGCCTGATCTTCGGCGCCATCGCCGCGCAGTGAGCCCGGAACGGCTGACCGCGCTGCGTCGGTTTAGATCGAGAAAGCGGCCGGCGGGCCGCCTTCTCTTTTGGCCCTGTGAAAACCGGGTATGATCGCCATTAGGAGTCGTCGGGCTTCGCCCGTGTGATTATATGGAGGCCAAACGAGCTGTCCCCCATGCGCTTTCCGCCTGCTTTCCTCGACGAGATCCGCGACCGCGTGCCGATTTCTTCGGTGATCGGCCAGCGCGTCGCGTGGGACAGGAAGAAGACTAACGCGCCGCGCGGCGACTATTGGGCGTGCTGTCCCTTCCATGGCGAGAAGAGCCCGTCGTTCCACTGCGAGGACAAGAAGGGCCGCTACCATTGCTTCGGCTGCTCGGTTTCGGGCGACCATTTCAAGTTCCTGACCGAACTTGACGGGATGAGCTTTCCTGAAGCGGTCGAGAAGATCGCCGACATGGCCGGCGTGCCGATGCCGGTTCGCGATGCCCAGGAGGAGCGGCGCGAAAAGGAACGCGCCAGCCTGACTGACGTCATGGAGATGGCGACGGCGTTCTTCCAGGAACGGCTGCAGGGACCGGAAGGGGCAAAGGCCCGCGCCTATCTGCGCGACCGGGGGCTGACACCGGCGACGCAGCAGTCTTTCCGCCTCGGCTATGCCCCCGACAGCCGCAATGCGCTGAAGGAGCATCTTGCCGCCAGGGGTGTCCCCAAGGCCGACATCGAGGCGTGCGGGCTGGTGCGCCATGGCGACGACGTCCCGGTTTCCTACGATTGGTTCCGCGACCGCATCATGTTCCCGATCCCGGATTCCAGGGGCAAGATCATCGCCTTCGGAGGGCGGGCACTGGCGCCGGATGCGCTGGCCAAATATATGAACTCGCCCGATACGGAGCTCTTCCACAAGGGCAACGTGCTCTACAATTTCGCCCGTGCGCGGCAAGCACTGGGAAAGGGGGCGCTGGCCAAGGGCGGCACCGTCATTGCCGTCGAAGGCTACATGGATGTGATCGCGCTGGCGCAGGCCGGCTTCGAAAACGTGGTGGCGCCGCTCGGCACCGCGTTGACTGAAAACCAGCTCGAACTTCTATGGCGCATGGCTGGCGAGCCGGTGCTGTGCTTCGACGGCGACCAGGCCGGGTTGAAGGCAGCGTGGCGCGCCGCCGACATGGCGCTGCCGGCGGTCCAGGCAGGCCGCTCCGTGCGCTTCGCCCTGCTGCCGGAGGGCAAGGATCCCGACGATCTGGTCAAGGGTGACGGGCCGGATGCGTTCCGCGCCGTGCTTTCCGAGGCACGGCCGCTGGCCGACCTCTTGTGGATGCGCGAGGCCGCCGGCGGCATCTTCGACACGCCGGAACGGCGGGCGGAGCTCGAAAAGACGCTACGCGAACTGACCAGCCGCATCCGCGACGAGAGCCTTCGCTATCACTACCAGCAGGAAATGCGCGAGCGCGTGCAGAGCTTCTTCGGTGCCCAGCGCGGACGCCAGGGACGTCAGGACGGACGGCCCGGTGAGCGCTTCACGGGCAGGGTCTCAGCACCCGGCGGACAGTTTGCACGTGGCGGCAATGCCGGTGGGCGCACCGCGATCACCGAAAGCCTCGGCCGCTCGGCGCTGGTTAAACGCGGCGGCGAGGGCATGTCGGTGCGCGAGGCGACGATCATTGCGGCCCTCGTCAACCATCCCGTGCTGATCGACGAGAATTTCGCCCATGTCGAGTTCCTCGATCTCGCCAATTCCGATCTGAAGCGGCTGCATGCGGCCATCCTCGACGCCATGGCGCACGATATGGCCAACAACCGCGAGGCTGTAATCGCGACGATCGAGCGGGCCGGCTGCGGTGAGATCTGGCAGCGCGCGGTGGCGCTGATCAAACGTGCGCGGCAATGGCCGGCGCTGGAAACGGCAGCACTCGACGATGCTCGCGATGCGTTCAGCCAAGCTCTCCACTTGCAGCGCAGCGCGCGCACCTTACATAAGGAGCTGAAGCAGGCGGAAGCAGCGCTCGCCAGCGATCCCACGGACGAAAATTACCGGCACCTGGTCGAAATCCAGGCGCAATTTCGTGATGTGCAGGCAACGGAAGCGCTGATCGAAGGGTTTGGCGTATCGTCGGGCAGAGCTGGGCGCGTTTAGATCGAAGCCTCCAGAAGACTGAAATGTAAGGACGTGCTTGCGCGTTGAATCAGGCGTGCGGTGCTCTAAGTCGGGTAATTGATTCGCTTTTTTCATGCGAATCATGCGAGAGGCGCTTGACCTTCCGCCAGAATGGCGGAATCAGGTCGATTCGAAACGTTAACCCGCCCCGGCATCGACGGGAATGCAGCGATGTAAGGTACTGATCACTGGACAGGCAGTCAGCTTGCCACAGATATCAGGGTTAATCTGGACTTAACGAGAGATGCAGTTACTGGCCCGGTAAAGCGCGTTCTGGAAGGAGCGCATCCAATTTGACCGGACCGGCAGCTTACGCGGCTTTGATACTCAGCCGCTTGGAGAAAATAAAGACTATGGCGACAAAAGAAAAGGAAGAAGTCGAGACCGAACGCGAGGCCGCGACCGATGGCCCTCTGCTCGACCTTTCCGACGATGCTGTCAAGAAGATGATCAAGGCCGCCAAGAAGCGCGGTTATGTCACCATGGACGAGCTGAATTCGGTGCTGCCCTCGGAGGAAGTGACCTCCGAGCAGATCGAGGACACGATGGCCATGCTTTCCGACATGGGCATCAACGTGGTCGAGGACGACGAGCAGGGCGAGGAGCCCGAAGCCGCCGACACCGCCGCTGATGCCGAGGAAGACGCCAACGAGCTCGCCGAGCAGACCGGCACCGCCGTCGCCGCCACCACGACCAAGAAAGAGCCGACCGACCGAACCGACGATCCGGTCCGCATGTATCTGCGCGAGATGGGCTCGGTGGAGCTTCTGTCGCGCGAGGGCGAAATCGCGATCGCCAAGCGCATCGAGGCCGGCCGCGAGACGATGATCGCGGGCCTTTGCGAAAGCCCGCTGACTTTCCAGGCCATCATCATCTGGCGTGACGAGCTCAACGAATCGAAGATCCTGCTGCGCGAGATCATCGACCTCGAGGCGACCTATGCCGGGCCGGAGGCCAAGCAGGCGCCGGCTGTCGAGCGTATCGAGGAAGCCAAGACCGAGGAAAAGTCGCGCCGTTCGCGCGAGGACGAGGACGACATCACCAATGTCGGCGGCGACACGCGTGGCCTGGTGGACGACGACGAGGAAGACGATGACGAGGCGAGCCTGTCGCTGGCGGCGATGGAAGCGGAACTGCGCCCGCAGGTGATGGAGACGCTCGACGTCATTGCCGACACCTACAAGAAACTGCGCAAGCTGCAGGACCAACAGGTCGAGAACCGGCTCGCCGCCGCGGGCACGCTGTCGCCCAGCCAGGACCGCCGGCTGAAGGAATTGAAGGACCAACTGATCAAGGCGGTGAAGTCGCTGTCCTTGAACACGGCGCGCATCGAGGCGCTGGTCGAGCAGCTCTACGACATCAACAAGCGCCTGGTGCAGAACGAAGGCAAGCTGTTGCGGCTGGCCGAAAGCTATGGTGTGCGCCGCGAGGAATTCCTCAAGGAATATCAGGGCTCGGAGCTCGATCCGAACTGGACCCGCTCGATCGGCAATTTGACTTCGCGCGGCTGGAAGGAATTCACCAAGAACGAGAAGGACGCCATCCGCGACCTGCGCGCCGAGATCCAGAACCTCGCCACCGAGACGGCGATTTCGATCCAGGAATTCCGCAAGATCGTCAACCAGGTGCAGAAGGGCGAGCGCGAAGCCGCGATCGCCAAGAAGGAAATGGTCGAGGCCAATCTGCGCCTCGTCATCTCCATCGCCAAGAAATACACCAATCGCGGCCTGCAGTTCCTCGACCTGATCCAGGAAGGCAATATCGGCCTGATGAAGGCGGTCGACAAATTCGAATACCGCCGCGGCTACAAGTTCTCGACCTACGCGACGTGGTGGATCCGGCAGGCGATCACCCGTTCGATCGCCGACCAGGCGCGCACCATCCGCATTCCGGTGCACATGATCGAAACGATCAACAAGATCGTGCGCACCTCGCGCCAGATGCTGCATGAGATCGGCCGTGAGCCGACGCCGGAAGAACTGGCGGAAAAGCTCGCCATGCCGCTGGAAAAAGTGCGCAAGGTGCTGAAGATCGCCAAGGAGCCGATCTCGCTCGAAACGCCGGTCGGCGACGAGGAGGATTCGCATCTCGGCGACTTCATCGAGGACAAGATGGCGATCCTGCCGATCGACGCAGCGATCCAGGCCAATTTGCGCGAGACGACGACGCGCGTATTGGCCTCGCTGACGCCGCGCGAAGAGCGCGTGCTCAGAATGCGCTTCGGCATCGGCATGAACACCGACCACACGCTTGAAGAGGTCGGCCAGCAATTCTCGGTCACCCGCGAGCGCATCCGCCAGATCGAAGCCAAGGCGCTGCGCAAGCTCAAGCACCCGAGCCGGTCGCGCAAGCTCAGAAGCTTCCTCGACAGCTGAGGCCGGGTGACGGATAAGCAGTTTCAAGGGCGCCGGTGGCGCCCTTTTCCGTTTGGGCACAGGCGATCACGATTGAACGCGCCGCTCTTGCGTGTCGTGCCCTACGAGAGGATAATTCCGCGACGGACGCATTCTCTGGGCGACAAACCCGGATGCCCGCCCCGGCAGTTGGACGCCGTGCTCCGTGGCACCGGAGGGAGGTGTGCCATGACAACTTACATCGTGCTGATCAACTGGACGGAGCAAGGCGCCAAAAACGTGCGCGAATCGCCGAAGCGGCTCGATGCCGCCAAGAAGCTGCTGGGAGACATGGGCGGGTCCTTCAAGGCATTTTATCTCACCATGGGGGATTGCGACATGGTGGCCGTGCTCGAAGCGCCCGACGATGCCGTCCTGGCTCGTTTCTCGTTAATGCTGGCGACGGCTGGCAACGTCAGGACTCGGACGCTCAAGGCTTTCCCGGAGGATGCCTATCGCGAGATCATCACCTCGCTCGGCTGAGCCGCGGCGCCTGAAGCGCGTCGCACTGAACGGCCTTTGCGACGCGCTTTAAGCTCTTCTTTTTATGCATGTCGTTATCGTAAAACCGCTGCGTACCCTTTGGGCGACCTGGATCAGCGAAACCGGCCATTCCGCCGGTATCGTGTCACGTTGCGGCGCAACGGCATTTCTCGGATAATCCGTGCGTGTCCTCTGGTGCCGTTTCGAAACATGGCCAAGCCTCTGCTGACCGTCTGGTATAATACGCGCTGTCCGGTCTGTGATGCCGGTATCAGCCGGCAGAAGCGGCGGCTGATCGAGGCGGTCAAGGCCGGGCGGATCGAATTTCGCGACATCAATGCCGAACCGGCGGCGCTGGCCGGATACGGCATCGGGCTGGAGGACATCCGGCGCCGGCTGCATGCGATCGACGCCGACGGCAAATTGCTGGCCGGCGCCGATGTTGCCATTGCTGTATGGCGGACGACGCCCGGCGAAGGCTGGCTCGCAACGCTGTTCGGCAATCCCGGCGCACTGCCGTTGACGCGCTATGGCTATGATCGCTTTGCCGATCTGCTCTATGCCTGGAACCGGCGCAAAGGCCGCTGGTAACGGGTATTATTCGCTCCGCACCGAAAGGTCCGGAGATTGTTTCCAGGCCTTTCGCGTGCCCTGCTATTGAGCCACGGGCTCGCAAAGCCAGCCAACGATGCGGCGCACCGCCGGCAGCACCAGCAGCAGCGTCGGAAAGGCCACCAGCCAGGACAGGCCCCAAGCCGTCAGCCAAGTGGCCAGCATGTCGGGCTGGAAGCCAAGGCTTTTCAGTGTCGAGATGAACGACACGATGAACGTCATCAGCAACGACAGCACCAGCGGGCCGAGCACGGCGGCATAGCGCGCAGGCAGCTTACTGCGCGGGGTTTTCATGGTCATTTGGATTTCCCTGAAGCATCCGGTTCGTCGCCTTGCATCCATTCGCCGGTATTGTCGGCGTAACTGCCCGGAACGACCGGGGTGGATGCGTTGCTTCACGTCAGACGCTTACGGAGCGGCCTTCGGCCCTCATGCACCCTCTAGATGTTTGATCCCGGGCTTTGATGGGGCATCCTTATCCTCCGAATCAAAGGATGCGCTATGGGCCAAATTCTGCATGGGAGCGCCACAACGACAGAGGCG